>CAXTMM010000198.1:0-2181 GCA_964245415.1 uncultured Acidobacteriaceae bacterium | reverse complement strand
GGCGCGAAGTCCGCGCGCGGAGCCATGCCGTACCTCCGGCACCACCTCATCATTCACGTACGCGATCAGCCGCGCCGCCTCAATCTCAACTTCCGCGACCATTTCACGCACCGTGTTACCCACCCATATCCTCGCTTCCATCATTGCTCACCCACCAAGCCCTCTTAGCAGTAAGTATTTGAGCGCAGAGGTAGCCGGGTCAATCCTCTTCTATCCGCAGGTACCCGGCGGGTACTGTGAAACGAAACTTTTCAGGTGGTCAAGCGCTCAAAAAGTGATTAAGTAAACCAGAGGAGCCATGGCCTTCGAGTAGCCTGGCCGCGAGGGAACCGATTGCGCAGCAAACAACTTGCACCATGCCGGCATCTGTCGCTTATCTTGTTCGTTCTGCCGTTCTGCCTCACAGCGGCCCGCCCGGTCTGCGCGCAGCAAGGCACGCTGCCGCTGCCCGACGCGCCGGTGCCCGCTACCCGCCCCAACACTCCGGAAGCCGTCGAGCAACGACACTTTGCGGGTATAGTCGAGCCGGGCGAAAAGGTGCCGCCGCTCACCACGAAGGATAAGTTCCTGTTTCCTCTCCATGAGGAGGTGCGTCCTCTAAACTTGGTACCCGTCGTCCTGCTCGGCGCCTACGGATCGATCCGCGGCACCGACCCCAAATACGGTACCGATGGTAATGGCTTTGGCGAGCGAGTAGGTGCAGCCGCGCTGCGCCAGACCACCATTCGCATCTTCTCCGATGGCCTGCTGCCTGCCATCTTTCACGAGGATCCTCGCTACTACCGCAAGGCCTACGGTACCTTCGATTCGCGCGTCGTCTACGCGCTCAAGCGTATCGTCGTTGACCCGCGCGACTCAGGGAAGCGCAACCTGAACTACTCTGACGTCCTCGGACGCGGTATGGCCGCCGCGCTCACCCAGGCCTACTATCCCGCCGCTAGCGTCAGTTCAGCCGTTGTCCTCAGAACCTGGGGCTATTCGCTGCTTGGCTCAGAGAGCGTTAACCTCTTTCAGGAGTTCTGGCCAGACGTGAAACACAAAGTCTTCAAACAGCCGCTGCCTTAGGTCTCGAGCTCTACACCCTTGAGGCGCTTACTGGGAACTCCGACCACTCGACCTCAGGCCGCCAGGCAAGTCACCATCGGCCTGCCCGCTGGATTCGATGGATAGCTCCTGTCGCTCGGCTGAAACGTGGAACTTGGTCGTATGCAAATCCGCCTGCCGCGCGTTCGAAAAACAAAATTGACTATGCGCCTCCACTCGCCCGAAGCTTACTCCTTTCGTCGATCTATAGAGCCAAAGTCCTGCTCCATTCAGGGACTGTAGTACCCAATTGGGTGCCCAATCTCGCCGTTTAGCTTATCTTCGTACAGCTTCTTTCGCGACCCGTCTATGTTTAGGACAGTTAGGTTCCGCAAATTGGTGGAACATGAGGGAGCGTGCAGGTCTGGTTCTGCTGCTTCCTCTTCTCGCTCAAAGGCATCGAATCGCTATACACGCACGACCCGAGGAGACGCAACGCATGTCCAAAGCCGTCAAGTACGCAGAGAGAACACTCACCTTCGCAGCCCAGGGCGCGTGGAGCGTGTTCGAGAAGCTCAACAGCATTAAGCCCAATGCTTCGTTTACTCCGAAGTGGTCGGACAAGCCGCTGCTTAAGAGCTACCAGAAAGAGAAGCCCCCTCTCGGCTGGCCGCGTACCACCGACTCGCTTTGCCCCAAGTGCGTGCCTGAAATTCGCCAGCAGATCATCGACGGCAAGCTGCCCCACGAGATCCTGCTCAACGAGAAGGTCGGCGAGATCAAGGCGCAGATCATCGAGCGCGACGGCAAGATCCTGATGGTCAAGGACTGCCCTCAGCACGGCCACTTTGAAGACGTCATGTCGATCGACACCGAGTTCTTCAAGCACCTTGAGGAGGTCTTCCCCGGCCGCGACATCAAGGCGCACAACGACGAGGGTTTGCACAATCACGGCACATCCACGGTTACCCATGGCCGCGGATCGGTGCTCACCATCGATCTGACCAACCGCTGTAACATGATGTGCGATCCATGCTTCATGGACGCGAACCAGGTCGGCTTCGTGCATGAGCTGACGTGGGATGAGATCAAGACCATGCTCGACAACGCGATCACCATCAAGCCGCGCCGGCAGATGTCGGTCCAGTTCTCAGGCGG
>CAXTMM010000197.1:0-2380 GCA_964245415.1 uncultured Acidobacteriaceae bacterium | reverse complement strand
CCCTCCGGCTCATACCGCATCACGATCAGCGCCGGCGGCTCCTCTGACCCCTGCGTCACCGCGAGAAACGCACCCATCTTCAGTGCGCGCAGCTTCGCAATCGAGTACACCTCGCACTTCAGCCCGTTTGCCTTGCACATCGCCGCCGCTCGCTCGCCCAGCACGGTGGGGGTGAGCACATTCCCAGGCTCGTTCACCAGTGTCCGCGCAAAGTTCTGCGCCTCCCCAAGGGCAATCCCTTCATTCAACCCAGCTAGCGTACCCGCCTGGTCGATCCGCTCCGACGCAAACACCGTCACCGCCGTCATCGACCGATCCTTGCGATCCGAGTGATAAATATCCGGGTCGTAATCCGCCACCAGCGAGCCCTCAGCAATCGCCCTCGCCGCCTCCGCATCGGTCGCCTCCACCAGAGTCTGCGGCAGCGCAATAGCAATACTCTTCAAGCCTTTACTCCGCGCCAGCCGAACCGCAGATCCAGCAGCCTTCCGCAGCGCACCCGCCTTCGGCCCATTCGCCGTACCCTTGGCTGCAGCCTTGCCCAACCCCACCAGCAGCAGCCGCTTGCACGCCAAGTCTTTCGGCGCATGGATCAGCAGCGTCTCATTCGCACCCGCCTTGAACTCCCCCGAGGTCAGCACCTCGCCCACAGACGTATGCAGCGTCTGCGCCTCGGTCAACGGAAAGATAGCTGGCTTGTCGCTCGAGTCAGGACCCACACTCTGGTCGACAGTAAAAATCACGAGCAGGTCAGAAGGCTCGGCGGTAGCAATGGCGAAGCGCAGATCGATATTCATCCCTCAAGCATAGCGCGCCGCGCCCGCAAATATAGATCAATACTGACCCAGTCTCGAGCCCAACCGCGCTCTAACGAACCAGGCTCGCGATCTCCACGACACTTACGCTCATGTCCCGACAGAAAACAACCTCAACCGGCGACAACTGCCCAGCCTGGTACCTTGAAAAACGCCCGGTCTCCGGATCAACCACATAGATATGCTGCACCCCCATCGCCTCAAAGTCGTTCAACCTCACCAGCAAACGCTTGTACCGGTCTTCCGGGCTAAGAATCTCAAAGATGGTCAGCGGAGGATGAACAGCAATCGCAGCCCGGGGAACGTCGAAGTCCAGCAGCGCCACATCCGGCACCCGGTACCTGCGTTCTGCTACTTTGTTGCGGAGCTCGGCGCGCACCCGGATATTCAATGCCACATCGCGATTGCTAAAGTACTTGACCAGCGCTACCTGCCAGGCTGAGTGTTCATCTTCTCCCATAGCTCTTTCCTCGATGACGCCGTCGACAAACTCGGCATCCGGTTCATACAGAGTGCTTAAGTACTCTGCTTCGGTCACCAGCGAGATGAGCTCCATACTAGGTTCCGCCATGTCTCCCCTTTCTCATCGGCCAAAGCTGCGAGTCTACTTCGCCCATGACTGCTTTCCGCAATCTCGATAAAAGCACGATAAGCGTTTTCGTGAGGTAATGCCATCCGAGATAGCTCGCGGTAGAGACGTCCGTGCTCACCCTCGCATCGTTTCGACTGGATGACCTGCGTGATCCCCACAACGTGACGACCAATCCTCGATTATGAGAACATTTCCTATGAGCGATCTCATCCCGAAACCAGCCAAAGTCAAGGTAGGCGGACTAAGCCGCGCAGCCCAGAAACTCCAGTCCGCACGCGAAAAAGCCGCCCAGATCAAAAACGGCGAAAAGCCCCAATCCAGCGCCTCCACCGCATCCCTGAAGGCAAAAGACTCCTTCACCGGCACGAAGAAGACCAGCTTCCAGCGCAAGGCAGTATAGGCAAAGAGTAAGGATGTCTTTACGGCTGACTTGCTCATTCTGACCGGCGCATCGGGTTCTGGCAAGACGACACTCGCCAAGCACGTCCTTGATCAGGTTTCCTCCTGCAAGGCTCTCTTCTTCGACTCGATAGGCGTTCCGCCGCTTGAGGAAATGGAGATGGAGTACGGCTCCGGATGGCAGTGGCAAAAGGCTATGACGCTCGGTTGGATCGAGCGAATCAAACCTCTCCTATCGGCCGACCGTCCCGTCCTGTTTGAAGGGCAGATGCGGATTGCCTTTATCCGGGAAGCGCTGACCGCTTACGCGATCTCTGATGCGGAGATCATCCTGGCGGACTGCGATGACGCCACGCGATCCGCGAGGCTCTGCTCGGACCGCGGCCAGCCCGCATTAGCGAACCCAGACATGATGAACTGGGCTCGCTATCTCAGGGAAGAGGCACAAGCAACAGGTTCCGAAATACTCGATACAGGTATAACTTCGTTAGCTGCTTGCGCTAAGTACCTTACAGATCGGTTAGCTTCGCCACACCCTGCATGAGAGTGCTCACCGCCCCACCCGCCCCTTACT
>CAXTMM010000196.1:0-2397 GCA_964245415.1 uncultured Acidobacteriaceae bacterium | reverse complement strand
CCCCCGCATTCGGATACACAAACCAGACCACCCCCCCCGCCTTCTCCTCGTCCTTCGCCAACTTCTCAATCCCGGGCACATACCGGTTCGCAATCGGACAATCCGTAGCCGCAAAGAAAAGCACCACCGCTCGCGCTCCGTCCGGCGCCAGCCGCTCAACCGGGTGCCCGGTGAGATCGGTACCTAGCCAATCGTGATTTGGCGCTCCAGCCGCAAAAACGGCGATCTGCAGCAGCAGGGCCATGAGCACGGATATCGTCATGCAATCCAGGAGATGCAGTTTAGGAGTGGAAAGCCTAAGGATATGTCAAGGCAGGGTTAGTCAGCTTCCTACTTTCTTGTCTGTTCCACAACATGTCTCGTCCTTCGCATCATGGCTGTCGTTCCTATTCGTTGCTCGGACGTCTGCCCTTATCAGCGCCCAAAGCTATACGTCAGCTTCCACAATCCACTATCCACCCCCGGGTTGGCGGTAGCCGAATAGCCATTTGAGTAATGTTGGACCTGATACTCCAACCGAACAGACGTCTTCGGCGACGCGTAGTATTCTAGCCCCGCCCCAAATTCAAATGAGAAGTTGAACGATCCTGCATTTGCAAGCGGCAGCGGCTTTGTCGAGAAGATGTACCCCTCATAGGTGCTGAAAGTAGGTTGCAGCCGGCTTTGAGGTCGCAGGTTGATCCGAAAGCCGACCGGTGAAAGTCCTTCGGCGTAGGTGGTTTCTCGCCCGCATCGCTCGTACAGGATTCCCGAGAGAGTGGTACCCGCTGAATTTGTGGACGGAAAGCTGTACGCACGAGACCCTGTCACACATTTCACTGTCAACTCTGGCGCGCCTACGCTCGTCGTCTGCACTGGCGACGTTTGGACGTCGACGAAGATGGTTGCCGGATTGCTCTCAAGCATTACCGGTCTGAACTCAGCCGCATAAGATCCCACCAGATACCGATTCGCGATGAGCCGGCGCTGATACTGCAGCCCTATGGCGCCAAGTTTCACGTTATCTGCCCGGCCCAGCAGGATGTGGCTGGAATCGTTCGAGTACGCTGCCGTGATGCCGAATGTATTGCGTGACCCATAGGGCTTGGAGGAGGGTTCGGGAACTGCGGCTTGTGCGTGGAGAGATAGATCGAAAGAAGGAAACGATACGAGAAAAAGAAAGACTGCCCAGCGTCTAGTTCGCTTCATCGATCCTCGTGTTTGCCAGGTTCTAAGATAGGACGAGGCTTTGGGCCAATCGTGAGCAAATCTTCAGCGCGCTCCGCCGAGCGCTTCCGCGAGCGATCCTGATCTTGCTGTTGTCACGGCGTTTTAAGAACCGCCTAGCCGCACCACATCCATCTCTGCTACGATCAGATTTCGTGCCAACCGTTCCGGCCAGCCCCAAACGACTCGGGGGTAGGGCTAACTCGGGGCTCGGCACGCGCACCAAACGGGCCCCGGCGGAAATCTTACGCTCCACTGTGAAGGCATGCCCGAATACATCTACCTGCTTGAAAATCGTCTCAGCTCTGCCCAGCAACATGTGTTGAAGCAGGTGCGCGATGCCGCCCGTGAGGCTGGCATGACCGTTTTTCTTACCGGGGGCGCAGTCCGCGACCTCACCACCGGCTCCTCGGTCCGCAACTTCAACTTCTCCGTGCAGGGCAACGCTCTCACGCTGGAAGCAGCGCTGGTCGCCCGTGGCGCCGAGGTCTGGGGCACCCACGAGCCTACCCGCACCCTCACTCTATGGTTCCCAGGCAGCGTTCGCGCTGACGTCGCCAGCACCCGCTCCGAGGAGTATCCCAAGCCCGGCAAGCCCCTTTACACCTGGAGCACCATCGTCGAAGACCTGCGCCGGCGCGACTTTACCGCCAACGCCATGGCCCTCTCGCTCAATGAAGGTTCCTACGGCCTGCTCCTCGACCCCCTCAACGGTGTCGCCGACATCGAGGCACGCCTCCTGCGCCTGGCCTCGAACTACGGCTTCATCGAGGATCCTTCGCGCCTCATCCGTGCCACCCGCCTCAAGCAGCGCCTCGGCTGGCAGATCGAAGACAGGACCGCTGCCCGCTACGCCAACGCGAAAGAAGCCGAGTCAATCAAGCAGATCTCGCCCTACCTGCGCGGCTACGAGCTTGAGAAGATCGCCAGCGAAGAAGACGCGCTCGACATCGTCAAGGCGCTCGAAGCTGAAGGCTGGATGGAGCACCTCTTCCCGGCCTGGACCAGCGCCAAGGCCGACACCGCCGGCCTTGAAAACCTGCGCAAGAACTGGATCCAGCTCCTGATGCAGGGCGTAATCGCCGACCTGACCGTCGCGCACTTGGAACTGCTCACCGCCCACATGAAGCCGGACGAGATTGCAGCGCTTAAAAAGGCGCTCGTCCACCCGGGCCTCATCCGCCACTGGGA
>CAXTMM010000195.1:0-2456 GCA_964245415.1 uncultured Acidobacteriaceae bacterium | reverse complement strand
GCTAACTACTTCGCAGCGGCAGGATATGATGCCACGTGATTGGAAAATGCTCTAGCGTCTCCTCTGAGACCGACGCGAACTGGCACGCCATGAGACCCGTATTGCATCGCATTGTTGAGCAGGTTCGAGAAGACCTGCCCGATGCGCGCCTTGTCCCACTCTCCAGTCAGAATACCCGATACGCTCAGCTCGATTGTTCGATGCGGATGGACCACACGAACCTCATCAACAATTTGCTCGGCGACTGTTCCCATGTTCATCATGGCCCGCACGACCGGAAGCCCCGCCCCAAACCGCGCCCGTGTCACATCCAGCAGGTCGTTGATCAGGCCGCTCATGCGGAAAGTGCTCTCGAGCACCTTCTTGTTCAGCATCGTCTGCCGTTCGTTGAGCGGCCCCATGTGAAGTAACAGCTCCGTCGACAAGGCGATTGTCTGAAGCGGACTGCGAAGATCGTGGCTCAGTATCCCGACCACCAGTTCTCGGGACTGTGCCACCTTGTCAGTGTAAAAAACTCATGGATTCAGCGAGTTCTTGATCGATCGACTCGTTGAACCGGGTCATGTCCGCAATGTCTTCGGCGTCGAAGGCAGGACCGGTGATGGTCCACAGCTTCAACACGCTCGCACGAAGGGCGCGGTACTCGGACGCCATCTGCCCGATGTCAAAGCCGCCGGCGAAGCGCAAGGCGGCATGCGTCTGAGCGGCCGTGACCGGTTGAGTCTGTTTCTTCTCGCCGTGGGATTTCCTTTTCTGTTCCGTGGGGGTCTGATACGACGCGATGTCGGCCTCTATGAACGTCAGTATCTGATGAATATGGTCTCGCAACGCGTGCGGTGTCATACCATCAGACGAAGGTATGAGCGTTCGGGCGAACGTCTCCCATTCTTTCACAATCGACGCTGTGTTACTTCGTATAAAGCAGGGTAGCCGCTTACTTGCCGTATTTACATTTGTGTCCGTAAGGGCGACTACGTTGGGATGCTCGTTCTGAGCCCCGTTATCTTCCGGCATGTTTGTTCCTTCGCGAAGCTAAAGCAGATGGCAGGCGGACATCTCGGCCGGGATTGACGGCCAAGACTGACACAGATCGTAGCCATCAATCGGACTTCTGTGGGGCTCGCCTTGTAGTTTGGCAGGTCTCAGGTCGATCCCTAGCGCGACGAGGCAGGACCCATACTGTCGCTGATGCCAGACGCTTGGATGAGTGCATAGCGATTGACGTTAAAAGAACAGTCTACGCCGGCTTTCAACCTCTTACGACCTCGTCTACGTACACCACTTTGTTCCTGGTCCGTTCCACAAGCCGGGAGATCGCGTCGAAGCGGGAAACGTGCGAGGGATCGCGCCGCCGCTGGCGTCGAACAGGAACCGCATTCTAGTTGACGCGCCAGGTGCAAGCGAAGTCCCCGCCAAAACGTCAATATGCTCCGCGAAAACTTCACCAGAGAAGAGATGCGGTTGGCCAGGGATTACGTAGAACGCGGTCTCCTTGTCGGCATGGTGGTGGAGGCAATGACCGGGCGCCAGGAGTGTTGGTGGCTTTGCCCAACCAAATTCTCGTTGCAGGCATATCTTGCTGCCCTGCTCTGGTAACGAGTTGCAATCCACTCGACTGTCCCTGCGTCTGGTCCTCCTACCCTCGCTTCGTAACGATCAGTCTACTGCTGACAGACATCGACATTTCCTGATTAGTTTGTAGGTGTTGAGCCGTGGAAGCATCAGCAGACCTTGTCGTGCGCGTCTCTAAAGCACTGCGATGCTGGTCTAGCCAGGGCAGAACCGCTTCGGCGATGCGGTCCGGCTGCTCGGGAAACAGCGCATGGGACGCGTCTTCAATCATAGCGGATTTGACGCGGCTTCCAAAGTCATCGCTCAGTTCTTGCCAAAACGGTTTTGGCTTGAAAGGATCAACTGCGCCATAAATCTCCAGCATCGGGGCGCATCCGCACGCCCAATAGGCAGGTAGCGGGACAGCATCGAGCGCGTCATGTTGCATTTTTAGCGTGGCGGGGTACCAACCTGCGAGCCACGGCCGGGCATCGTGGCCTGGCGCAAAAAACGCCTTGCGCAGTATCGCTAGCCGCTCAGCTTCTGGCCGGTTGAGGTCGCCCACGATGAACGGCGTCTTCGCTATTTCGGAAGGAACCTTCGAAGCCTGGGAGGCCGCGAGAATGACCGCTTCCACCAGGTCCGGATGGTCGGTGGCCACCATGCGGGATAGTGCATGGCCGAAGGCGTGTCCAAGCAGCACGGCGCGAGCATTGCCAAGCGTGCGGATCACGGCCGCAACGTCGTCGGCAAGATCGTGCAGTGTCACGGCCGTCATCGGGCCTTTCGATGCCGCGACGCCCCGAGGCTGCGGACGCAGAACCCGCCAGCCGGACTGAACCAGCCGGCCACTAGGCCGTGTGGACGGATAGCCGAAAGTAGAACGTAGGGGATTCCCGAATCGG
>CAXTMM010000194.1:0-2604 GCA_964245415.1 uncultured Acidobacteriaceae bacterium | reverse complement strand
AGGGGGAGCAAGGCGGTGAGCAGGCGGGTCCAGCGAGGCATGGGTGCGGGTCCTCCGAGCGATGGAGACCAGTGTAGCGGGTGTTTGGAAGATCGACTCGGGGAAATACGGGTGATGTTTGCCATCGATTCCAGACTGCAAGCTTTCGCGTAGGACATCGAGGTTCGCGTTTGAGAAGCGCGGGTTTCGGTACCGAGCATTCTTTGATCCTCTATCTCCTAGGCGACCGCCATACCTGCCATGAAGCCGAGTAGTAACAACAAGACAGAAAGGAGACAGGCGGGCACAGGCAGATGCGGGTTAAGCCTTTTTGGCCCACTAGCAGGACGATCGTTGCGGCGCCTGTCGCGAGAGCAAGGATGAGGAGAAACACTTGAGGTAGACGCCCACTTCGTCAAGGGAGCGTTGCGGCGCCACGGTGAGCGCTATGCGCAAGATGGGCATAGATCAGCAGATCCACGCCAAGGTGCAAGTGAAGTTTAGCTGCAGAGCGCGTCACTCTCATCTTGATTGGCAGGTCGACAGGGTGCGAGGAGCAAGAGACCGGGTGCTGTTAGAACCAGCACTCCGATCAACGCGAAAAAACCTGCGCCTCTCATAGCGACCCGCTTCGCCGTGGTTCAGGTGTCAGCAGCCATGGACATAAGGGCGGCCAGCTACTTTCTCACCCGCAGTAGGGGAAACTCTGAAAAGATGGACGCATGAGCGCAACTGTGACTGCACCAAGCACCGCGACTGCCCGGAAGTTGTTTACTGACCGGATTAACCGGATTGAGGTTTCGGCGACGATGGCCGTGACGGCTGAGGCTGCGCGGCTGAAGGCGCAGGGGATTGACCTGGTGGATTTTGGGGCCGGCGAGCCTCATTTTGCTACGCCTCGGCATATTAAGGATGCGGCGATTGCGGCGATTGAGGGGAACTGGACGCGCTATACCGCGGTGCCGGGGATTCCTGAGGTGCGGAAGGCGATTGTGGATCGGCATGCGGCGGATTTTGGGACGGACTATGCGCCCGATGAAGCCGTGTTTACTACGGGTGGGAAGCTTGCCATCTTTAACTTGGTCCAGGTGCTGATCGAGCACGGGGATGAAGTCATCGTGCCGGTGCCGTTCTGGGTGTCCTATAAGGACATCATTCAGTATGCGGGGGCGACTCCCGTGTTTCTCGAGACGAGTGAAGCTGAGAACTTTCGCATTACCGCGGACGCGATTGAGGCGGCGATTACGCCGAAGACCAAGGCGATTATTTTGAACACGCCTTCGAACCCGGCTGGGTCGGTGTGTGCGAAGGATGACCTGTTTCGCATTGTGCGGATGGCGCATGAGCGCGGGATCTATCTGCTGATTGACGAATGCTATATCAACCTGCAGTTTTCGGGAGAGATTGTTTCTGGCGCTTCGATCAAGGAGGCCAAGGAGCATGTCGTGGTGCTGGGGTCGTTGTCGAAGACGTATGCGATGACGGGGTGGCGGGCCGGGTACGCGCTGGGGCCAAAGCCGATCATTGCTGCGATGAGCAAATTGCAGTCGCAGTCAACCTCGAACGCGGCTACGTTTGTGCAGAAGGCGTCGGCTGTGGCGCTGTCGAGTTCGCAGGAGTGCGTGGCGGACATGCGGGCAGACTATATCAAGCTGCGGGATCGCATTCTGGGGCGGCTGGCTGAGATACCTGGAATTACTTGTACGAAGCCTGAGGGGGCGTTTTATGTGTACCCGAATGTATCGGCTTACCTGGGGAAGCCTGGGTGTGAGACTCCCCTGGCCTTGTCGAAAAGGCTGATGACTGAGGCGCGGGTGGTGGCGGTGCCTGGGGAGGCATTTGGCACATACGAGCATATTCGGTTGTCGTATGCGGTTTCGCATGAGGCGGTCGAAGAGGGTGCGCGGCGGATGAAGGAGTTTTTCGGGTCGATTGGTTAGCTCTGTTCGCTGTCATCCTGAACATAGTGATCAGACGCGAAGAACCATCGCAGATCCTTCGCTTCGCTCAGGATGACATCTGTTTATGCGGGTGCACCGTGAGCGCGAGGAGTTTGTTTGGTCACGATTGAGGTACGCGGTATTTTGTTCGATATGGATGGGGTGCTGGTGAGCTCGCTCGGGTCGGTGGAGCGAAGCTGGACGACCTATGGCGAGATGCGCGGGGTCGATGGGGCGACGGCGATCAAGGCGGCGCATGGCAAGCGGGCGGTTGAGACGATCCGGCTGCTCCGGCCTGATCTGGATGAGGTTGCCGAGCTGAAGTTGATTGAAGACATTGAGTGTGCCGATGTCGCGGATATCGAGGTGCTGGCCGGGGTAAAGGACTTGCTGGCACGGCTGCCGGTGGGGCATTGGACGATTGTGACTTCGGCGACGCAGCGGCTGGCGCGGCTGCGTCTGGAGACGGCGGGGCTGCTTGTACCGAAGCGGATGATTACGGCGGATATGGTCGAGAATGGGAAACCGCATCCTGAGCCTTATCTGCGGGGGGCGGCGCTGCTGGGATTTGCTCCTGAGGAATGTTTGGTAATTGAAGATGCGCCAGCCGGGGCGCAGGCTGGGCGTGCGGCTGGGTGCAAGGTGCTCGGTACGGTTTTCTCGCACAGGCAGGGTGAGCTGGCGG
>CAXTMM010000193.1:0-2728 GCA_964245415.1 uncultured Acidobacteriaceae bacterium | reverse complement strand
GCGACTAACCGTCCCGATCAACGCCGCTCCGCCGCAACGACAAGGGCCACCTACAAAGGTGGCCCTTGTTTACTGTGGTCACACTTGTGCTGATTTATACCTGCCGCGACCGCTTCTATGGTGCGACGGCGATCATAGCTTCTTTCGCATCGTGAATCCCAACTCGAACGCTAGCGTCTACCTCGGTGAAAAGTCCCGCTTCTCACAGGGGGACGGTTGGAGCAGCGCCGTCGACGGCCGTGAGTAACGCGGCAACCTGGTTCAGGAGATTACCAACATGCGGAAGTTTGTCCCCGTTCGACTCACAGCGCCTGGCTTTGTCGCTCTCTCGCTCATTACCTGCGGCGCAGCAAGCGCCCAAAACATCTTCTCTGACATCGAGCAGGAACTTACTTGGTCCAGCGCAGGCAATGGCCTGACCAACGCGCACTACGCTCCCTTCGAATTCTTCCTCGGTCGCGACACGCTGCCCTTGCTGCAACCGCGTTGGATCTTCTCGGCAGATGGCGAGGTGCAAGGAACGCCTACGGTAGAGAACGACTCCGTCTTCTTTTCCGATGCAGGTGGATCGGTTTGGCGCCTTAATGCTATTTCCGGCAGCGTAGTTTGGAAGACTAGTCTGCCCAGCATCACCGGCAACTCGATGTCCTACTCTCGTGTCAGCCCGGGGATCACATCCAACCTCGTCATCGTCGGCGATCAAGCCTCAGGAACACTATTCGCATTGTCAAAGAACACCGGAGCTCTGGTTTGGCAGACCGTGCTTGCGACCAATCAGGGCGCGATCATCACCAGCTCGCCAGTCTTCTACAACGGCACTATCTATGTCGGCGTATCTTCCGACCAGGAATCATTGGCCTCCACCACACCCAATTTCGTGCCTGATTTTCGCGGGTCGATCGCTGCTCTGGATGTAAACACCGGCAACGTGCTCTGGCAAACATACGTGATACCGAATGGATACACCGGTGGTGCGGTCTGGGCTAGCAACCTCGCCATCGATCCTTCCCGTTCCGCTCTTTATGCTTCAACTGGCAACAACTATTCCGTACCCGCATCCGTAGCTGCTTGCCAAGCTGTAGCGAGCACTCCTGTCGCACTTGACGCGTGCCTTGCCCCTGACGACCACATCGACAGTGTACTTGCACTCGACCTCAACACGGGCGCCATTCGCTGGAGTCAGCGCTTTGCGCACGCAGACACCTGGACCACCTCCTGCCTACAGAGCAAGCAGCCGCCCGCAACGCCCTGCCCTACTCCAACCGGCCTGGATACTGATTTCGGCTCAGCGCCTAACCTCTTCACGATCAACTACCAGGGAAGGCCGACTGACGTGGTTGGAGCAGGGCAAAAGAGCGGCGCCTACTACACCATGAACCGCGACACTGGCGCCATCCTTTGGGGTACTCAGGTTGGTCCCGATGGCGACCGAGGCGGTATTGAGTGGGGATCAGCGACCGATGGCACGCGGCTCTACATGGGAAGCGCCAACTCCCAATATGTTCCGACGACCCTGATCCCGTCGGGCCAGACGGTAGTAGGCGGATTTTGGTCTGCGCTCGATCCGGCGACAGGGCAGATCCTCTGGCAGACCGCTACCACATCGCCCGCGCCTATCCCGATGAGCGCCAGAGCCAGCCAGCCTCCCGCAGGGTCGATAGCTGAGGCGGAAGGCTCAGTGAGTGTAGCCAACGGTATCATGTACGGCGAAGATGCGGCCGGCAATTTCGTCGCGCTTGATGCTGCCACCGGACAAATCCTGGAGAGCTTCCAGAGCGGCGGAGCCGGCATCTCGGCACCCGCGATTGCTGCGGGCACGCTCTACTGGGCTTCCGGGTACTCGGACATAGGCGCGACGAACAACAAGGTCTACGCGTTCTCCATCCTCGGACTGTGACTCGATGCGAGTATGTGTAACCTCAAAAACACAAGAGGCTGAAAAATTGTCCCGGCGATCGGTCCAAAGCTATCGCTGGGACGATCTTCCCTGATGGGCACCAACTTACTTGGGCCAACCTCGCCGATTCAGTGCAGGATCGGCTCGTCCGGCAGAAGGATGCTGAACAGCCTCAGGCACCGACCTGGAGCAAACCCGGCAGGCCCCGACCGGCCATGCGTCACGCCCAGTTCGCTCAGCCGCAGTACCAGGCATCTGGCCGCGCCGCCAGCTTTCAGAAACTCCGCCAGCGGTGTCTCAACAACCTGGAAGCCACGCGTCTCAAGCCGGGCGCGCAGCCCGGGGCTGATCTCGTTTATAAGAATCGCCTGCCCCACGTTAATCGCATTGCAGGCGAAGCTTACTGCGTCCTCTTCCTCAACAGCAATCCGTTTACTCGGAGGGTAGCAGGCCTCGATCAACGCCAGCGAAGCAGCATCAAACGCCGCGGGAAAGTACATGACATCACCATTCGCCAGTGGGCAGAAGCAGGTGTCGACGTGGTAGAAGCGCGGGTTCACCAGCCGCAGCCGCATCACCTCGGTCGGCCAAAGCGAGCCCACCGCAGTCAGGCTCGCCTCCGATGTCCGCCAGCCGTGCCCCGCCCAGAGCCGCCCCCCATCGGCAGTAAAGAGTGCATCCCCCTCACCCTCAAAAGGCGTAGCGCGCGGCAGTTCATGCACCTCGTAGCCGGCGGCGGCAACCATGCGCGAAAGTGCTCTTCCTCCTCCTGCCGCTCAGGATGCAGAAAGCTCGACAGAACGACGCGACCCTCGCGCACCAGGCCGGCGT
>CAXTMM010000192.1:0-2761 GCA_964245415.1 uncultured Acidobacteriaceae bacterium | reverse complement strand
GTCTCCAAGTCAAGGAAGATAAGTCTGCCAGGTATTGCTTTCATTCGCCGCACTCACGTTATTGCTCGAGCGTTGCTGCTGAACAAAGGCGGCGGTGTTGAGGTCCTGTGCCGCAGCGTTCCTACGCTCCATATTGGTGACGGTCATCTGTGAAGCGAGGCAAGCCTGCAAGACACCTTGCGATTGCATCTCGGACATCTTCTGGGCTTCGGCAGCATTGAGAAGATTGAGTTGCTCAACCTCGGTGTTGGTGCCGTCGCTGCCGTCGAGTTGCTGCGAGGCGAGCGTGTTGTTCGCGGTGACATTCTGCGTCCTCGCGCCCCGGTACTGGCCGACTGCGGTAAGGCAATCGGGAGAGATAGAGTCCGATGCCTCGATCATGGCAAGTTGCGAGAGCTGGGCGCTCCCCGGCGTCTGCCCTTGCAGGTAGGTGGTCGTGTTTCCGCTAACCTTGATCGTCCCGGCGGTCCACGCCGTGGACGATGCACTGGGGGAGTTCGTATTGAGCGCGATGCTCATGCCGCTCGTCTCACCAAACATATTGGCAACGTTGGCGTTCTTCATGGCATTCAAGGTCGTCTGCCACTGCTGCTTGAAGGAGAAGTGCGTGATGTTGTTCTGGAGCATCTTGTACTGCGACTCCAAGGTCGTGAGCTGGGAGACGAGACTGGCATAGCTAGTCGGGTCGAAGACGATGTCGCCGATCCCGAAGAGAGCGAAGCTAGGTGTCGCGGTCAACAGGAGCAGACCGCCGGTTAGAAGATACTTGTCGCGTTTGGTCATCCTGAGTTTCATACAGCCTCCTTTGGGTGAAAAAGCTAGAAGCATTGCGGGCAGGTGGGATCCAACCTGTCCAAGGAAATGTGACGGATGTCGGTCACGATCTTGCATGGAAACTCCGTCACGGCGTCAACGGTCTGGATAAACCAATCGGGGGTGCTGGCTACAGAGCTACGTCCGACAGGCGGGATGAGAAGAGCGAGAGCCAGTATGGATGCACCGAATGACAGGATGAATCTGCTGCGTCTCGTAATGGTGAGTGTGGTCATAAGCACAGCCTCCTATTCCTGATCCACGAGCTGGCGGGCAATCTGTGGAATCATTGCGACCCACTCGGAACCGGACCGCTCGAGGGCTTCCGCGATGGTGTAGCCGTGCTCCGCAAGCCAGTCGGGTCGGTTGAGAACGAGGGCAACCGCGACCCTCTCGCCAGTGGACTGGACAGCCCAGGCGTCGTGACCGCCGCGCCTGGCATCCTCCGTTTTGCGGAGCAAATGGTCGTATCTTGAATTGCTCTCATTCATACGGCCTCCTCTCGGGAAAAGCGTTTACATGGTCGGATCGACGCGATGCTCCGCGTAGGACGGGACGAGGATGTCGCGCCCGACGTATACGCGGGCACGGGAACCCTCCTTGAGCGTGATGACAGGCAGGCGATTCAGGAAGTGGTTCAGGACCTGCTCGCCCTCGGTGGCCGACTGCTCGGAGATCCCGCTGCGTATCTGAGACGACGCCGTAAGCACGCTGCCGTTATTACCGATCTGTGCCAAGCCACCTAAACCGCCAACGGCAGCCGCCGCGCCAAACGCCATCAGGTAGCCGTGGTCTACCTTCGTTGCGAGGCCAGTGGTGCCTAATGGGTCAAGGCCAATGTACTTATCGAAGTCGAGCGAAAACCCATCCGGGCACACGGCGCGATGGAAGGTAACGAACATCTTGCGCTGCTGCGCGTTGCCGACGCTCTGCACCGTACCGATTAAGCGTGTGCCTTGGGGCATAAGAAGCTGCTGATGGTCATGCTAGTAGTAGTCGGTGGTCAGCATGACCAGAATCGGGCCACTCAACCCACCGTCGATGTGGTTGGTGACAAGCCCTTCAAATACCGTGCCCTCGAAGACGCGATAAAGACGGCCTTGATAGCTATCGAAGTCGTATCCGGCCATCGCGTCGGCCTTGTTCTCGGGCTTGGCCTGCTGCTTCGACGCAACCTGCACAGATCCCGGCTTTTCGGTCGCGCTATCGGGAAATGAACTGCCGTCGGCCTCTGTGGTGGTCTGCGGATGTAATTCTTCACGCTCCCCCAGAACACTCGTCTCCGCCGCTGTCGCGACGGCAGGGGTGCCCGCATGGTCGAAGTCGATGGCGACTGTGTCGCTATTGATGGCGTCTTGCACCTGTTTTTCCTTCGCAAGCTGCTTTTGCTTCGCCTCAGCCTGCGCCTGCGACACATTCGAGGTCCGCGTCGGGGCGTTGGGGCTGTGGCCATAGATCTCATCGCGCTGCGCTGCCGTCATCGGTTGTATTCCGGCGACCTCTGGACCGGGGATACTCTGTTCGGCCTGGAGCTGCTGCATGGCAGCGGCCAACTCCTGCTGATGCTGCCGCTCCTCGGCGTCCCGTTGTGCCTGCACCTGTTGCTGCGTCGAAAAGCTGTTTACTTGTTGGGCATTCGGCGAAGCGGGGCGCATTGTCATTGCGCTTGCCGGGGCTGCTTTCTTGTTGCCGCTCAACAGGCTCGACACATTGGCGACGCCGATCAGGGCAATGATGACAACGAGGACTACCACTACGGGCATACCCTTCTTGAGTGGCGACTTCGCTTCCGGCTGGTCGGGGACAGTGGCGGGGGAATTCCGATTCGGCTCAGTCATGGCTAGTTCGCCCCTCCCACGCGGTGAAAACTCCACCTTCTGTTTACCGATGGCGAGATAGCCGTTGTCCAACTGCTTCGGCACGGTGTACAGGCCATTGCTGAAATCGA
>CAXTMM010000191.1:0-2867 GCA_964245415.1 uncultured Acidobacteriaceae bacterium | reverse complement strand
GCCCCAGCCAGTCGCCACTTGGTTGCGCAACTCAGTCGCCAAACGCATCCCCGCCTTTGACATCCTCTTCCTCGACCCCCCCTACGACGCATCCGAAGAGTACGCCAGCACCCTCAAAGTCCTCGGCGGCGAAGCCCAAACCCTGCTCGCCCCCGGCGCCATTGTGGTCGCCGAGCACCGCCGCCCACGCCCAAACGCCACAACAGATACTCCCGCCATCCAGTACGGCCCGCTCGCTCGCACCCGCGTCCTCCAGCAAGGTGACGCGGCGCTCAGCTTTTATCATGCCGGTGCCCAGGATATTGCGTGAACCGGCGTAAGTTAAACGCAATGGCACTCCTGCACCAGGATGGTGTAACGTGATGCAAGCAGGAAACGTCCCGCAATGAAATCTAAGTCCCAAAACGAATCCTCACTTCGAGCCTCCATCACGTTTCCGGCGGAGATATACGTCTCGCTTGAGAAGATCGCAAAGAAGAAGAAAGTATCGCTTGCTTGGGTGATCCGGGATGCGGCAGAGAAGTATGTTTCCGAACAGTGGCCTCTTTTCGCAGGATCCGCAGGATCGAACGATGAATAGCGACATAGGCCTGGCACGACGAGCGGAGCCTATCGCCATAGAGGATGACTTCACTGCATTTCTCGACAACCGAAAATTCGGTACGATTTTGGCCGATCCCCCATGGCAGTTCCAGAATCGAACCGGGAAGGTAGCTCCTGAACACCGGCGGCTCTCGCGCTATGGCACTCTGACACTGGACGCTATCAAGCACTTGCCAGTAGCCAAGGCCGCGGCACATGTCGCGCATCTTTATTTATGGGTGCCAAACGCGCTCTTGCCGGAAGGCATTGCGACCATGCAAGCCTGGGGCTTTCAGTACAAAAGCAACCTTGTCTGGCACAAGATCCGTAAGGATGGCGGCTCCGATGGAAGGGGCGTGGGGTTCTACTTCCGCAATGTGACCGAACTGATTCTCTTCGGGGTTCGCGGAAAAGGCGCTCGTACCCTGCAGCCCGGCCGTACCCAGGTGAACTATCTCAGTAGCCGTAAGCGGGAGCACTCGCGCAAGCCCGATGAGCAGTACAGGCTGATTGAGGCCTGCAGCCCAGGACCTTTCCTCGAGCTCTTCGCGCGTGGCGACCGGCTTCGTTGGACCGGCTGGGGCAATCAAGCCGATGACTCCTACACCCCGACATGGAAGACCTATGCGAACCACTCGCAGAGCGAGGAGGAACTCGGCGCCGCAGGTGATTAGGCAGGTGATCCACTCAGAACAGAGTCGATCTCGCTATCGACAATCATCTGAAACTCCGGTCAGATGATTGTATGGGACTGGAGCAAATTCCCGCCGACGTGCGGCAGAGATTTGAGATGTGCGAGACACATCACGCTACGGCCATCTTGCAAGCTGACTTTCCGGATGAGTGGAATGATCTGATCGGGATGCTGCGAGCATTCACTCTCAAGCAGTCCCACATCCTGACTCCTGGTGGACGCAAGTCTGCGATCTCGGAGTCAATTGACAGCTTTTTCTATGGGCGCGGCTGGAAGGAGCATGACTTCAAAATCGAAGTCAGGGCCGATGGCGTCAGGACTCTTGCTCCGACCCATCATGTCGACTACTTTCGTAACCGTGTAGCGATTGAAACAGAGTGGAATAACAAAGACCCTTTCTATGATCGGGACCTCACAACTTTTCGCCTGTTATTTGAATTGAATGTGCTCAGCGTTGGAGCGATCATCACCCGCAGCAGCTCATTACAAGAGATTTTTACTTCCCTCGGGCGTGGCAGCTCATTCGGAGCTTCCACGACACATATGGGTAAGCTCTTGCCGAAACTGGCCAACCGCGCCTCGGGAGGCTGTCCGGTGTTGGCGCTCGGGATCACGCCTGCTGCGTACGATGCGAGTCTTTGAGCAGGCTTAGTCCTGACTGGAAAAGCCACAAAGATGCCCGTTCTTGAGGTCGATAGTGAAGAGGGTCTCTAAGCCAGTTCGCAACTCCCAGCCGGTGCCGCGAAGATGGCCGGCCTCGACCGCCGTGATTGTCACCCCTTCGTCCGAGAGCCGGGGTGATTCCCAGGCCCGGCCGTGCTCCCCCCAGGCCAGGATGGAGCGGTTGCCGAGGAACAACAGCAGGGGAGGATCGGCCGAGGCATGCACCCCCAGCACAGGCCGATACTTCACCTGCTCAAACCACTCCGGCCTGCCCGTATCAATCAGGTACGCATACCCACCAGCAACCGCGCAAAGCCACCCTGGGTCAGGACAACTCCACACCCCAGTAGGCGCCACCGGATCCGCAAACCCAAGCGCGCAAGTAGCCAGAAAAGCTTCACCCCCATCAGGCTGAACCAGCACTTCCAGCGCCCCGCGCTCCACTTCCTCAGCCTCCCGCGGATACACAAACCGCAGCCGAGGCAGAATCAACGGCCGCTCCTTCAAAATCGTCGTCCGCCATCGGTGCGCAAACCCACCTTGCACCCCGTCACTCACGCCAAAAACGCCTCAACTCGCTCCCGCACACTCAGCACATGTTTGGGCAGCCGCAGCAAGCTCCCCCGCTCAATTACCGGAATCAGCTTGTCGAACTCAGGCCCAGAGTGGCTCCCGGTCAGCGCGATCCGCACCGGGTGAAACAACTCCTTCCCCTTCACCCCGGTCTCCGCCTTGATCTCGCCCATCCACCCCTTGAACATCTCCGCCGTCACCGGCCCGGCAACCGCCCGGCAGCGCGCCGCAAACGCATCCAGCACCCGCCCCGCACTCTCGGTCGCAACAATCACCGCATTCTCCGCCTCCCCTTGCGCAGCCGCCGCGTCATAAACAAGCAAATTCTGCGCCTTGGCCGGCAACTGGTCCAGCT
>CAXTMM010000190.1:0-3340 GCA_964245415.1 uncultured Acidobacteriaceae bacterium | reverse complement strand
CACAACTGAGAAACTCCAGTTATGAATGGTTGAGAAATCGGGGGCAGGTCAGCTGTATGTGGCCGTATCGATGGTTGGTGAACACCCTTCCGCCGAAGTGATTTAGCATACATCCGGCAAAGAAGAGTGCTTCCACTCAGCAGTCTTCCTCATCGAGGACTTAAGCTCGAACGACGAGTGTTGTGGCTTCTCTCGAAGTGGGAGCCGCTACTCCGTTTGCCGGAACCATACCTTGACCTGGGCGCTGTGATACCCAGGCTCCGAAGGATGGATCGGCTGTATCTCATAGGTTTCGGAGTCAAGCATGCGAGCGGTCGCTCCTGTCACATTTGCCACTTTCGATAGAGTTCGAATTTGAAAGCTGTTCTTCGCAGTGTTGGTCAGGTCGAGGCCGATCGAAAGAACCGAGCCGTCGAGACCTAGGCTGGTAAGCTTCAGCCCTGTACTTTCATCGCCCATGTGCGGCACGGGCGATGGAAGGATAATGGCGACTCCGCCGGAAAGATGCAGTTGACAGGTAATGTCGCCGGGAGGCGCCTCGAACGATATGGCGGCCTGCTGATCCTGCGGAAAGCTGGATAGCTGCGCGAAGACTCTCTTTCCATTGCAATCGGCAGCAGTTACGCCTGCGCCGAGCGCGAGGTGCGGGATGAAGTGGATCGAGGCCGGTTGGCCATCGTTATGGACGGCGAGATCGATCGTCGCAAGGCTTTGTTGCAGGTCGAACGAGAGGCTTGCGTGCGGCAGGGCAACACGGCGAAGAGAAACGTGAGGCCAGTCGGCGGGAAGGCGTGGACTGAAGGAGACAGAGTTGTCCCCGCCGTTGATCTCGAGGCCGAAGAGGCCGCGCAGGGTGGCATCGAGAAAGCCTGCGGAAGACCAGGTCTGCTCGGGAACCGATTCGGTCTGCTCGAGGTAGAGGTTCCCGGAGAGCACCTCAAGAAGGTGTCCGGGAGAGTCGAGCAGATTGAGCGGCAGGATCGTACGCCAGAGGGATTCAGCAATCGCCGGACGGTGGTTCTGCCAGAAGGCAAGCGCGGTCATCGAGCTTTGGAGAGGAGAAGTAATAGCCGTCGTGTAAGACCAGGGATCGTAGTCCGGCGTGGGTGCGGCGCCGCGAACTCCCCAGTCGGTAACGAACTGGGACGTGGCGAGCTGATCGAGGACGGCGCTCTCCTGCTCCGGCGCGAAGATGTGATCGATCAGCGCATGCGTAAAGCCGCTGCGCCGGGTAAAGATAGGCGCGCCGTCGGCAGTGTGCCCGTCGATCCAGAAGTTCTCTTTTTGATTCCAGTAGCGCGCTTCGACCGCAGGGCGAGCCATGCCGGCCTCGGCAGAAGCCTGCTGCGCCTCCGCCGTGTGGCCAGTCAGGGTGGCAAGTTCGGCAAAGCTTTGCGCGGCCGCCGCCCAGCTTGAGGAGACGCCAAGATCGTCAGAAGGACGATGCTGCTCGTCGGCTCCCTCCTTGTCCGAAGGAATGTGCGGGAGGTGGTCGACGGGGTTGACGAGCGAGTGACTGTAGACGTAAGCGGCCCGCAGCGCCGGCCAGTGGTCGTTGGCGAAGGCGAAATCCCCGCTCGCCCTCACATAGCGCGCGACCGTGTTGAGAAAGTCGAGGCTGATGTCGACATGCACAAACATGTAAGGGTACTTTGACCAGTCAATGTAGCCGGCGCTCTGTGACAGCTCGTGCCAGACCATGCCGGTCTTCTGGTCCTGGTAGCGGAGGATAAAGGCAAGTTCCTCCTGGGCGCGGCGAAAATCAGCCACGGAGATGAGGGCGTTGGTCGCAGCCAGTCCGTCGCCGCCAAAGAACCAGTCGTACTGCGGACGGCGGATCTCGCGGGAGGGGCCGTAGCCGGCGACCAGGCCGCAGCCGAGTCGCGGATTGCACACCCAGGCTTGATCAAGCGCGATCTGCGCCCAGGCTACTGTCGCGTTGACTTGATCATTGGGCGTCTCTACCTGCAGCGAGGTTGCCCGCAGGTCGCGGTAGTGGGCGGCGGCGGCGGCCAGGTCGAGTGGGGCGTGCGAGACGAGCTCCTCAAGCCCGGCCGCTTGATCGTCGTGGCCGGCCGTGTCGAGAAAGATGTACACGGATGCGGCTGAGCTGTTCTGGTGCGCAGTGGAGTGGGTCACCTGCGGTTGCAGGGTGAAGGAGAAGCGCTTGCCATCGTTGTAGGTGCTGTTCACGGTCGAATCATCGGCGTGGATCTCGGGTGAGGCGATGACCGCGGCGAGGTGTTCGCTCAACTGGGAGGTGACGTAGCCGTGGACGGCCGGCTTCCACTGCGTGACCTGGCCGCCTAAGCCGCCGGGCCACATGAGATTGAGCACAGGCGTGAAGTGCACGAGAATATTGACATTGCGCCGGGACTCGACCTGGTAGGTGATCACAGCCGCCGCTCGATCGAGCGGGACAAAGAGCTTCTCCCGGACGACGTAGTCGGGACCGGCATAGATGCGCGTGACCGACTCCGGTGCATAGATAAGTCGGCGCAGCAAAGGTCTCGCGTCCGCCTCCGACGTTTCGCCCTGCGCCTGGAAGCCGATCTGGTACCCGTCGAGAAGCTGGAACGGATAGGCCCAGACCTCAAGCCCCTTTCCGGGGTATCCCATGATGACCGAGCGGCGGCCGTGCACGGCGACAAAACGCTGGGTGACGCTTGTGTCCACATCCAGCCGAGGCGCTTGCGGGTTTGGAGCTTCGGCCCAGGAGAAACCTGGGAAGAGGCAAAGCTGCAGCGCAAGCGACAGCGGCCGCCACCGAGACAAGGCGCGAAGAGATAGCATCCTGTGCTCCGTGTCTCTCCCGCAATGGAAAGGGTGAGCCTGAAAACAGGCATGCGGCTGTTCACCCGCATGCTGCGGAAAGCACCTCTACCTAGAACTGGAACCGCGCGGCAAACTGCAGGCGACGCATGGAGGTGCCATCCTGCGTCGAGACCGTGCTCTGGATGGTGCCGGCATTCTGCACGCCGGAGCCGTTGGTGTCCTGGCAATCAAAGCAGGAGTCCGGTTGGTTCAGGTTAGGGTGATTGAAGAGGTTGAAGGCTTGCGCCGAAAGCTGCAGGTGCACGTTCTCATACAGTGCGAAGCTCTTGGCGACAGAGCCGTCGACATTCGCGAGTCCAGGACCCCAGAGCTGATCGCGACCGACGTTGCCAAAGGTAGCCACCGCAGGACGGGAGAAGGGTCCGTAGGAGTTGTTCGCCTGGCCGGGAGGCTGGAGAGCGTAGGGTGAGGGTTTGAAGTAGGGTACAAACCGGCCCGCGGCGTTGTAGGAGCCCTTTTTGGTTACCAGCGCGCCGCCCGTCTTGTTGAGGAAGCAGATGCCTAG
>CAXTMM010000189.1:0-3425 GCA_964245415.1 uncultured Acidobacteriaceae bacterium | reverse complement strand
CCCTCGCGAATGGCGAAGCGCAGACCCTTCTCCATCGCAACCGGTGTATGCAGCGTGATCTCGAGCTGAATATTGTCGCCCGGCATGCACATCTCGGTGCCCGCCGGCAGCTTCGCCGAGCCCGTTACGTCGGTAGTCCGGAAGTAGAACTGCGGACGATAGCCGTTGAAGAACGGCGTGTGCCGCCCGCCCTCTTCCTTGCTCAGAACGTACACCTCGCCCTTGAACTCGGTGTGCGGCTTGATCGATCCCGGTTTGGCCAGAACCATCCCGCGCTGCACCGCTTCCTTCGCGATACCGCGCAGCAGAAGCCCTGCGTTATCCCCGGCCAGACCCTCGTCCAGCTGCTTCTTGAACATCTCGACGCCGGTGCAGACCGTCGCCTGCGTATCGCCGAAGCCGACGATCTCGCACGCCTCGCCCACCTTCACCTTGCCGCGCTCGATACGGCCCGTAACCACGGTGCCACGACCCGAGATCGAGAAGATGTCTTCGATCGGCATCAGGAACGGAAGCTCGATGGCGCGCGTCGGCTGCGGGATGAACTTGTCAACCGCTTCCATCAGCTCGTCGATCTTCGCCTCCCACTGGGCCTCTCCGTTGAGGCCGCCCAGAGCCGAACCGCGAATGATCGGAGTATCGTCGCCCGGATAGTCGTACTTCGACAAGAGCTCGCGCACTTCCATCTCGACCAGCTCGATCAGCTCTTCGTCCTCGACCGCATCGCACTTGTTCAGGAAGACCACGATAAACGGCACGCCGACCTGGCGGGCCAGCAGCACGTGCTCCTTGGTCTGCGGCATTGGGCCATCGGTCGCCGCGACCACCAGAATCGCGCCATCCATCTGCGCCGCGCCGGTGATCATGTTCTTGATGTAGTCGGCGTGGCCGGGACAGTCGACGTGCGCGTAGTGGCGATTCGGCGTCTCGTACTCCACGTGCGAGGTCGAGATGGTAATGCCGCGCTCACGCTCTTCCGGAGCGTTGTCGATCGTGTCGAACGAACGGAACGTATTCTTCGGATTGTGCTTCGACAAAACCTTCGTAATCGCAGCCGTCAGCGTCGTCTTGCCGTGGTCGATGTGACCGATCGTGCCGATGTTGACGTGCGGTTTCGAGCGATCGAACTTTTCCTTGCCCATAATGCTCTCCTAACTCTGTTTGCTTGTTTTCCAGGTGCTGAATCCGATAACGCCAGGCTCTTTTGGTTCCTTAAACACTACATCCATGATAACGGTTTCAAAGTGATCCCAACGTATCAGCGCAACGCTTCTCGTAGTCGCCTTACGGCCCAAAGAAACCCATAGGCCTAGTTCGTCCGCCCACTCGACCAGCACAACGATTTGCGGACCTTCGAACAAACCCTTCAGCGCGGCCAATCCGGAACTGGAAAGCCTCAGTTCCACCTCAGATCCTGCCCATAGGTTCAACTCGCAATCCCTTGTCCGGCAGCCTCAAGCACACCATTAACAACATTACTGCGAAAGGTTCTCAGTTCATCCGGAGTCGCGCAGTCGGAAACCAGCGTCTCCACAACATCGAAATGCGATTGAAATTCAAAGAAGTCTCGCCCATCGTAGCTGACCGTGACGCGCCACCCTAAGGGAACTCCCCGACGGCTAACCGACGATACACCGTAAAGCGGGTCGATCGGATCAAGGATTGCCTGAACAAACTCGCCAAACTTTGTAGCCTGCTCAATCTCCCGCTCTTCCGCGAAGCGCCTCATCAGAATCTTTAGCCGCTGATACTGTTCTTCGTTGAGCGAGCGCCGTTTCACTTCTGCCTTTTGCCGCTCGTCCAGAACCGGAAGTTCCGAGACCGGAGCAGCCATAGCGCGTTGCCACTCTTCGGGGAGTACAGGAGTGCCGGCCGGAATCACTTGGAAGCTCATCACTCACCTCTCAGTAATACGCATACAGCTTGAAGAACCGCTGCCGCACCTCCGGCGCCACCTGCTCCAGGCTCGCCAGGTAATACTCCCGAATCTGCCCCTGATCGGCGTTGCCGAGCGCCGCGTACTCGGCCTCGGTCTTCGCACCCAGCAGTCCTTTGCCCAGCACGCCTTCGAAGTCCCGCACCCGCACATCTTTGCTCGCGAGCGACTTCAGGAACCCGATGACCTTCGACGACGAAAACGAGGCTTCGATCGCGGAGCGAACCGCGCCATACGACTGCGGATCGGCAACTGCAAGAACTGGCTGCTCAAAATTGCCGATCGGCAAGTTATCTACTGCGGGACTGCCTGGGGTCTGCACTCTTCAGATACTCCTAAACCGATGCGATGGAGCGGGAGACGGGAATCGGACCCGCGACCAACAGCTTGGAAGGCTGTGACTCTACCACTGAGTTACTCCCGCTCGCTTGTAAAACCCAACCTGTGACTCTGGTCCTGGGCTAAAGTCCGGACCTGCTTACTCCCGCTCGCCTCACAACCAATCAAAATCATGGAGCTGGCGGAGAGGATTGAACTCTCGACCTCTCCCTTACCAAGGGAGTGCTCTGCCACTGAGCTACGCCAGCCAAACTCCAACTCAACTATCCTACCGCGAACGCAGCCTGCCGAGCACTACGCGCACTGCAAAAAACCCGAGAAACACGAACGTCAGCTTGCGGTACGACGTATCGTCCATCGTCAGCCAGACCGCCAGCGCCAGCAACCCAAAAGCGGCCAGTGCGACAATCATGCGGCCGGTCCCTGCGGGGTTCATGTCCATACCGGCAAACCCCGAAGGAGAAATGGTGCACAGGGGAGGATTCGAACCTCCGTAACTCGAAGAGTGGCAGATTTACAGTCTGCTGCCATTAACCGCTCGGCCACCTGTGCACATCTTGTTGCCGCCCGTTCCCCGCGCCGGACAGGAAACCGCACAAACCTCTCAAGAATCGCGAAGACCTGAGTGGAGTGTGGCCCGCTCTGGCCACGAAGAAACAAGCAGCACTGGCGTACTACTGTCGTAGAAAAGACTGGAGCTGACGAAGGGATTTGAACCCCCGACCCTCTGATTACAAATCAGATGCTCTACCAGCTGAGCTACGCCAGCCCAAACCGCCTCTTGCACCATGCTCCCACACACGCAAAGCGCCCGCGAAAAGCATGCCGCAAGTCTTGACTTTACCATAGCGCCAGTACCCGGGCAACCTTCGGCAGGGTATCAACCACTCCTCGCTCGTCATCTCTTGCGTAGGACGAACCAGATGACCAGATAGCTGAACGTGATAAGGATTAAGAAGACCAGACCGGAATGCCAACTGATCGAATAGACATGAGGTTCGTCTTCATGCTCCCAGAACATGCGGAGTGGCGAAATGACATAGGCCAAAGACACCATGATCGCAAACACGACAGCGATGGCTGCTCTCCCATAAGTGTCCTGGCGAAGGCGATTGCCCATGTCAGCTATGCTCTCATGCCTCTATTGGCG
>CAXTMM010000188.1:0-3467 GCA_964245415.1 uncultured Acidobacteriaceae bacterium | reverse complement strand
TGCGTAAGGCAAGCAAGCAGTTCTTTTTTAAAAAAGAACCAAAAAACTTTTGTTTCCTTGGGCGCACGCTGCAGAACTTTCGCGACAGCAGGACCACAAGTCTTTTGCTTCTTTTCTTCAGAAAAGAAGGCTTTGCTTGCTTCACCCAACAAGGATGAACACCAACTCCAGCAACGCAAAAGCCCAATCAGCAGCACCCCCTAAAAGCCGGCGCGTCTCGCCGCTCAAAGAAAAGGCTTTGCCGTTCGCAGCCAGTTCAAGGCCGGTACCGATGATAGAGCCACTAATCTGCGTGCGCGCCACGGCAGCCTGGCCGTTGGCCAGCACGGACATCGCCAGGATGATCTCCGCAGGCTGCCCAAGCTGATGGCGAGCAGGCCGCCAATCGCTGGCCCCACCTGCTCGGTGGCGCCGCACCCAGTCCACCAGCACCAGCGGCTCGGAAACCCAAAGCTGTTCGTTGACCACGCCGGAGGTGGCACCAAGGGCCACCAGCAGCCGAAAGTGCACAGCAGCAGGAGCCACACGTCCAAGGCTGTCATGCGGCGCTCTTATGATACATCGCGAGCTAGAGCGTTTCCAACCTCGTTAGACCGATAGGCAGGCCGGAAAACGCTCTAGCTTTCTGTTTGGCTAGCATCTGTATCCGACGGCGACCCCGTTTGGTCGGATAATGCTCTAAGAACTTGGGTAAGTGTTTGGTCAGACTTCTTTGTGCAGCGGTCCTCACCTGAGAATGTTCGCCTACCGGCCGGCAGTATGAGTGACAACAAGACCGAGGCACTTCGCCATGATCTTCAAGCTGAAGAGACAGCCTTGAGTGAAGCGAGCCGGCGGCAAGGTAGCGTGCAGCCGGGTGATCGCCGGCTCCTCCGGGCTCAGTAAGACGGATGCTTATGCGACGAGACAAACTCCCTCCCCGAGACCTCCGAACCACCTGGCTATCAGTTTGGAGCAGCGCGTTTTGCTGCCTTTTAGACGGATTACAACCGATCAACATCCTTGTCTCCGGCCGAAGCAACCGAACAATCCGGACGTCGAAGCCATAACAACTCTCTAATGCGCACCTGAGCCAGACGCATCCTGGTCGGTCCGCTAACGTGCAGTTCCGGCAACCGTGCGGCGGCCCCTTGTATGCCTTCAGGGCCCTTGAGAGATGGTGAGTTCATTCTTATGAAATACTCCCATAATACCCATAGCATACCAAGGCACATCGCATCGGGAAGAGGAGCCGCACTTTCTGAAATAGCCTGTGGGAAGTGAATCAAAGTTGGTGATTTGACCAGGCGGCGCCATGGCCAGTGTCATCGCTTCGCTCTGAGAGCGACCAGAGTCCCAGCTCCTTTGCCGAGCGGCAAGCACAAGTGGCTGGTTTTGCCAGTCGGCAGTGAGCTTGCCCGCACGCAAACACAGTAGACCGATCAGGACGGCTGACAGGCCGAATGGACGTAGCCAGCGAAGTGGCCCCGCGTGCTCGGGGAGCAGACCCGCCATACTCAGCATTGCCAACACAACCATTGTTTGGCGCTGTGTTGCGTGGCGCTCGCAACACTGTGTGCCAAATTGATGATAAGCAGAGACTTCAGATGCGAAAGCGGCAATCACGAGAGCGCAGGCCCAGATGGCAGCTTTACTATGTCTCTCTCCGGGGCCGGTTGTGGATGCCGGAAGAAAGGCGACGAGCAGCAGCTTGATAGCCGCCCCCGCCACGAGTGGCAGGCCGGTGATGCGCAGCACCTCACTCGTGAAAGTTGGAATACTCGCAACAAAACTTGCGCGCCAGTCACCAGCCAGCCCGCTCGCCGCATCCATGATCTCCCGCCCAGGCTGTATCCTGCCTGCCCTTACAGCCAGGCAGACCCCGGCTGCACAGATTGCGGGAATAATCAACGGCCAAAGGTGATTCCACTGCCGAGATCGCAGAGACGCAGCACTAGCCAGTGTCACATAAATCAGTACGGTGACCGCGCCCACCTCAAGGCTCAGGGAAGCAAATAATAACGACGCCGTCAGTAGCGCGCCATGGACGTGCGAACACCGTAGCAGAATGGTCACGCCCGCGAGCCCCGCCCAGCATGGCAGGTAGGCCGCCGAGCCGATTGGCCAGTAGAACATTTCGCCTGGCTTGCTCACCATCAACGTCAAGGCGAATAGTATCAAAGCGAGAGCGAACGGGTGGCGTTGCCGGCCTACGCAACCGACCACAACAATCCAAGCCAAGCATCCAAACCAAAGCAGGCCCAAGAAAACAGCAGCAAACGGACGATGGAACGTATCAGACACGTAAGTATAGAACCATCCTAAGGGCTGCCCAATTGGACGGGGGGCCCATTGCAAACTCCGCAGCAGCAAGCTCCATTTCCGTTGGTCAATGAGCCAAGCATTAAAATAGTCATCGCCTTGCCAGCGCCCGCTTGGCAATAGTAGGGCATACGCCGCGAGCACCACAACCGCGACAGTTGCAGCCAAACCTTCCGCTATACGTTTACTCACCCGAAATCCCACTGCCGACCGGAGTGAAACTCATCGACGTTCTCACGCTTGTCAAAGTCCTTTGCCTCTTTCAACGTTTTACGAGGCTAACGCATCTTTCAGACTTGACTTTCCAGCATACAGCGAGCCGTAGAACCAACTTGGACGCGTTATAATCAGGCGACCTAGTGCCGTAGTCATTTGAGTGGCCTTGAAGCTGACCACCTACGGGTATCGATCAAGTACATTGTGCCTCGTTACCGTCAACCCATGCCAAACTATCAGGCCGCGTTAACTCTATCCTACTCCAAGCTATATCAAAATTCTTCGCTAGAACTAAGGTCGACAAGCTGAAACTTTCCGCCTTTAATGGATCCGTTGAAGTGGGTAGACGATCGAGAGTCGACTCATTCGAACTCACCTCCGATTATGTTAAAACTGATTGGTTCGGCTTACCAACCGTATACAACATCGGACCGGTCAAGTCACGGATAGATCCTGTGTCTAGGTCAAGTGCACTGGATGGTGGGCCAGACAGGTGCGTAACCTTGTCAGTCGACAAGTCTCTCAATTCTCTCGGCAAAATTTCGTCGTTTGGTAGTAAGCAGCGCATACGATCATTCGCCTGTTAGGCTCATCCATTTCACGTCTCGGTTCAGAATTGTTGATCCAGGTCATGACTTCTTACGCGGGTCACGATTTGCGCGAAACTGATGCGGTGAACGGTTCCTGAGCGGCATCAGTAAGTCAAGCTTGTAGCTGTAGTTGCAACGAGCAGGAGGAGCCGTCCACCATGGAGATTACCACGATCGGCTTGAATATGTCAGGAGCCTACTCGGGCAGGGAGCAGGTTTGCGGCGCCTGACGCGAGGAAGAAGTGCGCAGCCAGAGAGCCGTCTCCTCTTCAAGGTGTCGATTGCGCTTCTAGACCGAGGCGAGGCTAGAGGGTGTTATGTACTTTTGCGCAGGCGGCCTTAAAGGAGGCGAATGCCTCC
>CAXTMM010000187.1:0-3638 GCA_964245415.1 uncultured Acidobacteriaceae bacterium | reverse complement strand
CGCTGCGGCCGAGGCCGCGAAAGCCGAGGGGATCACCTTGCACGTGGTCAAGCTGCCAGACGCCAAACGCGGCGTTGTGCTGCTGCCCCGATGCTGGGTAGTGGAGCGATCCTTCGCCTGGGCGACACGATGCCGGCGACTGGTCAAAGACTACGAGCGTTACGCCGAGACGCTCGCGGGCTTTCACCTCGTCGCGTTCATCGGATACATGCTCAAGCAGGCAGCAGCACTGGTTCAAGGTGCGTAACACCCTCTAGTCGTCGCGGGGCGCAGCGCCAGGCTGTCGATGTCGTTTATAAATCTGGGGCTGGTACCGGAAGCGGCGAGCTCGCTGCTGTTGCCGCAGCTAGTCGGCGACCGTCGTGCCGCCGAGATGCTGCTGCTCGGCGAGCCCGTGGACGCGGAGACGGCGCTGCAATGGGGCCTCGTCAACCGGACTGTCGAGGACAATGCGCTGCTGGAGAGCGCGCTGGCCCTGGCGCTGGCAGTCGGCGCGCGGCCGGCAGCCGCGCTACGAATGACCAAGCGATTGCTGCGCGGCGATCTGGCGGCGATGGAACGACGCATTGCGGAGGAGAGCGAGATGTTCGGCCGGCAACTCGCTTCGCCGGAGTTCCGCGAGGCGGCCGCTGCATTTCTCAACAAGCCCAGTTCGGTATAACGAGAGACGCCGATGCGCGAGGCTCCGCCCTGTCGGTGTCCCTCCATCTCGAAACAAAAACCAACAGCCTCATCAGATGCAGTAATCTAAGAAGGCTGCTTAGCGGCCTGAGGACTTGGCTGTCTGTTTGCAGGATTTGGCCTGTAGCGCGCCGCCGAGCGATGTTTGCGACCGGGTTGTGGGACCGTGACTGCGGCTGCACTCGGAGGCAACGTCGGTGTCGTAGCCTGGGCGCTCACATCGCCTCCCCCGATTTGTGCAAATGCAGGTCTTACGACGCAGCCTGACACCGCCAAAAACAGTTTCAAAATAAGTGCAAGTCGACTGCTTTTCATTACTTACTCCCTAGACGCTGCCGTTTGAGAACACCCATGCGACACGCAGCAAGCCAGTCCTGAGTTAGAACTTCATTCCGTTGCTGATTATAAAGCGGTCGATATTTATGGTATTTCGAGTTTCGACAGGAATGTAAAGCTTCGCTTTAATGGAAGCATTCCAAGTTGGGATGTCGTACGCAAGGACTGGGCCAAGATCAAAGCTGACTAGGCGTTTACCGTTGGGCGCGACCACTTCTCCCCCTCTGCTGTCGCGGGTTACCTGCTGGGCATAGAAGCCTGCATCACCGAATTGGAACTGCCCGAGCCGATCGGAAACAGCGAAATCAGTGTTGACTACAAGACCGGTGAAGTAGTCCGTTTCCGTATTACGTGCGGCAAAATCGAGGAAAACACGACTGCTTACCTCTATCCCGTCACCAATGACGTTGGGCGACGTAAGGTAGGTAGCCGCAAAGTTGGGTATGAAGAAAAAGTCGTTATGACCCGGCGGCACAATAAACTTCGTTGAGTAAACACCTGTAGGAAAAATCATCGAGTAGGATGCCTTAAGCGTTAGACCATAGGGCAATCTAGGTCTTCCACTAGCCGGAATCTGAGAATTGTCGCCGAACAATGGTCCTATGTATCGACTTAAGGCGAGGAACTCGACATACGTATCTCCCAAGCCCGAAGAGTAACTTCCTTTCGGGCCGACGGAGATGTTGCCGTCGACATATGATTGCTGGATTGAGCTGCTGAGCGTCCCCCCAAACACTTTGGACGGGTAGACGTAAGTTAGCGACCCAGCGACAATCCCGTATTCGCCGGCAACTGGCGCAGTAACTTGGCCTTGATCGCCGAACGCACTGCCGCCCGAAAACTCGTAAATGCCTGTGAGACCGCCATAGATCCCCGGGGCGGCTGGAGTGTAAGCCGACCTAATGTCGGTGCCACCGGTTGGGCCGCCGAAAACCGCGCCTTCCGCTGCAAGCGAGGGCTGGGCAGTAGCCCAGTAGAGTGCGAGTGCCCACAGGTACAGTGCACCCTTCGACCGGGTTAATCTGTTTTGAGAAATGGGAAGAATGTTGTGGGAATAGGCTCGTTTCATGGTTCCACCCTTCCGAGTCTGTTCGTTCTCATGTGAAGTGATGTTGGTCGGTCGTATTATCCCTGACCGCTCACGTGGAGAGCGCTCCAAGCAAGAGTGTAATATAGATGCAGACTTAGCAGGAAGACGCCTCATCTCGCATAGCAGTCCAAGTCGTTTCTTTGTAACGAAGCTGCAAAACCTCAGTCGGGAGATTGAGCATTTTGGGTTGTTTAGCGTCGACGAGCCAGGTGAGCGATTGCAGTTGTTTGCCTTAGTCGACGTTTGCCAGGGCAAACTCTTGGAGGTGCCCAGACGGGTTCAGCTCGCGCCCTGGGTCGATAGGCACGTCGATGTTGAACCAGCGCTTCAGCACATCGGCGATCAACTCGTAGCAGGAGCCGATGCGGACCACCTCCACGCCGTCAAAGAAGTTGATTATGGTCGCCGAACGATTGTAGGTGTGATACTTGCGCAAGCCGTAATCGACGATGACGTCGGCGATGGCGCGTATTTCCGGCTGAATGTCCTCCACCCGGAATTTCGGTCCGGTGCCCGTCAAATTTGCGGACGAGCCAAATAGCGGTAGTACTGCATCCCGGCTCAGCCGGGTCAGCTCGTTGTAGATCGGGCCCGCGTTCAAAAGCATCCCGATTGTGCCCCGCGCGGTGCTGGCCTTCAGCATGTCGGGATCGACCTTCTGCAGCAGAGGATGGTCGGGCCGGTAGCGGCCGATAGCGCCCAGCGGCAGGTTGAAGTCCTGGGTGATAGCGTCCAGGATCTCCTGCTCGCGGCTGCCGAGGAGGTGGATCTCCCGCTGGGTTTCGGCGCTACACAGGCTAGCGTGGCGCTTGTGCCCGCCGCGCTGCTTGGTGTCGAAGATTGTTTGAAGAGCGTGCGGGGACGCGCCCATGACCGTGTAGCCGACGTCATTTGGGAAGATCGCGATGCCTCCTGCCTGGACGGTCTCGAAGACCCGCCGCGCATCGCCGGCGATGTCGAGTGTTGCCATGGTCGCGTCCTTTACTACTGTGGAGGAGGGGCGGCCGACACCGGCCCGGTGGCGTAAAGGTCCCGTATCAGTGCCTTGAGCAGCTTGCCGGTCGCGGTGTGCGGCAGGTTGTTCACGAACACGACGTCGTCCGGTACGCACCAGCGCGCGACCCGGCCCGCGTAGTGCGCTAGCAGGTCCTGCCGGGACACGTCGGCACCGGCCCTCAGGGCGGCGACCAGCAACGGCCGCTCGCCCCATCGCGGGTCGGGGCGAGCCACCACGGCGGCTTCCTGCACGGCAGGGTGCGACAGGGCGATGTTCTCCAGCTCGATCGAGCTGATCCACTCGCCGCCGGACTTGATCACGTCCTTCGTTCGATCGACGATCTGGACGAAGCCGTCAGGGTCCATCGTCACGACGTCTCCTGTCTCGAACCAACCCGGCAGGGCGTGGGCACCTTCCTGGGCCCCCCGAAGTAGCCTGCCGCGACCCAGACGCCGCGCACGTGCAGAGCGCCGAAGGATACGCCGTCATGCGGCACCTCCTGCCCGTTGCCATCCAGTATGCGGATCTCTATCC
>CAXTMM010000186.1:2795-3801 GCA_964245415.1 uncultured Acidobacteriaceae bacterium | reverse complement strand
GGCTGGGAGCCTGCGGGGTGCCGGGTGAGCCGCAGGCGGTGATCAGGGTGGAAATGATCGTGCTTACGCAGAGCAGGGCTGCGCTTGCAGTGCGGCTGGCCACGCTGGCTGGCTGGCTGCGGTGGACTGCGGGAGTGTTCATGCCCAAACGTCAGGGTAGCACCTGCGCCAGGCCGTCATAGGCGGGCTTGCGCGCTCCTGCCCCATCGTGATGGAACCCCGCTCTAGGGGCACCCGGATTCAGGCCTCCGGCGTAGCCAGGTCCCTCTGCCCCTGGCGCTTGAGCAGGTGGGCAAGGGCTGGGGTGATCTCGGGTAACTGGAAGTGGAAGCCGCTGGCCATCAGCTTCTGTGGGATGGCGCGGCAGCTGGCCAGCAGCGCGGCGTAGGCCATCTCGCCCAGGGCGAGGCGGAGCGCGAAGGCCGGGGCAGCAGCAAAGGCGGGTCGATCAAGGACCGAGCCAAGGGCCCGGGTGTACTCGGCGTTGGTCACCGGAGTAGGGCTGATGCAGTTGACCGGGCCTTCCATCTGGGGGGTGACTGCGATCGACCCGCCGGCGTCGGCGCCATACCCCGCAACGTGGAGCACGGCGCGGACCAGGTCGCCGATCGCGATCCAGCTCATCCACTGGCGGCCGGTGCCGAGGCGGCCTCCCAGTCCGGCCTTGAACAGGGGGAGCACCTTGGCCAGCGCGCCCCCGCGTGGGTCAAGCACGACCCCGAATCGCAGATGGACAACGCGGATGCCGGCAGCGGGCGCCGTGGCCGCTTCCCAGGCCTGGCAGGTCTCGGCTAGGAAGCCGCGGCCGCAGGCCGAGGCCTCGGTCAGGATCTCGGCCCCGCGGTCGCCGTAGATGCCGGTAGCCGACGCGACGATGAGCAGCCGGGGCGGACGGGCGAGGCTGGCGAGGGTGCGGGCGAGGCTGGCGGTCGACCGGGTTCGGCTGGTGACGATCTCCTGCTTGTAAGCCGGGGTCCAGCGACGTCCGGCGAGATTGGCCCCGGAG
>CAXTMM010000186.1:0-2785 GCA_964245415.1 uncultured Acidobacteriaceae bacterium | reverse complement strand
CGACATCAAGACCTTCGAGCAGGCCCGGAGCGGCAAAGGGCTGGTCCGCCTGCGGATCCCACAGGATGTGCCGGATAGCAGTTGTTGGAGCGGAAAGGCGGGTAGCTTCGAGTACCGGGACGCCGCGCCCCTGCAGCTCGCTGGCCAGAGCACGGCCAAGCAGCCCGCTTGCGCCGCTAAGCAGAAAACCTCCGATGGTCTTGCTGCTACCCATGGCTTGCTCCGATAGTCGCACCAGGAGTTAGGATACGCGGTCCTCCCGCGCCTCCTTGATGGGGCTGCGGTGACTTGCGCGGGCGTGCGGCGTCTCTACCTGGGGCTTGTCTCGAAAGTTGGACCGGGGACCACGTGCGCTTGCGAGCAAGCCTGCGTCCGCTACCGGGCCGCGAGTGTAAGCACCGACAGTGCAGCCGCCTATGTACAAACCTTCCCCGCTGTTTGATAATGGTTATCATAAAAGAATTGCGGCAGTGCCGGTTTGTAGTAGAGAAGTTCCTGCATCTCAATCGTCACGTGGGCCTAAAGGACCCCTCCTATGGACATTGATAAGAAGATGGACACCCTTCCGGCTGAGCCGGTGGTAGCTGGGCTGGATGGCGGGGCGGATGGGCTGGCAGAGTTGCCGGACGTTGCAGGCTCCCAGGTGGCGGCTGCGAAGGCGGCAGCCGGCGCCGATGGTTCGCAGATTGACCAGGCAAGTGCGGAAGCGTTTATAGCCGAAAAGCACATCGGCGAGCGGATCAAACGGCTGCGGCTGAAAAAATCGATGGGCCTGGTGGAACTGGGCCGGCACACAGGGCTTTCCGCGAGTTTTCTCTCGCAGCTCGAAACCGGGCGCGTGGTGCCAACGCTACGCAACCTGGCGCGCATCTCGATTGTGTTTGGTAAAGACCTGTCCTACTTCTTCGACGCCGAGCCACAGGCCATGTTCCGGGTTCACCGCAAGCGCGATCGCCAACGGCTGCCGCAGACCGGCGTCGAAGACCCGACCTACTACTTCGAGAGCCTGGGCTACATGGTGCCCGACCGGCAACTTGATCCCTACTATGCCGAGTTTCTGCCCCAGACCAAGGCGGCGGAAGTTCGTCCGCATGTGCATCCCGGCTTCGAGTTCCTCTACGTGCTCGAGGGTGAGCTTGAGATCCGTCACGCGGAAAAGACACACATCCTCGAAGCTGGGGATGGAGTCTACTTTGACGCGAGCACACCGCATGCCTACAAGTGTCACGGCAAAACGCCGGCGACAGTCATCATCGTGACCATGCACCAGCAGCCGTTGGCACAGGCTGCTGGCTTGACGCGGACGGTAGGCTCGGCGAATGGATTGCGATCGCAGGGCACGCTGGCTGTGAAAGCCGGGGCAGCGGTAAGCGGAGCGCAGTCGGCTTCTCCGGGTGAGATAGTGGCGCAGGCGAGTGCCGGACGCAGGCGAGAGCGGCCCAGCGCTTAGTTGTTCAAGTAGCGTTCCGGATCGGGGAAGGGGCGGCCGAAACGTGGCCGCCTTTTTTCATGCTCATTGCAGCCGGGCAATGGCTTCGCGGTTCTCACTTGCACGCAAAAGTGCTGGCCGGATCACTAACCCTAAACATACCTGGCGCTTCGGTCCTGTTGCTGGCGAGCTTTCAAGAGCACCCCGTCGCGCACTATTCACACTTGTCTACCAGGATCACCTGAGTGCCGTCTTCCGTGGCTTCGCACTCAACCGGTGGGAGACGATCAAGCAGCGCGAATGGCAGGATTGTCGCACCGCCCATGCTGCGCTACACTAGTAGCTGGTCAACGCTGCGATCCGCCTTTCTATAGGTATCCTTAGCGTTCTGCCGGCGCAGCTTCCCTCACTCTGATCACGTCGGCCTGCTCAACAATCTTTCGGTATTCTGGAGTTAAGTCATGGCTGCAGTTTGCGCAATCTGTCACAAAGGTCCGCAGTTCGGCAACAAGATTTCGCACGCGCACAACGTCACACGTCGGCGCTGGAACGTCAATCTCCGTCCCGTCAAGGCCAGGGTCGAAGGCGGCGCACGCAAACTACGCGTCTGCACCAGCTGCATCAAGAGCGGCAAAGTCGTCAAGGCGTAATCGCGCCCGGCTATCAAGAGGATTTACCAGCCACTCGATCGACAGTCCCCTTGGGCCAGAAAACACCGTTTCAGGCCAAGACTGTCATCCTGGGCGGAACGAAGTATCTTCGGTTTTTGTATAAACAAGCCCGCCCCTTCATTTCCCGGCCTCAAATCACAACTACAAGTCTGCTTTCAACGAAGACCGCCCCGCCGGCGCAGAAACGTAGCGGGGCTCTTCTCGTTCTCTGTGCCTACTTTTTATCAAAGCTCAGCGATGCAGAATTGATACAGTACCGCAGCCCGGTCGGCTTCGGCCCATCCGGAAATACATGCCCCAGGTGCGCATCGCAGCGCGCGCACGTCACTTCCACCCGGCGCATCCCGTAGCTTACATCCTCATGCGTTTCCACCGACTCCGCCGAGACCGGCTCCCAGAAACTCGGCCATCCGCTGCCTGATTCAAACTTCTCATCCGACCGGAAAAGCGCCGCCCCGCACGCCACACAGTGGTATACGCCGTCGTCATGATTGCGGTAAAGAGCCCCACTGAACGCTGGCTCGGTTCCCTTCTGCCGGGTCACATAGTATTGCTCCGGAGTTAACTCCGCCTTCCACTCCTGCTCGGTCTTCTGCACTTTCTCTGTCTTCACATCGGCCATTGTTCACGCTCCCACTTGGTTTCGATGAATCCGCCCCGGCAAAGGTGCGCTCCCACGCAAAAC
>CAXTMM010000185.1:0-3814 GCA_964245415.1 uncultured Acidobacteriaceae bacterium | reverse complement strand
ACGTAATTGGGTCACAGAGAACCTCCTTCTCTGCGACACACGCTAACTTAATGCCACCAACTTCCACTCAGCCACACGCGAACGCGTCCGCCGCGCAGCGGCTTCGTTCAAGTCCGCATTGTCGTCATTAGACAATGCAAGGTACGCGCTTCTTGGAACCCTGTCGGCGCGCGGGCGATACTAGAGTGTGCCCCGCACCCTTCAACCCGCTTCGCCCGGCCCCGACGCGAGCGAAGAAGGCGGCGAGCCTCGGCTCAAGCTGCCGACGCTGCGTGAGTTTTTTGCGCCGGGCGGGGTGCTGGCGCGCTCCAGCCTGCCCTACGAGTTTCGCAAGGGCCAGCTGGAAATGGCCCAGGCCGTCGAGCGCGCGCTGAACGAAAAGCGCCACCTGATTACGGAGGCAGGCACCGGGACTGGCAAGACTCTTGCCTACCTGCTGCCTGCGCTGCGCACCGGGCGGCGGGTCATCATCTCGACCGGGACGAAGAACCTGCAGGAGCAGCTGTTTTTCAAGGACATACCTTTTCTTGAGTCGCTACTGGGACCGCTCCGGGTCTGCTACATGAAGGGGCGTGCGAACTATCTCTGCCGCCGCAAGCTGTACGCGCTGGGGGCTGAACCGATCCTGACAGGCCTCGAGGAAATCGAGCAGTACCAGGCGATCGCGCAGTGGGAGAAGACGACCGAGACTGGCGACCGGGTTGAAGTGACGAGGCTGCCGGAACAGAGTCCGCTGTGGGTGAAGCTCGATGCGCGGTCCGAGACCTGCCTGGGAGCGACGTGCCCGGACTACGAGCGCTGCTTTATCACCGAGATGCGGCGCAAGGCGGCCGAGTCGGACATCATCATCGTCAATCATCACCTCTTCTTTGCTGACCTGGCGATCAAGCAACAGGCGGGAGGGGCGCCGGATGCGGGCGTGCTGCCGGATGTGGATGCCGTGATCTTTGACGAGGCGCATGAACTGGAGGATGTGGCGTCGAGTTACTTTGGTATAGCCCTTTCGAATGTACGGTTTGAAGAGCTTGCGCGCGATCTGGAGATGATGCTGAGGGCCAAGCATGCTTACAGTGCTTCGCTGAAATCGACGGGCGAGATGATGCGAGAGCGGGCGAGGATGTTTTTTGGCGCGCTGCCGTTGACGGGCGAAAGCAGGGCGCAATTTTCAGGCCGCGAGGAGTTCTTGGAAGAGCAGGGGGAGCTCTATCTGGGGCTCTTGAATGCGCTGCACAGGCTTGAGGGTGAGCTCGAGCGCGTACGGCAAGTGGAAGAGGCGCCCGGACTTAAGCGCCGGGCGAGCGACTTGCATGAGCGGCTCAAATTCCTCATGGAGGCGGATGATCGCAACACGGTCTTCTGGATGGAACGGCGCGGTGGTGGGCGCGGGCGGGAGGCTAGTTACAACACGTATCTGCAAGCCACACCGATCGATGTTTCGACGCTTTTAGGAGATGTGTTGTTTGACAGTTTTACAACGGTCGTACTGACATCGGCGACGCTGACGGTTTCGGGAGGGTTCGAGCACATTCGCAAACGGCTAGGGCTTGGGGCGGAGCAGTCCGAGACTGGGCGGGATACGCGAGAGCTGGTGGTGCCGTCGCACTTTCGGTATGGGCAGCAGGCGTTGCTGTACCTGCCGCCGGAGATGCCGGACCCGCGCGAGCCCGGCTTTCAGGATGCGGCGGTGAAGACGATCCGGCGGGTGCTCGACCTATCAAAGGGGCGGGCGTTCTGCCTGTTTACGAGCTACGCGCAGATGCGCGAGGTGTATGAGCGGCTTCTGTGCGAGGTGGGCTGGCCGCTGCTGCTGCAGGGAACGGCTCCCAGGCAGGCGCTGTTGGACGAGTTCCGGATCACGCCGAATGCGGTGCTCTTCGGCACGTCGAGTTTTTGGCAGGGCGTGGATGTGCAGGGCGAGGCGCTGAGCTGCGTGATTATCGACCGGCTCCCGTTTGCGGTGCCTAGCGACCCGGTGGTGCGGGCGCGGATGCGGGCGATCGAGGATCTGGGCGGGAAACCGTTTTTCGAATATCAGGTGCCGTCGGCGGTGATCACGCTGAAGCAGGGGTTTGGGCGGCTGATCCGGTCGCTTGAGGATCGGGGCGTGCTGGTGATGCTTGATCCGCGGCTGGATCGGCAGCGGTATGGGAAGATCTTTTTGGAAAGCCTGCCGCCGTATCGGATCACTCGGGATATTGCGGAGGTGGAAAGCTTCTTTGCTCCTGCGCGGCCTGGCGCGAAGGCTTAGCTGCAGGGCTTGTAAGCTTTAGGTGCGGGGCGGTTTTCCGAGGGAGTCGGCAAGCGCGGCGATGGCACGGAATCTCTACATACTTGCGGCGACGCTGGGTCTGCTGGCGATGGTCTCCTGCGGGATGGCGTTGGCGACGCCGCTCGCCGGGACACCGAGCCAGGCACCTTCGTGGAAGACGATCGGCTTATTTATGCTGCTGTTCAGCCTTGGGATGGCGCTGCTGGCTACCTTGACGGCGTTGTTTGAGCAGGTGGACCGGCGGGCCGAGATGCAGAAGATGCGCGAGCGTGGGCGGCGTAGACGCTGACGTGGAGACCAGAGATTCGAGAGTGTAGGCGAAGCTATGTATGAAGTGACGGTAGACGCGGGTTTTTCTTCGGGGCACTATCTTCGCAATTATCAGGGTAAGTGCGAGAATCCGCACGGGCATAACTACAAGGTGCGTGTGACGCTGCATGGGGAGACTCTGGATGAGACTGGATTGCTGCTTGATTTCAAGGAGCTGAAGAATATTCTGCGGCCTGTGGTGGAGTATCTGGATCACCAGATGATTAATGATCTGGAGCCGTTTACAACTGTGAATCCTTCGGCTGAAAATCTGGCCCGGTATTTCTTCGATCAGACCAACGGGCACTTAGTTGCGCTGACTGAAGGGCGGGTTCGGGTTAAGTATTGCACTGTGTATGAGACGGATACGTCCGCAGCTACTTATTACGAGTAGACGTGGACCTCTAGTACCACAGCTCATCTTGAGCTGAGCGCGACTTCCATAAATTATCCAGAATGTTGAGCGAAATGTGGATTCCGAAAAAAGCAGACAGCATAAAGACGCCTGCGAACGCTACCTCCAAAAGGTTGCTGACGCTTACATTCTCAGTCCCCCCAGCGTCATTCACAAGCCAAAGGCTGTAGCAGCAGGCAACGATGCAGAAGAAAATCCCTCCGGCGCCCACAGGAACCGCCCAGTTTGTGTGGGAGTAATTAGAGATTGGCCAGCTTTATTGGTGTCTATAGGGACGCTGGTTCTTTTAGTATTTACCGTTCTCTATGCTCGAAAGCAGTGGCTTGAAGCTAACCGCAGTGCCGTCGCTAGCGAAAAGACTGCGGAAGAAGCTCAAACTGCCAATCAATACACGTTCGACATTATCAAGGGAACGCAAGAAGCGATAGTAAGACCCCAAATTGGCTTCGTGCTTTCCGACATGTCCTCGTTTGATAACTACGTTGCTATGAACTTCATCAACGGAGGAAAGGTAAATGCTGGGAAGGTTAACGCTCGTGCTGTTCTTGTGCGGAAGACCTTAACCGGATATAAGTCCTTCGGGGACGTTATTTGCGCGAAGAAGTACAAGAGCTCTCTCGCACCAGTTGGGCAAGCTGGGTCGGATTTTGATCTTGTCTTTGACCTGTCCCAATTTACCCAATCGGACGTAGACGCAGTACTTGGAAGATCTGAATCTATCGAAATTAAAGGCACCTTCTCCTATGACGAGGGATCGGTCAGATAGTAAACTCCTACTTTTGCTACGCTTATCTAGATCTAACTACAAGCAAAGGTTTCAT
>CAXTMM010000184.1:0-3957 GCA_964245415.1 uncultured Acidobacteriaceae bacterium | reverse complement strand
ATGCTCGACTACGCCCCCAGCTACGAGCGCGACGCCATCCGCGCCCACGCCCTGGGCAAATTCCGCGACCTCCTGCTCTCGACAGCCGAGCACCCCGCCATGCTCATCTACCTCGACAACGCGCAGAGCATCGGCCCCGACTCGCAGGCCGCAGGCCGCCCCAGGCCCAACGCCAAGAACCAGCAAAAGGGCCTGAACGAGAACTACGGCCGCGAGGTCATGGAGCTGCACACGGTCGGCGTCGACGGCGGCTACACCCAGTCTGACGTCACCAACCTCGCCAAAATCCTCACCGGCTGGACCGTTGACCAGCCCCAGATGGGCGGCGGCTTCCTCTTCGAGCCCCGCCGCCACGAGCCCGGCCCAAAGCTTTGGTTCGGCCAGAAAATCAACGAAGACGGCATGAACGAGGGCATCCGCGCCCTCTCGACCCTCGCCGCCGCCCCGCAGACCGCCCACTTCCTCAGCTATAAGCTAGCCCAGCGCTTCGTCGCCGACACGCCCCCACCGGCGCTCGTCAACCGCATGGCCGCGGCCTATCTTGCCTCGGACGGCGACATCGCAACGGTCCTGCGCACCATGGTCCACTCGCCCGAGTTCTTCGCCCGCGCCAACTACCGCAACAAAGTCAAGATGCCGCTCGAGTACGTGGCCTCCTCCCTGCGCGCCACGGGCACTGACCCGGCCAACCCCGGCGCGCTCGCGAACGAGCTCAAAACCATGGGCGAGCCCCTCTACCGCTGCCTGCCCCCAACCGGCTACGCCGCCACAGCCGACCACTGGATGAACTCTGCCGCGCTCGTCGACCGCCTCAACTACGCCCTCCAGCTCACCGGCAACCACTTCGGCGGCATGCGCTTTGACGCCCCGCGCCTGCTCGCCGCCGGCCTGCTCAGCCGTCCCGCCACAATGCCCGCCGCCGCCGCGCACGCGGTTGCGCTGCGGAGCAGGGAAGAGATGCCCAGCGGAGAGGAAGAGGCCTTGCTGCTCATGGAAAAGCTGCTCGTGCCCGGCGCAGTTTCAGACAAAACCAACGCTGTCATCCGCCAGCAGCTCATCACTATCCCACCCCCTGACGCCACCTCGCCACCAACCGCAGCACCATCCGGAATCCCGCAGTTGCCCGACCCCAGCGACACCCTCGACAAGCTGGCCGCAATGATCCTGGGCTCACCTGAGTTTCAAGTGCACTAACAAGGGATGGGCGCATTCACTTGCGAGTGCGCCCATCAAGGATCAACCAAAACAGGTGTCATCCTGAGCGTAGCGAAGGTGCTGGGTTCACGTCCTTACGACTGCAGCCTGAAAAAGCGGAGAGGTTCGCCCACTATCCTGCCTTCTTACTGCGGCGCACCCATCACCGCAATATGCTCCGCCGCATCCAGCTTCACGCTCTTCACGTCACTCTTCACCTTCAACTGCACAAACGAAGCCTTTCTCTTCTCCGTTACAGGAAAATCAAGCTCATACTGATTTCCCAGACGCCGGTTTAAATCCTCAAAAAACGGGACAAACGATACAGGATTGCCCAGCCCCTGGTAGTACAGGTTCCCGCCCGTCTCCTGCGCCACCTGGGTCAGGTAATTCTGCCCCGCATTCGTCTCGTAAAAGCTGCCGCTCAACCGCCCCTGGTTCCGATAGTAGATCGAGTAAATCACCAGCCCCGCTCTCTGTGCGTCCGCAACCGCTGACTGCACGTATGGGTCTTCCGGATCATAGCGCAGGTTGTACTCATCCACGCCATCGGTAATCATTACTACCTCGCGCCGAGCCGCGCTGCGGGGAGCCGGCCAGCTCTTGGCCAGGCTCGACAGGCAAAAGTAAGGGCTTGCGCTGCTGCCCGGTGTTCCGTTAGGCAGGTGCAGCTGCGCCGCGACCGCCGCATGGTCACTCGACATGTTCCCCGCGAACACCGCCGCTCCGTTCTGCATGTAAGCCACGCCCACGGTAAAATTCGGCTGCAGACTTGTGATGAACTTGGCCATATCCTCCATATTGCGGCCCAGGCTCGTGCGAGCTGAACCATCAATCAGCATCACTAGCTCAACCGGCCCATTCCCGTACGGCCGCCAGAGGCTCGGCTGTATCTGCTTGCCCTCCACGCTTACCTGAATTTGCTGCTGCGGGATCGGCGGCGCGTCACCCTTGGTCACCGCAGTCACAACGGTCGACGCTTCGGGCATAGCCTGCGCACAAGCTGCCTGCCAGGCAGGTGTCGCGGCAGAAAGCACCAGCAGCGCAGCCAGCGAACTCGTGACCCGCATCGAGCTGCGCCGGAGAAGAAAAGTAGGCAACACTTGGTCATTCATAACGATCTCTTGCTCCTTCACGTATGCGGCAAACACATGATGCCAGCAGCGGCAAACCATGCAGCTGCACCCTCATTGGACGCCCGCAAGCATCCTTCCGCTTCATCCCTGCCCGCAGCCGCCTGTGTATCCTCATACAGAGATGCAAAGAGTTATCACCGCAGCCGTGCTGGTCCCCCTGGTCCTGCTGCTTGTCTTCAAAGGATCATTGCCCGTCCTCACTCTCGCGAGCGCGATTGTCGCCGGGCTCGCCGCCTGGGAGTTTCTTGCCCTCGCCGACGCGACCGGCGCACACACCCCGCGCATCTGGGTCGAGGCCGCTATCGCGCTCCTGTTCGCCTGCTCCTGGTGGCGCCCCGAGTACGAAACACCCCTGCTCAGCGCCCTCGCCTTTCTGCTGCTGACAGTATGCGTCTTCCGCAACCAGCGCGGCCACCTCGGTCGCATCCTGCTCGACGCCGCCAGCTCCATCCTCGCGCTCCTCTACTGCGGCCTCGCAATGACCGCCCTGCCCGCGCTCAGCACTGAGGGCAACGGCCCGTCCCTGCTGGCCTTCCTCTTTCTCGCCGTCTGGACCGGCGACATCGCCGCCCTCTACGTCGGCCGCAACTTCGGCCGCAAGAAGCTCGCTCCCACCATCAGCCCAGGCAAAAGCTGGGAAGGCGCAATCGCGTCGGTCGCCGGCAGCCTGCTCGTCACCGCGGCCCTGCTCCTGCTCGCAACTGAACTCGAGCGCCGTGGCATCGAGTGGCTCTCCTATCCGGGCTCGGTTGGCCGCTGGCTCGCCCTCGCCGTGCTCGTCAATGCAGCCGCCCAGCTCGGCGACCTCCTTGAATCCGCCATCAAACGCGGCGCCCAGGTCAAAGACTCAGGAACCCTGCTCCCCGGCCACGGCGGCGTCCTCGACCGCATCGACGCCCTGCTGCTCGCCGCCCCCGTCCTCTGGTACGCCCTGCTCGTCCAGCAGGCCTTCTGAGCACAATCTTTGCCAGTGTCATCCCGAGCGTAGCGAAGGAGCTGCGGTTGACCTGGTCCTAGCAAAGGGACCAACGAAGCAAACGCGATCACCCTTCCTCTTTACGGTCCGCATGAAAGGACTCTTGCTGCCAACCTGTCTGAGACAATAGACCTGGAGCGCCCAAGTCGTTTGAAACAGATCGCGATCCTCGGCTCCACCGGCTCCATTGGTCAGAGCACCCTAAGCATCATCGAGACCTACCCGGACCGCTTTGCCGTAGCCTCGCTCGCCGCCGGAACCAACGTCGAGCTCGCCTTCGCCCAATGCCTCCGCTGGTCCCCGTCCGTGGTCTCACTCGCTACTGAAGCCGCCGCCTCGACCCTCCGCACCCGGCTCAAACAAGCCGGCATCCCCGGCATCGAAATCCTCTGGGGCACCCAGGGCACCGTGCAGGTCGCCACCCTCCCCCAGGCAGACTTCGTCGTCTCCGCCATCGTCGGCGTCGCCGGCCTTGAAGCCACTCACGCCGCCATCCTCGCCAACAAACCCATCGGCCTCGCCAACAAGGAAGCCATGGGCGCCGCCGGCGAAATCCTCACCGCAGCCGCCCGCGCCCACAACGTCCCACTCCTCCACATCGACTCCGAGCACAACGACATCCACCAGTGCATGCGCGCCGGCCGTCTCGCG
>CAXTMM010000183.1:0-3972 GCA_964245415.1 uncultured Acidobacteriaceae bacterium | reverse complement strand
ATCGGGTGCGTACCGGGGATGCGTTTACCTCAGTGGCGCATGGGCTGGCGCTCAGGGGGCTGGTCCAGAGGTGAGGGGGGGTGAGGATCGCGTGCCTCAAATCGTGACCTGGGGTATCCAGCGTGCTTAGGTCAGTCGCAGAGCCTTGGCTTACCACCCCAAGCGAGCCAGGACCGCTCGATCGGGTCCCGGATATCGCTGAGGATGTGCACAAAGGTATATCGGGCGACGTCGATCTTTCTCTGACTGTCCGTGGTTCTCTTACTATTGAGGCAGGAGATACACCTTTGAACGCTGCTTTGCTGCTTGCTTTGGCCGCCGTGTCTGGTTCGCTCAGTCTTTATGCCCAGAGTGCCTCGACGCCGGCCGCTACGGTTCATCATCACCACGTTGCAGCGCGCACGAGCGCTGCAGCGCCGGACGCGCCCAAACTGCCCCCGGGGGTGCCAGCGGTGGTGGGCAAGCTTGAGACCGCGTTCGCGCTGCGATATATCGATGCCAGGCTGGGTGAAGGGGCGCTGGTGAGCCCGGGCGACTTTATCACGGTGCATTACACGGGCTGGCTGGCGTCGGACGGAACGAAGTTCGACTCCTCCTATGACCGGAATGCGCCGTTTACCTTTCCGCAGGGAATGCATCGGGTGATCGCGGGCTGGGACGAGGGGTTTGCAGGGATGCGGGTCGGTGGCAAGCGGCGCTTATTCATTCCTTACCAGATGGCTTACGGGGAGAGTGGGCGCCTCCCGGTGATCCCGGCGAAGAGCGACCTGATCTTCGACATTGAATTGGTAAGTGCTTCGGCGACTTCGCCGGAGCCGTCTGCCCCCTTGGCACCCGCGCCGCAGTAATCCTCGTTTGCAACTCGAAAGCCACCAGCCGACGCCGGCCCGCACCGGTATGTCGCAGCGGCACTATCGGTCATTGCCGGCAGCGCTGCGGGGTTAGGGGCTGCCTATTTTGGGTAAGTCGCAGTTATCAGAATCAAAACTCGAACTTAGCCGCATGCATCGTGGATGACGTGAAAAGAGACACATACCTCGCAGCCAGCTCCATCTGTTGTATGCCGCTACCCGCCAGGTGATATAACGCATGTGATAGCTACTCGTGATGGTGTTGCAGGACGGCGTTCGGTCAAGGACGATGCGGGAAGACAGCTTCAAGTTACGGCATTCTTTGGCGGCGCAGCCTGAGGAGCGGGATGTCTCGCTCGATTACCTGCGCGCGTTCGCCACCGTGCTGGTGCTGGTGATCCACACAACTGCGCCCTACACCTTGATGGCGCAGCGGGCTGAGCCCATCCTTTGGCACTCGCCAATCCCAATCATCGATGGCGTTCACTCGAGCGTGCTGGACTACGTCTTGTTGCTGCTCGATGCTTCGACAATGTCGTTGATGTTTTTTATCTCCGGGCTTTTCACCTGCCAGGCTCTTCGCCGTAAAGGCAGTATCGCCTTCCTGAAGGGCAGGGCGGTGCGGCTCGGCTTGCCCTTCCTGGCCATGACGCTCGTGTGGATGCCTGTGGCCTACTATGCGCCATGGAGCCTCGAGCATCCGGGCGGTTCGTTTGCAGGTTTCCTGGCCATAGATGCGCGAGGACGATTCTCGAGTGGGCCGGGCTGGTTTCTCTGGCTGCTGCTTTTTTTTGATTGTGCCACGGCCGGGTTGTACATGGCATCTGGCGGCCTGGTCGAACGCGCGGCTCCGCGACTGCGCGCGCTTGGAAAAAGGCAAGAAGCGTGGGCGCTGGTGATGATGCTGGCGGGCATACTCTTCTACGTTCCTTTGGCGTTGCGCTACGCGGGTGCGTGGACTGCCTTCATCACGGCGCCCTTCATGCTGCAGCCGGCGCGCGTTCTCTTGTATGCGGCGTGGCTGATGGCCGGCTTTCTGGTCGGTAGCACGGGTTTGGAGCAGGGCTTGCTGGGCCGCCAGGGACCGCTGGCGCGGAAGTGGGCCCTCTGGGTGCTCTTCGGTTTCAGCGCCTACAATGGGCTCTGGTTCGGCCTGAGGACCTACCGCGTGCAGGCGCTGCAACCGCTTCAGCAAGGCATCGTGGCTTCGCTGCTCTGGGTGCTGGCCGATGTCGGAATCTGTTTTGGCCTGCTCGCGCTGTTTCGTGGTTGCGTATCCAAGCGCCGCGCCTGGGCCGACTCGCTCGCACGGCATGCGTACGCGATTTATGCCCTCCATTATGCGTTTGCCATGTGGCTGGAGCGTTGGCTGCTGCCAGTACGCTGGCCGGCAATGGCCAAGTTCTTCTCCGCGTTTGCGGGAACGCTGATGCTGAGTTGGGCCGCGGCCATCGTGTGGATCTCGATCTGGACCAGGATCGAGGCTATCGATTGGACGCCTGCCCGGCGTGGCGGCCATCTTGGAGCTGCCGTCTCTGCAGCTGTGGTCGAACCGGTGGATGCAAAGCTCGGACGCGAAGCTTGAGCTATCCCTCCGTGCCCGTTCCCTGGCTGCTTGTATAGTATATGTATCGCGCAATCGAGGCCTTCCCGAAATGGCCGTACAGCATCACTGTGACCCCAAAGGCCGGGATCGACTTAGTGGCGGCTTCCCATAGGCGAAGCCGAGCGCACTGGCGCAGAAGTTAAACCTGACAGTCGGTGGTGCCCTGTTCGTCAAGTCCATGCAGTACTGGAGTTTCGCCGTGTTTTCAAGCGCTGTTGCACCCGGTGTGCCCTCTGCAGGGATAGCCTCGCCAGCCTCTGTTGCCGCGGTCGCAGCGAGCAGGCAGCCACGCCCGGATGGGGAGTCAAAGGTGCCCTGGTACCTGTGGGTAGCCGTGCTTGGCATCAACGCGATCGAGATCGGAGGGATCTGGGATTTCTCTTGGCATCGCTCGATTGGGCGAGACACCTTCTGGACCCCGGCCCATATTGCCATCCAGCTGGGCGGGATCACGGCGGCGCTCATCTGCGTCAGGCTGATTGTTGCAACTACGTTTGGAGGTTCGCCCAAAGCCAAGGCAGCCTCGGTTAGGGTGCTGGGCTTTCGCGGTCCTCTGGGCGCTTTTCTGGCCGCCTGGGGAGGCCTTACCATGGCGGTCTCCGCGGCGTTTGATGACTGGTGGCATTCTGCCTACGGGCTGGATGTCAAGATCGTCAGCCCCCCCCATGCGGTGCTGATCTTCGGGATCCACTGCGTCGCCGCCGGCATACTGATGCTGGTCCTCTCGTTCAGCAACAGGGCGGCGGCGGCCGGCAGCCCCGCGGCCAGGATGGGCGAGAGGCTCTACCTCTACATGGGTGGGCTCATCCTGATGAGCCAGATGTTTTTCGTCATTCAGTATCTAGGTAACAGTGCGCTGCATACAGCGCGGCCATACAAGGGGCTGGCCGCAGTGCTGCCCATCGTGCTGGTTGCCCTCTCGCAGGGTTATCGAAGCAAGTGGACCGCGACGGTAGCCGCATCGATCTATACAAGCTTCTACATTGCCGCCATTCTCATTCTGCCGCTCTTCCCGGCTGAACCCAAACTGGGTCCCGTGTTTTATCCCGTCACCCACATGGTGCCGTCGAACTTTCCTATCTTGGTTTTGGTTCCGGCGATCTTGCTTGACCTGCTCTACCGGCGGATTCGCAATGCGCGGCCCGCAGTGCTGGCCCTGGCAACGGGGGTTGTGTTCATTGCAGGGCTGGTCGCGGTGGAATGGCCGTTCGCCTCCTTCCTTATGACAAAGTGGGCAGCCAATCGATTTTTTGGAACCATCTACTTTGATTTCAGCACCCGCATCCAGGACACGGCGCAGGTCTTTGCCTCACCTGAGTCAGGATTGCACCTGGCTGCAGGTTTGCTGCAGGCCACCGCAGTTGCCTCCTTTGGAGCGTGGGTGGGAGTGTACCTTGGCCGATGGATGAGGAGTGTGCGTCGATGAGGGCGGGAGGCGGCAGGGTGACGGTTGTTCTCTCTCTGCTCGCCGCGCTGCTGATGTTCCTGGCGATCAGGCCGCTGCGTCGCGACTGG
>CAXTMM010000182.1:0-4010 GCA_964245415.1 uncultured Acidobacteriaceae bacterium | reverse complement strand
GGCTGCCACCGGCTCCTCGTTGACCGCCGGATCCTGATAAGGCACGGCCTTGTCCTTCCCCCGCAGGAACCAGGCCTCAAAGTACCGGCGCGACAGGTAGGCAATGCCGGTCGAGATGGCCACGCAGCAAAACAAGTTCAGCAGCAGCGCCGCCGGCCGGTCAGGCGCAATCATCAGCCCCGTGCCCTTGACCAGCCGATCAAAGGTCGAGAGCACGAACTCGTGCACGAGATAAAGGCCGTAGCTGATATAGCCAAAGAAGACCAGCACGCGGAAGACGACCGGCTGGCTCTTTAGGCTAACCGGCCCGCGGTTGGAACGGACAACCAGCAGCAGCAGAACGCTGTACGTGACCAGCTCGCGATAGCAGGCGAGACTTCCGAGCGTCAGCATCCTCACCGCCATCGAGCAGCGCGCGTCGATGTAGAGGGTCAGCGGCCAAAGCAGCATGGCGACCGCAGATAGGCACCAGATTAGCCGGGTAATGTTGTCGCGCCGCAGCAGGTTGCGCCGCAGGCATATGGCCACCAGCGCGCCGGCCAGCAGCGCCTCCGCACTGAACCAGAGCTTGTGCGCGGGGTCCGCGCTGGGGAGAAAGATCACGAACAGCAGCCGCACAAATTCAATCAGGATGTAGTAGATCAGGATCAGGCGCGTCAAGGCCTTGAGCGAGAGCTTGCGCACGATGACCGGCCAGATAAGGTAGAACTGCTCCTCGACCGCAAGTGACCACAAAGGCCCGTACTCAGAGCTGCTGGCCCCCACCAGGCGGGCCATGTTGGCGATGTAGAGCAGGGCGGCCAGCACGAACCGCCAGCTCACCACATGGTCCAGCCGAAGTACGGCCAGCATGAGCAGGTAAGCAGGCAGAATGCGCAGGGCGCGGCGCGCGTAGAACTTGCGGTAGTAGTCCTTGATTGCTGCCGTATCAATCAGGATGCCCGAGATCAGGAAGCCCGAGAGAACAAAGAAGAGCTGCACGCCCGACGCTCCGTACAGGGCAACCCGGAGCGGGTACCGCATCCAGTTGGTGGCCTCAACCCAGGGCAGGCGGCCCACAGTCGCGTGGTAGAAAACCACCAGCAGAATGGCAAGGCCGCGCAGAAGATCAAGACCCGGAATATAGCCTTGGTAGCGCAGGCCCGCTTCTGGGTGTGATGACTCCATGCACTCTCCTCGATGCGCAAAGGCCTGATTTCTGTGGCTTGCGCTCATTGTAAAGGAGATGTGGCGCTGCGTAGAGTCAGCCGTTAGCCTAGCCGATCGAGCATCGCCTCCGGCGTCATACGGATCGCCGTGAAGATTGGCGTGTCCTTGAGCGTATACGCGCTGATCTCGGTCTCGCGCAACTGCTGCACCAGGTCCAGAAAATCCTCCGGGAAGTTTGACTCAAATGCCACGACAAACTCCTGGTCATCGAGCCCAAACGAGTACGTCGTATTCAGCTTGACCCGCGGATACAGGTGCCCCACCCGGATGTGCTCGTTCATCAGCCGTTGGCGCTCCTCAATCGGCAGCAGGTACCACGACCGCGTCTTCCAGAAGGGATAGAGGAAGATGTACTTCTGCCCGCCGGGCCGCAGAAAGCCCCGCGAGTCAGCCTGTCCCTCGTGCTCATGCCCGATCAGGTACTGGCTCCGCTTGGTCATCGAAAGGTAGCTGTAAGGCGTCTCAAGGTAGCCGCCCAGCGGCGTCGAAAGCAGCTCCGCGCGCATCTCGCTCAGGTCATCAACCGAGTAGGAGATCGTCCACAGGAGCATATCCACATCGCCGCGCAGGCCGACCGACGAGTAGCAGAGCGAGAGCATCCGCCCAGGCTGATTCCAGCGCTTCACCGCTTCGGCAAAGAGCCGCTTGTGCTCGGCGCGCTCTCCCGCAGGCAGCCGCCGCCACTCGGGCATGATCTTGTAGAGCGTAAAGCCGATGACCTGGCGCTTGATCTGTTTCCAGTCGGTCTTGTCAGGCTTGGTGGCAGTCCTGGGTTCAGCCGGGGTTACTTCGGTCTCAGGTGCCTCCTCCATCATCGTCTCCGGGGTTGCGACTGCCTCTGCCATGGGTTCTCCTTGCGCGCTGTCACCAGTTTATCGCGAGGTGTGTGCGCGCTGGTAATCTTGTGCGCTCCCGTGCAGGGCTGTTATCACTTGCCCAACAAATCCGGCACATCAACAATGCGCATTGCACGCTTCAACACGGGCACCATCTTCTCCTCCTGGACCAATCTCTCCACGGCCCAGACCCTGCGCTCGCTCGGCCACGAGGTACTCGAAGGCGTGATCCCGACCAACGAGCACGGCGCCGTGCTGCACCAGCTCAGCCCGCACCGGTACGCCCTCGTCAAGGCGGCCATGCCCACCCTCGAGCAGCTGGACGGCTGCGACGTCATCCTGGTCAGCGGCCCGGACTACGTGGAGGCCTGGCTGCATGTGCTCTATGGCCTCAATGCGTGGTCCAAACTCAAGGCCCGCAAGGTCGCCTTTCACCTCGAATCTTTCGGGCGCGAGGACCGCCAGGCTCGCTATGAGTCCTATGCGGCTTGGTACGATGTGCACTTTTTCCCTGACCCGCGCGATGCCGAGCGCTTCGGTGGCCATCACGTGCTTGCCGCAGTCGATACGGAGTTGTTCAAGCCGTGCGCGCATCTAGGCGCATGCGGCCAACACTGCCAGGCCCAGCGCACGCAGGAAAAAAAGTACGACGCGGCCTTTGTCGGCTCGCTCTATGGCAAGCGCATGGAGTACCTTGCCCGCCTGCTGCCGCTCATCCCGGAGATCGACTTCCGCGCCGGCGGGGTGGCCGCGCGCGACATCGGCGGCGAGTGCCACCGCGAGTGGGCCGAGCTGCTCGTGCGCAATCTGCGGCAGATCAAAGTCCACGTCGGACTGCCCAGCAACAATGCCAGGATCATGGTCTCCCGCCCGTTTGAGACGATGGCCTGTGGCACTTTTCTGCTCACCTACAGGACCGACGATTCCCTCTTTCGCGACGGCGTGCACTGCCGCATGTACGACCCCGACCACCCGCAGGAGCTGGCCGAGCTGATCCGCTACTATCTCGCCCACGAGGATGAGAGGGAAGCCATCGCGCAGGCCGGCCACGCCGAAATCCTCCGCAACTACTCGAGCTCCCAGCGCCTGGGCGAAGTCCTCGGGATTGTAAGTCGCGCATGAGCCGGAGGCCGGAACGCATGAGCCGGAGGCGGAACGCATGGGCCCGGAGGCGGGAACGCACGAGCCGGGGCCGGCAAGCCTCCCACGGTATACTCGACCGACATGTCTGAAAAGATCATTACCGCTCTGGCCGGGTTCATCATCGCCGTCATCGGCGCCACCGGCTACGCAGGCGTCGCGCTGCTCATGGGCATCGAGTCGGCCTGCATCCCTCTGCCCTCCGAGATCATCATGCCCTTCGCCGGCTACCAGGTCTACCTGGGCCACCTGAACCTCTACGGCGTGGCCACGGCCGGCGCCCTCGGCTGCAACCTGGGCTCGGTGGTCGCCTACTGGGTCGGCGCCTGGGGCGGGCGTCCGCTGGTCGAGCGCTTCGGCCGCTACGTGCTGCTGCGCCCGCACGATCTCGATCGAACCACGGCCTTCTTCGAAAAGTACGGCTCCATCACGGTGCTCCTCGGCCGCCTGCTACCCGTCGTCCGAACCTTCATCGCGCTCCCTGCCGGCATCGCCAGGATGAACCAGCTCCGCTTCCACATCTACACCTTCGTCGGCTCCTGGCCCTGGTGCTTTGTCCTCGCGTACGTGGGCGCCAGGCTCGGCCAGCACTGGGACAACGATCCCCGCTTCAAGGCTGTCTTCCATCGCTTTCACCTGGGCGTCGAACTGGTGCTCCTCGCAGGCATCGTCTGGTTCCTCTGGTCGCACCTCAAAGGCCGCTCGCAACACTCAAGCCCCTCGGCGATGTAGAGAGCACAAGAACATCCAGGCACCGTACCCGCCTCCCACCCACTCACCCTCCATTCCATCCCGTTCACTGCACCCCATTTGCCAATCCTCCCC
>CAXTMM010000181.1:0-4197 GCA_964245415.1 uncultured Acidobacteriaceae bacterium | reverse complement strand
CATCTATACCCACGCGAATCGCCAGCCGGTTTGTCATCCTGTAATCCACCCCAACATTCACGTCCCACAAAAAGTGTTTGATCGTACCCAGCTTCGGTTCCTGAGGCGTCCCAGTCGCGTCCACTACCCCAGGCTCCGGCGTCAAAGGCGGCGCGCTCGCAATCGTTCCGATATCCGTCGGGGTCACCGGCACCACAAAGCTGACTGGGCTGTACAGATAAGCCCGAGTAAACCGCACCATGCCCGGCCGCACCGCAGCGTGCGCCCCCCAGTAGCGCCAGTTCTTGGTCCCGCTCAACCCAAATGCCGCCACCGTCATATCCCCACCCGCCCGGTCGCTGGGCAACGGACTCGCCTTCGCGTGATAGCTCACCACGCTGTCAAATGAAAGCCACCCGCGAATATGCGCTGATCCCTCAATCCCGGTACCAAGCGCGGTCCTGCGGCAGTTAAAGCAGTCCGCCGTGTTCGCCGCAATCGAAAACCCGCTCCAGTACGGCGCGATCGAAAACCGCGGCACCCGGCTCCAAGCCATCTCCTCATCCGACGGGAAAAAAGATACCCGCGGCCGCTCCACCACACTCTGCTCGAAATCCCGGTACCAAGGCTTGCGCCATCGCAATGCGTTGGCAAAGGTGCGTGTAGGACTCAAGCTCCCGCGCACGACCTTGACCCAGTTCGCGTCCGGGTAAGCCGCAGACAGCCGATCGCTGACATCCTTGTCCAGCACATCCTCGGCCAGCACCCACAGCATGCCGACGGTCGGCGTAATCACCAGGTCAGTCCACCCGGTATTGTTGGTGTACTTGCTATGCCCGGTCCCGGGGCCAAAGTTCGCACTCGTGCAGTGATAGTCGCAGTTGTTGCCCCGGCCTCACCCGTCGGCCCAATCTTTTCATTGGTGCTGAACATCGTCGCCCACAGAAATCCCTTCACCCGCGACCGCACGTATCCAGGGTCTCCCCACTCGATCCGCGAATCCGTCGGGCTATTTTGGATCTCGATATACGCCGACACCGCGCCCTGCATCGGGTGCCCGATGTCATCCACCAGAAAGTCGTCCCCATCGCTCCAGCGCCCCAGGTTCCACTGCTGGTTGGACGAGAGAAAGTCGTGCCAGAAAGGCTTATGCGCCAGCAGGTCGCGCATCGTGCTATCGCTCGCAACCCGAAAGCCGTTCTCCGCCACGTTGAACTCAACGGTCTGCCAGATCAACCCACGCCACTGGTAGCTTGCGCCCCGGTCCTGGTCTCCGGCTTCGTCCTTATTTGCGTCCGCGCTGGACCCGGCACTCTTCTGCGGCGCAGGCCCAGGCCCCACAAAACAATTCATGTCGATGCAGCTGGAAAAGTGCATGCGCGGAGCAGCCACGCTCGAGCCATCAGGCAGCCGGAAGTCGGCAACCTGCCCGCGCGCAAAACCAGCCGCCATCGTGAACGCCGCTCCACCGGCAGCCAGCCAAACATAGACACGGTCGCGCACGCGTCGCCACCGCTCAACTGAATACAGTCTCGCTTCAAACAACATTACAGACCATGGTAAAAGTTAAAACATGCTTCTAGGGCTCTCGCGAAAGATCAGCGCACGATTGCAAAACTGAGATGCGACTCGACGCCAGAATTTGCTTCAGAACGTCTGCAAGGCACGCCTGAAAATGCAAAAAAATCCACACTTATGTTCGCTCGCTAACATGCCTCTGTAAGCTCGATTACATAAGACCCATGCCGCCGTTCAAAGCACAGGCTTCGGAAAAGAAGGGTGCGTCGCACAACGACCTGCGTGTTCGATCCGTCGCCTTCAACGGGTAAGATCTCGCATCCTCGCTTCGGATGAAAGCCTACGCCGGCGAGGTACTCTAAGGCTGCCCAGCCCTGGCAATCGCAACCCGCGCATGCCCCTGCAAATCGCTCACAAAGCTGACATCGCGCCAGCCCTTCAGCAACTCTTTGACCGCCGCCTTCTGCCCAAACCCAATCTCGAGCAGCAGCCACCCGCCATCCACCAGCGCCTCGCGCGCCTCGGGAATCAGCCTCTCGTACACAGCCAGCCCGCGCTCGCCCGCATACAGCGCCAGCGCGGGCTCCCACTCCCGCACCTGCGCTTCCAGCACTTCGCCATCCGCCACATAGGGCGGATTCGAAACAATCATCGCAAAGCGCTCACCCGCAACCGCGCTAAGCAAATCCGACTCCACGCAACGCACCCGCGCACCCACCCCATGCGCCTCTGCATTGCCCCACGCAATCTGTAACGCAGACGGTGACACATCGAGCGCCACCACCTCAACCAGCGGCCGCGCATGTGCAATCGCAACCGCAATCGCCCCCGACCCAGTCCCCACATCCGCCACACGAACTCTTTCGCCATCCGGCAGCCGCGCCAGCGCCGCCTCCACCAAATGCTCCGTCTCCGGCCGGGGGATCAACACCGCAGGCGAGACCGCAAACCGCAGCCCATAAAACTCCTGCTCGCCTAAGATGTATTGCATCGGCTCACACCGAGCCCGCCGCGCCAGCCACTGCTCAAATTGCCAAGCCTGTGCCACGCTCAAGCACTCTTCCGGGTGGGTTATTAGCCATAACCGATCTTTCCCTAGTGCGCGACAAAGCAGCAAAGCAGCATCCCGGCTTGGCTCGCGTGACGCGTCCAGTGCGGCTGCACCGTGGCGAAGCGCCATTCGCACATTCATGCGAGTAATTTGTCTTCCCACCGCTGCTCCGGTCTGCTTCCTGCGCGAAGCGCATGTGCCTGGACGGCAAGTCCCTACGCCGCGTCCGCCTCACCCTTCAACCGCTCAGCGTTGAAATACGCCACCAGCGCATCCACCACCGGCTGCATCCGCCCCTCCATCACCTCAGTCAGCTGGTGCAGCGTCAACCCGATCCGATGATCGGTCAACCGGTTCTGCGGAAAGTTATACGTGCGAATCTTCTCGCTCCGATCCCCCGTCCCCACCTGGCTCTTCCGCTGCGCCGCCTCGATCTGGTGCAGCCGCTCCTGCTCCACCTCATACAGCCGCGACCGCAGCACCCGCATCGCCTTCTCTCGATTCTTGCTCTGCGATTTCTCATCCTGGCAGCTCACCACCGTGTTCGTCGGCAGATGCGTAATCCGGATCGCCGAGTAAGTCGTATTCACCGACTGACCCCCAGGCCCGGACGAACAAAACGTATCAATCCGCAGGTCTTTGGCTTCGATCTTTACATCCACTTCCTCGGCCTCGGGTAGCACCGCCACCGTGATCGCCGACGTGTGCACCCGCCCCTGCGTCTCGGTCGCCGGCACCCGCTGCACCCGGTGCACGCCACTCTCGAACTTCATCTGCGCGTACACGCCCAGGCCTTCCATCAAAAACGAAACATCCTTCAACCCACCCACTGAAGACTCGGTCTCATACAGCACCTCCACCTTCCACCGGTGCAGCTCCGCAAACCGGGTGTACATGCGAAACACCTCGGCAGCAAACAGCGATGCCTCATCCCCGCCCGTAGCCGCCCGAATCTCGACCACCACATTCTTGTCATCGTTCGGGTCCTTCGGCAGCAGCAAAACCTTTAACTCTTCCTCAATCCCCGGCAGCCGCGCCTCGAGCGACGCGCGCTCTTCCTCGGCCATCGCGCGGATTTCAGCGTCCTCCTCGTTCGCCATCACAGAAGCTTCGGCTATCCCTTCCAGCACCCCGCGGTACACGCGAATCCGCTTCACCAGCGGCTCCATTTCCCGGTGCTGCTTGGCAATCTTCTGATACTTCTGCTGGTCCGAGAAAACCTCCGGCAGCTCCATCTGCGAGCCCAACTCTTCAAACCGTGCCACAATCTGTTCCAGGCGTTCCAACATGGCGATTCACTCCCCTGACGCAAGCCCCGCACGCCAGACATCTCGAACAAGTTTTTAAGTTGGAAAATAGACGAGGACAATGCGCAGGCGGCGGGAGCCGCTAGAGGAGAGTGCCGGTTGGAAAAGGCAGGCGCATCACTACCATAAGTATAGCAGTCGACTCGCGCCCCAGCCACGCGCATCTATACCCACCAGGGTACCTTCCGTCGATCATGGACCACGCCACCCAGCAGCCAGCCACACCCAGCCAGCAAGCCTCACTCCTGCCTTTCGCCACCCTCTGCGACCCGCTCCCCGCCCCCACCAAAAAGCTCGAAAACCCCAACCACAACGCTGCCTATCTCTCCACACTAACGCCCC
>CAXTMM010000180.1:0-4201 GCA_964245415.1 uncultured Acidobacteriaceae bacterium | reverse complement strand
ATCCTAAACAGCGTAGAATAGGCCCGCCTGGCAAACACTTCCTGTTGTACCACTTCTGCTTTCGAGGTTTGAACGATGTCTCTTTTTTCCAAAGGCCTTTACCTTGCAGCCACCGCGGCGCTGCTGCCTGTGGCCGGGTGCGGCAAGCACGCGCAGCCCCCCGAGCAAGCCAACGCGCCGAGGCCACTGGTCACCGACTCTGCCCTGCAGGTGGGCGGGGAAGACGTTGTGACGATTGAGCGGACGCCTGCCCAGAGCAGCTCGAAACCCGAGTTTGTCTCGGCTACAGTGTTTCCCGGGCGCGGGTTTAACCTGTTTCAGATCACGGCCAACCTGCCCGGCAAGGGCGAGGTCAAGTTGTTTGCCTCGCCCTCAGTGGAGGAGGCGGCGGGCAAGTTAAATGGCGGGCCGACGGACCTGGGCGGCACGGCGTCGACCTCGTTTGGCGGAGGGTTCCTGGTTCCCTACCCGAATCGCATCACGGGCAAGCTTTCCTCCGATGGCAAGACGATCGAGACGAGCTGGCAGGGGCACACGCTCAACCTGCCGGCGGACTGGTCGGGCAAGAAGCCGGGCGCGCCCAAGCACTCGATCCATGGGCTGATCCTGGCGAGCAAGGTTGAGAATATCCAGAAGCAGAAGACAGCCGACGGGGAGACGGTGACGGGCATTCTGCACGCGGGCGACTTTGGCGGGCAGTGGCTTTCGAAGACTGATCTCAACTTTTCGGTTGCGCTGAGCGGGGATGCGGTGATCGCGACGATCACTGCGACGAACGTGGGCAACGTCGCCGAGCCGATGGCGATCGGCTGGCACCCCTACTTTGCCATCCCCAGCGGGGACCGGACGCAGGCGCGGCTGCATATTCCGGCGGCCAAGCTGGCGCAGGTGAACAACTACGACGACGTTTTCCCGACCGGGGTGCTTACGCCGGTCGCAGGAACCAAGTACGACTACACTCCGGCCACTGGCAAGCCGCTGGCCGGGGACTTTCTAGACGACAATTTTTCCACACTCACCCGCACGGATGGGTCGGTGAACGTGGAGTTGACCGACCCGACCTCCAAGTACGGAATGCGCATCAAGGGGCTCTCGCCCGAGATCAAGACGGTGCAGGTGTATGCGCCGCCGGCCAAGAGCTTTGTCGCGATTGAGGAGCAGTTCAACTTTGGCGATCCCTGGGGCAAGGAGTGGCACGGGATGGACACCGGGATGGTGACGCTTGCACCGGGTAGGTCAGTGACCTGGAAGGTACAGCTGGAGCTGTTTATACCCCCGCCGGCTGCGCCGATTGCGCCGATGCAGTAGCCGTTCAGGGTGGATGTGAAGCATAAGCGCCGCCGCCCGCTCAGCAGCCGGCGGCGTTTGCTGGTATGCAGTGGCTGATGGGTTTGCCGGCTGCGCACTTTGGTGCGGTCGCTGGTTTGACCCGCCTTCTAAAGCTCCGTAGCATAGGGAGTAGCCGTCCCCTCTGCTGTCCACGTGGCGCGTGACCGCACGCGCTCTGCTGGAGCTGTATTTTTCCTGAAATCCGAGGACGAGCAAACCTTTGGAAGGCACACGTTGAGTTCAACAGACATACTCGAAACCACCACGAACACCGAAGTTGCCGCGACGGCCGAAGCGCATGAAACGGGTCACGATCATGAAGGTCACGACCACGATCAACCCGGCCCGGCTCTAAACCCCGAGCTGAGCCGCGAAGTGACGGTGACGATTCCGGCCGAGGAAGTCGGCTCTGCGTTTCGCACGATCACCAAGCGGTATGGCAAGCAGGCGCGTATCCCCGGGTTTCGCATCGGCAAGGTGCCGCCGACCTTGATCCGGGCGCGATTTTCTGAGCAGATTCGTCAGGATGTGGTTGAGGCGGTGTTGCCGGCACATTTCAGAACGGCGATTGACGAGGCGGGGTACAAACCGGTGTCGCAGCCGCAGGTAACCGAGCTGCACCTGGTGGATGGTGAGCCGCTGACCTTCAAGGCGATCTTTGAGGTGCTGCCGGTAATTGACATTGCCGGGTACCAGGAGGTTCGGGTAGAGAAGCCGCGGGTGGAGCTGGCCGAGGACGAGTATGAGGCAGAGCTCGAGCGGGTGAAGGATTCGCGTTCGACGATGGAGCCGGTGACAGAGGAGCGGGCGCTGGCCGAGGGTGATTGGGCGCAGATCAACTTCAAGGGTGAGGCGAGGCCGCCGGCTGACGGGGCGCAAGAGACGGCGCCGATTGATGAGCCGATCGAGGGGACCGATGTGTCGCTCGAAGTTGGCGGGAAGAACACGCTACCGGCGTTCAACGAGGCGCTGCGTGGGGCGACGGTTGGCCAGCAGCTGAAGTTTGAAGTGGACTATCCGGCTGATTTCGGCGAGCCGCGGCTGGCGGGCAAGAGCATCGCCTATGACGTCGAGATCACCGGGATCAAACGCAGGATTGCGCCTGAGCTAAACGACGAGTTTGCCAAGGAGCTGGGCGAGTACGAGACCTGGGAGGAGTTCACGAACAAGCTGCGCGAGCACCTGACCGCGGACAAGCGGCGACGCCTGGAAGCGGAAGCAAAAGACAAGCTGCTGGAGGCATTGGCGGCGCGCTACCAGTTCCCGATTCCGGAGACCCTGGTTGGCCAGCAGGTGGATGCGCGGCTCGATCGCGGACTGCGGGCGCTGGCGCAGCAGGGCATGCGCGAGGAAGATATGCGCAAGCTCGACTTTGCACGGCTGCGTGAGGCGCAGCGGGATGGGGCGCTCAACGAGGTGAAGGGGATTCTACTGCTCGACCGGATCGCGGACGAGGAGAAGATCGAGGTAACGGATGCTGAGCTGGAGCGGGAGCTTGAGATGATCTCCGTGCAGACCCGGGAGCCGCTTGAAACGCTGCGCACGCGCTTTGCGCAGGATGGAACGTTGACCCGGATCCGAGAGCAGGTGCGGCGAGAGAAGATTGGTAACTTGCTGTACGAGCGGCTCAGCGCCTAAGCTTTTGTCGCGGAGGCGTCGCCTCCCCGGCGGTTGGTAGAACGGCAGTCGAACAGATAAGTGGAGAGTCAGGCAGGATATGGCACTAGTTCCTATGGTGGTAGAGCAGACGAGCCGCGGTGAGCGCGCTTACGACATTTACTCGCGTCTGCTGCGCGACAACATCATCTTTCTGGGTACGCCGATCGATGACCAGATCGCGAATCTGATCATTGCGCAGATGTTATTTCTCTCGGGCGAGGACCCTGAGAAGGACATTCAGCTGTATATCAATTCACCGGGCGGCTCAATTACCGCCGGTCTGGCGATTTACGACACGATGCAGTTCATCAAGAACGATGTTGTGACGTATTGCATTGGGCAGGCGGCGAGCATGGGCGCGTTCTTGCTGATGAGCGGCAAGAGCGGCAAGCGGTTTGCGCTGCCCAACTCGCGCATTCTGATTCATCAGCCTTCGATGGGGGGGATTTCGGGCCAGGCGACCGACATTGACATCCACGCGCGGGAGATCCTGCGGATTCGCGAAATCACGAATAAGTTGATGTCGAACCATACCGGGCAGTCGCTGGAGCGGATTGAGCGCGACGTCGAGCGGGACTTTATCATGAACGCACCCCAGGCCAAGGAGTACGGCATTATCGATGAGATCATCGATCGGCCGCGCCCCGAGTTACTCAAGGGCGGCGCTTAGTTGCGCCGTGGCAGTTTCGTCGTAAAGAGGAGTTACCAGTCATGAAAACCCGCACCGGATCAGACGAGTCGCTCCGTTGTTCGTTCTGCCACAAGTCGCAGGACGCGGTCGCGAAGCTTATCTCCTCGCCGAGCGATTATCCGCGCGCCTATATCTGCGACGAGTGTGTGGCCGTCTGCAACTCCATTCTGGAAGATGATCGCACCGAGACAGCACCGGGCGCGGCGCCTACGCACCTGCCCAAGCCGCTCGAGGTGAAGGGGTTTCTCGATGAGTATGTGATCGGGCAGGAGACGACCAAAAAGAAGCTTGCGGTCGCAGTTTACAACCACTACAAGCGGATCGCGATGAACCGCACGCGCGGCAATGATGTGGAGCTAGCCAAGTCGAACATACTTCTGGTTGGGCCAACGGGCAGCGGCAAGACGCTGCTGGCGCATACGCTGGCGAAGATGCTTGATGTGCCATTTGCGATTGTCGATGCAACGACGCTGACCGAAGCCGGCTATGTGGGCGAGGATGTGGAGAACATCATCCTCAAGC
>CAXTMM010000179.1:0-4559 GCA_964245415.1 uncultured Acidobacteriaceae bacterium | reverse complement strand
GCAAATGCCCCGCCGTGCTGACACCGGGCTCGGTCACGCGGCGCAACGTGGAGTCCGTGCTGGGCACCAAGATGATCAAGGGCGGGCAGATGTGCGTGTCCGTCGATTACGCCATCGTCCCGCGACCAGAGCTGCAAACTTTCGTGGATCACGCCCGCGCCTTCATGGCCGAAGCTGCGCCGGACTACGCCCGCGGCAGCGAGTGCACCGGCATCATTTCCGATCGTCACCTCGACCGTTTGGAAGGCCTGTTGGACGAGGCGCGCCAGCATCAGAGCACCATCATCACGCTCGAGCAGAACGACGCCGTCGACCGCGACGGCCGCCGCATGCCCATCTCGCTCGTCGTCGATCCGGCACCAAGTTTGCGCATCATGCACGAGGAGATCTTTGGTCCGATACTCCCTGTTGTCGCCTACGACGACCTCGATGCCGCGATTGGGTCCATCAACGCGGGAGAACGGCCGCTCGGGTTGTACGTGTTCGGCGACGACCAAGCGACGATTGAACGCGTGCTGGATCACACCAGCTCGGGCGGTGTGGCCGTCAACACTTGCGCCATGCAGAGTGCGCTGCCGTCGATGGGTTTTGGCGGCTCCGGCAACAGCGGCATGGGCCGCCACCACGGGATCGAGGGCTTCCGCGAGTTCTCCAACCCGCGCGGCGTTTTCGTGCGCGGCGAGGGAGACATGATCGAGACGTTCTATCCGCCTTATGCGAAAGGAGCGGCGCTCGTTCAGGCTATACTGGGGTAGTAATACCAACTGTCGCAGATCTTGACACGTGCAGGCGAAGCAAGCGGTTCTTTTTTGAAAAAAAAACCAAAAAACTTTTGTTCCTTTGGGCGTACGCTGCAGAACCTCCGCGACAGCAGGACCAAAAGTCTTTTGCTTTTTTTCTTCAGAAAAGAAGGCCTTGCCTTGCCGGACACCTAAGGGTCAAGGTCTAAAGCCGCTGGTATAAGATCGATTTTTGGCGGCGAAAGCAAAGGATGTGGCCATGGTTTGCCACGCCAGTCCTGACTACACAGAGGCGCGGCAATTCGAAGCTCTCGACGATGACAAGCTGCTGGCCGCGGGGCAAGAAGGGCGATGATCTGACAATTGCTTTGGCTTGCCGCCTCTCCAAGGCTGATAGTTCGAGACTGCACTTCGCAGCCTCGTGACCCAGGGATTGAAGAGTCGTATTGTTTTCGGCCTGCGATCCATCGAACCTGCCGCTCCCCTCAAACATTTCGATAGAGTTTCGACGTAGTAATGAAATAGCCTCGCGACTACATAGAGTTCGGGAGAACGCCGCCACGATGAAAGCTACGCCCTTCGATTTCAAGTAGTGCCGTGACGCTCGAAACGAACGGCTTGGCGAAGTGGGCTGCAGGGATAGTCTCGTTTGCAGCCGGACACCTAGCCGCTCTCGGACCACCGCAAGACATGAGCAAGCCTCTTGAGCTTTCGTCGCCAGAAACGCGATTTGTCGATCCTCGCTTCTTCATGCGGTCATGGCGAAACCTAGTCGAACGGGACCGTTATCACCGGAGATGTGATGAGCGACTTTGAAATGCTGCTGGGAGGACGGGGCTTACCTGGCAAGCAGCGTCGGCGGCTGGTGTCGTCGCTGTTGCAACAGCCACTATCCTTGGTTGTCAGCGGCCTTGGGGCGATGCTGGCAGCGGCAGTGTGCTGGCTGCACTCCGGCAACACCTGGTTCATCGCATGGGGCGCGACAGGCAGCGTCGTACTCAGTTTGCGACTCGGTCTGGCAATGATGTTTCATCGGCGCTCGGAAAGCTTGTCCGCTGAAACTTGGGCATGGGCGTTTTTCGTCGGGGGCGCAATCGCTGCCGCTATTGCGGGTGTTGGCGCAGCCTGCACAACCTTCTGGTGCAGCGACATGGTGGCGATGACTTTCATGGCGACAAACGTCATATCGTTCGCTGGTGGAGCGGCTGTCCGGAACAACGCTTCTCCTTTGGCAGCGAAATGCCAGACCGCGATCGCGCTAGGATTGCCCGGAGTGGCCTGCATCGCTACGGGCGTGCCATTCCTCGAGGCATTTGCGGTGCTGATCGCTTTTCATCTCGCCGCTCAGTTCGAGATCATCAGGTGTTTGGGCGAACATACTTTATGGCTGATATCTGCCGAAGAGGAGCAGAAACTCTCCAAGATTGAGCTTTCAATCACCTGCCAGCGTCTCGAGGAGGCAAACACCCGGCTCACGCGCCTAAGCGCCACGGACGGCCTCACCGGCCTTTCGAACCGGCGCACGTTCGACGAGGTGCTCAAGGCGGAGTGGGCTAGGGCCTTTCGATCTCAGAGCTGTCTTGCGCTGCTGATGATTGATGTCGATCATTTCAAACAATTCAACGATCGGTATGGGCATCTTGCAGGTGACGACGCGTTGCGCGGCATCGCAGAACAGTTGCGCTCAGCCTTGCATCGCTCATCCGACCTCGCCGCTCGCTACGGCGGCGAGGAGTTCGCAGTGCTGCTGCCAGAGACGGATTGTCCCCTGGCTCTGTTCACAGCTGAGCAAATCAGGGAGGCCGTCGCGGCGATGGTCATTTCAGTCGATGGTCAATCGCCGGTTCGTGTGTCGGTGAGCATAGGTGTGGCGGCCATGACGCCGAACGGCGAAGATAGCCGACTATTCCTGGTAAAAGAGGCGGATCAAGCGCTTTACGCCGCGAAGGGACTCGGACGCGATCGTATCCGTCGCGCAGGCAGGTCGTCCTCCTAACCCGGTCAGCATTCGTGCGCCGGGGCAGTGTGAGCGCGCGTGGCCCAAGTTCACCTCCTCTAGCTGTAGTACCGAGGCTCCAACAGCGTGGGTCGAGGAGGCTTTCACTCCTCAAGCGGCCGATCAGCGAGAGTCGAACCTTGGCGTTAGACTTGAGGGTATTATGCACCTTGAACCAGGGCTGCTGCTTGCTTGAGCATGTATCCGATGAATGCGACAAGATGGAAACCGCGTAGACATCGGCGGGTGCATCTCGCCGCCGAAATCTACCGTCCGGTTGCTTAGACCGTTTGGCGCGGACACCCCAGTGATCGAGGCAAGGATCATATGATTGCCTCGAAAAGTGGCCAGTCCGCGAGTTTGAGGAGCGCGTTGCGCGGCAGCTCGGGACCGAAGCTGAAAGCCTTCGGGCGTTCGGCGCAGTGAGCCGCGCGTTGCACCAGGCGTTGAGCTCATGCCGGAGTTCGTCTACGTCGCACGACGGGCATGTCGACGCAATGAGGCCTTCAACCGGACACCTTCGCCGGGGCTCATCAGCCGCACAGACGCATCACGTACGCCTGGATGCTTCAATAAATGATCGCGCACAACGGAGGGAAAGACATTGACTCCGCCCACTTGGACGGCCTCGTCCCGCCGGCCCTCAACCCGGAAGGCGCGTTGACCGCACCAGACGAGGCGGTCGGGAACGCGCGCGGCATCGCACGTGCCGTCCGGCAAGACACGCAGAAGCGTCTCCGTATCAGCACCAGGGCGCCAGTGGGCGAGGAGCACGAAAGGCTCGTCCGGATCATCGCGCCAACCGATACCGGCGGTCTCCGAAGCACCGTAGATCTCCACGAGACGTGACATCCCGCAGAACAGAGCCGCCCGCGCCGTCTCACGCGGGCACGGCGCTGTAGAGGTAAGGCCAATGACGTCGGCCGGGACCTGCTGCATCGTCTGTGCAAAGGCGCTCCAGAAGGCGGGATGGCCGATGAGCAGGTCCCCCTCGCGCAAGCTAAAGCTCAGGCTGGCGGGCGAGCTGGCCCGTACGTCGAGCACTGGCGCACCCAGCCTTTGGGGCAGTAAAACCGTGAATAGGAAGCCATAGATGTGGTGCGCTGGCACAGCCGATAGCACGCGCCGGCGGCCCGGAACGAGCTGGGCGAACTCCTCAACCTCCTGGAGCAACCGCGCAAGTGGGTGACGCAGCGATTTTACCGCACCGGCGCTGCCGGACGTGCGAAACGTCAGTTCCGACGAAAAATGCTCCAGCGCGGCGACTGCGATGGCGCGCCATTCGGACATAGTGCGGCGCGCCAACAAACAATTCTCGACCCCGGATCGATTAACCTCGAGCGACTCGGCAAGCGCTGTTGCCAACGTAAGCAGCTCGAGCGAGTCGCATGCCAGGATGCCCTCGACCAAGCTCAGGTCAGCGGGCCAGGGGCGCGGCGGAAGCACGGCGCCGGGCCGAAGACGGGTGAGTTCGTCAGCGACCAGGTCGCCAACGAAGCGTGCGAGGACGCCCTCATCGCGCCACCATGTCTCCATGCCCTGGAATAAAGCGAGGTGAATCAAAAGCCCTTGCCGATGATGGCACTTGGATCACGATCAATAATCCCGGCTTCTGTTCCCGCTGCCAACTTGTCTTTCAGACCCTTTCCGATACTTGTTCGGCCGAAATCGACGACCTCCATGAGTTCCATAGTCAATCCTTTACGGTTGCGCGTGACCTCTCTCCGGTGGCGCCACTATCCGCTGTAAAGGTAAATACTCTCTTACTCTGTAATCCTACGGTGAGGACCGCCTACCCAGGTTTGTGAGTTACCCGCATCTTT
>CAXTMM010000178.1:0-4617 GCA_964245415.1 uncultured Acidobacteriaceae bacterium | reverse complement strand
GCAGGCGCGAGCCGTTGCATTGTTGAGATAGCCGCGACCGATGCGTCGACACGGCTGGTCGTCATGGATGATGGCTGCGGAAAGATTGAGCGTGAAGGTAATGGCCTGCACGGCATGCGGGAGCGGATCGTTGAGTTGGGTGGAAGCCTTACCCTGGACTCCGCCGCGGGAACACGTATCGAGGTCGCGCTGCCTGCATTGGCTCGCTGACTTTGAAGGCGCTTGATCTTCCAAATGGAGCTGCGTAGCCGGCATCGCGTTCGACCTGCCTCGCATCCTAATCCGCTGTACCCATACTCCCTTTGGGGTGGAGCCGATTGCGATGACGCGTACGATTCTCTTTCTTCTAGGCACGGTAAGTGCCTATGCAACCTGGGTGCTCATGCGCGACGGCTCGCAGCCTGCTCGCAAGCCAATCCCGGCCAAGCAAGCTGCTGCATTGCTGCAGCAGGCCTGGGCTGATCACCACACACGCGCCTGAATTTGGTTGCGTCGTTGTATCGCGGGTGGAGGCGAGTGCATGACACTTGTCACTCCTGTTTGATGACAAGCTGCACTTATCGTTAAGTCCGCTATCCGCCACACTTACTTCAGTCGGGTAAGTGAAGGAGCGGGCGGTGCGGAAAGTGGATTGGAAACAAGGCTGTCTGTCTGCAGTCCTGTTGGGAGCAGGGCTGCGGCCGGTCTCTGCGCAGGTTTGCTCCACCGGCGGTACGCTTACCGGTAAAGTGCTTGATCCGGCGCAGGCCGCGATTGCCGGCGCAAGCATTCTACTGCAACCGAGTGAAGGATCCGCGCGGAGGACGCTCTCTGACGCCGATGGACGGTTCGTGTTCCCCTGTGTGTCTGCCCGGGGAAGTGCGATTCACATCCAAGCTGCCGGGTTTGCGCCAAAGGACATTCTAGCGTCCGGTTCTCTTCTGGTTGTCAACCTCACGATCGCTGCGCTTGAAACAAATGTCGCAGTCGGCGACGATGCAAACTCGCTCGATACAGACCACGGCGCCGGCACGCACATTCTTACAGGCAAAGACGTACAAGACCTGGCAGATGATCCGGACGACTTCAAGCGGCAACTGCAAGTGCTCGCCGCAACGAGCGGCGGCGCGCCGGGGCAGGCGATTGTCACCGTGGATGGTTTTCAGAACTCGAGCCAGCTGCCGCCTAAATCGTCGATAGCTTCGATCCGTGTCAATCCTGACATGTTTTCGTCCGAGTATGAGGAGCCGCCTTACCGTGGCGGCCGTATTGAGATATATACAAAGCCCGCTCTTGACTTCTACCATGGCGCGCTTTTCTACACAGATAGCGACTCGGTCTTTAATGCGAACGATCCTTTTTCAACCACCGGCACGCCGGCCGGCAAACGCCGCTATGGTTTTGAGCTGAGTGGACCGATCGTGCCTCGTAAAAGCGACTTTGCATTGGCGCTCGAGAAACGTGACATAGACGAGTTTAATGTCGTGAACGCGATCGTGATTAACAGCGATGGTGCGCCTGCGCCACTACAGCAGAGTGTCTCTGCACCGCAGCGGCTGTGGATTGCCTCTGCACGCTCCGATTGGCAACTGAATGCGAAAAACATCGCCACTGCGTCTTATACGGGCAATGTAAGTTCCCTTGGCAATCAGGGTGTAGGTGGGCTTTCTCTCGAGGAAGCGGGTCATGGCACCGAGATAAGTGAGCATACCCTGCGACTTACCAACATTGCGACACTTAGTTCCAGCCTTCTGCACGAATCGCGTGTGGCCTATACGTGGAAGAACACTGTTGATACGCCGAACTCTACAGCAGCAAGTGTGCAGGTAGCAGGCGCTTTTACCGGTGGTGGCGCGACCAGCCAGACGCTTGAGGATCGCGAGCGCGATCTTGAGGTCAACGATGACCTGCTGATTACGCGGGGTGCGCATTCTATGAAGATAGGTGTGGAGGCGCTCGGTATCTTTGTCCACGCGACAGATCCGGACACATTCAACGGAGCTTACACGTTCGGCGGCGGCGTTGCTCCGAATCTCAGTGGTGCGGGAACCAGCGTCATTACGGGGTTTGAGCAGTATCGCCGTGCGCTTGCCGGGCTGCCTGGTGGCGTGCCCACCACCTACCAGGTGACGACGGGCGATCCGCTGGTTCCGTTCACGCAGTGGAGGCTTGCACTTTATGCGCAGGATACGTGGAAGCTTTCACCAAGATTGTCGGTATCGGCCGGTCTGCGCTATGCGTTTGAGACATCGCCCGGCTCGTTCGCCAACTTCGCGCCTCGCGCCGGCATGGCTTGGTCGCCAGATAAAAAGCAGAAGTGGGTGATCCATCTACGTGCCGGCTTGTTCTCGAGCCCTGTAAGTCAGGCAACCACGCTTGAGGCTTACAGACTCAACGGCATTCGACAAGCAGAGACGTTAGTCTATGCGCCTAGCTATAGCGCACCGCTTACCCCGGTAGCCGGTTCTCTGGCTATTGCCACGACACGTTCCTTTGCTCAGCACATCAGTCAATCGCCATCTTTCCAGGCGCAGGTGGGCCTGGAGCGTGACTTACCGCATCACTGGCATGCACAGGCGAATGTTTTTTACGCTGCGGCGTGGGACGATTTACGTTCACGCAATATTAATGCGCCACTAGTAACTGCCGCAACTGCAAATCCCTTGCTCGCACCGCGACCTTTTTGTGCTAACCGCAATATGTTCGAGTATCAACAGACCGGTAACCTGCAGGGCACAGTTACCTTCGTGGGCGTCGATCAGCACAGTTACAAACGTTTGGGTGTGTTTGTTGGCTATTTACATTACGACCTGATCACGGATGTGGACACGTCCGGCAATTTTCCGCAATCCTCCTCCTCCGATCGTGGTGAGTTTGCCCGCGCCAGCTGGGAGTCGACCAACCGAGTTTTCGCTATCGGGCAGATCAGTCTGCCTCTTAAGGTTTCCCTGTCCACCCAGTTTGACGCGGCTTCGGGTCTGCCGTACGACGTGACCACGGGCGGAGACAATAACGGCGACGGCATTTTTAATGATCGTCCAGCGTATGCGAGTGCGAGCGGCGACGGTGTCTACGCGACGCGATTCGGCCTGCTCTCTACTGCTGCCGTCAATGGAGACCTGCCACGCAATGCCGGCACTATGCCGGCGACGGTGCATCTCGACGCAAATCTGAGCCGTGCCTTTGCTATTGGTCATGCGCGATCCGGCGACCGGCACCAGACGCTCACCCTCAACGCGCGCTCGGCAAACCTAATCAATCACACAAACGTAACAGCAGTCGGCACAGTAGCAGGTTCACCTACTTTTGCTCAACCGCTCGCGGCAGAGACGGCCCGCCGTCTTGAAGTTGGCGCGCGGTTCACATTTTAACTGCTCATTACCTCAAAGGAGAAAGCCATGAAGACTCAGTCCATGCTTGCAGCTTTACTCATATCTCTTGCCCCGGTGGGTTACTCGCAAACGCCAAACACCAGTCTGCCAACCGAGCCGGCCGGGATCACCTATCGCTATTTTCCACGCCAGTTTGTGCAGTGGGTTGGCCCCGAACTGCCTTACAGCATGGTTGAGTTAGATGTGGACGATCGCGGCCCCAAATCTTTGTATGATGCGGTGCTTACTGACCGCGCCACTAACAAGCGCGTGCATTACACCAACCAGCAGGTGGAGGTTGAGATGGATAAGTTCGCGGGTGCGGAGGTACATTTGGTGCCGATGCAGTTCGACTCGCCTGCTGAGGCTGCCAAAGGCGCCACGTACCTGTTGCGCTTTGCTACAGAAACAGGCGTGCCGGTGATCTGGCAGTTTGTGCAGGGCAGCGATATTACCGAGCAAGGCGGCGGCATGACTCCTGTTGCAACCCCTACGCCTGTGCTGATTTATCGCGAGCAGGCTGCGGTTGCGGGCGAGGGTACGGCGCTCAAGGTGGGTAACATCACCAGCACAGCTGATATATGGCAGGAGATAAGTCAGCCGCCTAATTTCATCGCGTACCATGGAGCGCTTTCGCAAGATGTACATACCCTAGCGTTTGCGCCGCGCTCGGTCGAGTGGAAGATCGAGCCGGCTGCAGTGACGATGGCTGCGGCAGCTGACTGGACGCTCACCAGCGCGGACGGGCGCGTCTTAAGCGCGCATGTGGATTCGTTTGCGAATAGTCTTGCGACGCTGCACGAAACGCATCCGGCGATTGGAACAATTGTCAGCATAGATGCGCGGCACACACCGACAGGCTGGGCGCTGGAGCGCCTGCGCTACGCACCCGCAGGCATGTCGAAGGGCGATCATGGGATGACTCTTAGCTTTAAAGCAGGCAACGCGGGAGCGTCCAGCTTTGATGTAGTTGCGGGACGCAAGACCCGCCTTGCCAGTGGTGAGGTAAGCATGTCTGCAGACGGGGGCGAATCGTGGACGCTGACCCAGCCTGCCTGGGCGCGCAGGGCGCCGGTTGTGGCGAGCGAAACTCAGAGCCGTGGGCAGACTGCAATCTCTAACGTGAACCCGGCGCACTGAGACTTAACACCCTACCGAAGCCTTGCGGCTACACTACTAGCAGGATGAAGTATTTTTTTATTTATGATTACTAGTTGATGATAAGTATGGGCGTAGGCGGCAGCGGTATCGTGTACCTGGCAAACGA
>CAXTMM010000177.1:0-4637 GCA_964245415.1 uncultured Acidobacteriaceae bacterium | reverse complement strand
GTACGGCGGGGAGGTGGGTGTTGGGGACGTTGAGTAAGAGACCGACCTGGCCCTGGGCGGCGATGGCGCCGCCGAGCATGAGGGCGAGGGTTTCGATTTTGGCGTGCTTCCAGGGGTCGGTGTAGGCCTGCTCGTTGGCGATGAGGTGGGTTTCCGATTCCATGACTGTGTCGAGGATGCGGAGGCGGTTCGCGCGTAGGGACGAGCCGGTCTCGGTGATTTCGACGATGGCGTCGGCGAGCATGGGGGGTTTGACTTCAGTTGCGCCCCAGGAGAACTCGACCTGGACGGGGATGCTTTTTTGCGCGAAGTAGGCTTTGGTGACTTCGACTAGCTCGGTGGCGATGATTTTGTTGGCGAGGTCTTCGGCTGACTGGTAGGGGGAGTCTTCGGGGGCGGCGAGCACCCACTTGACGCGCTGGCGACTTTGCTTTGCATAGACGAGGGAGCAGGCGCTGACGACCTTGCGTCCGGACTCGACGACCCAGTCGTTGCCGGTGAGGCCGGCGTCGAGGACGCCGGAGTGGACGTAGCGGGCCATCTCCTGGGCGCGGATGAGCATGAGCTCGAGCTCGGGGTCGTCGACGGTGGGGAAGTAGGAACGGCCGGAGGCGTAGATCTTCCAGCCGGCCTGGGCGAAGAGGGCGATGGTCGAGTCCTGAAGGGAGCCTTTGGGGATGCCCAGGCGGAGTTTGTTCGCTGGCATTTAGCGGGCCTCCTGGGTTTGCGCGGCTGCTTCGAGCGAAGGCATCTCGATTGCGCGGGTGAAGCAGCTGATGGTGCCTTCGTGGCAGACGAGGCCATCGCCTTCGACCTGGACGCGGAAGAGCAGGGTGTCCTGGTCGCAGTCGGTTGCGGCTTCAAGGACGCGGAGGCGGTTGCCGCTTGTCTCGCCCTTGGCCCAGAGCTTTTGGCGGGTGCGGCTCCAGAAGGTGACGTAGCCAGTGTCCAGGGTGCGCTGATAGCTGGTCTGGTTGAGGAAGCCGACCATGAGCACCTCGCCGGTGGCGGCGTCCTGCACGATGCCGGGGACTAAGCCTTCCATTTTTTCAAAGTCGATTGTCATGCCTGAATGTCCTTAAGAAATGGAAAAGCCCGCCTTCGCGATTGCGCGTTGGCGGGCTCTTCAGGGATCGGTGCCACTCCGGTTATTTGAATGGCTACAGAGTTTGAGAAAGCAACGCCAAAACGCTCGTCACGGGAGCATGGTGGTGGTGACGATGATGTTGGTGGGTTTGCATCTCTAGAGAAACGCTAACGCTGGTTTGTCTGTGTGTCAAGGCTTGGGGTCCTGATTCAAAGACCCATCGCTTACCCCCACGTAAGCACCAGAGCTAGCAGGCCAAGGGAAGAACCGGCCCACCGCTTCCAACCAGCGCCAAGGAGGCAGCATAACCAGACGAGCAACGAGAGGAGATCGATGGCTTGAAGCCATCGGGACGCTTCGTCCAGGTGACCCCGATATGCATGCAGTGCGCTCGCACGCCGCCAGCAAGCAAGATGCATGAGAAGGAGAAGTGCGACGCCCACGTAGCCAGTATGCGAAATCCACCTCGGCCCCTGACCCGAAGGCTTCATCGCACGCTTCACCGGGAACTCAGATGAGGTTAGACCGCAAACATGCCCTTCGAATCCCAAGTGCCTGCAAAACGGTGTTAGCGGATGGTAGGCAAACCGACTCACTCTTGTTAGGCGGCGTGAATGGCCTGTTGGATTGCGGCTGCGGTACTATCACCAGTGGTTATGGCACAACTGGTTACGGTCAGCTCTGAGGACTCGGTCGTTGCGTTTCCCGGAAAGTGCAAGGAAATTGATGATCGACGCTCGATGAGCCAGCTGCGCGCTGTACCGAACCTGCTTACTTTTCTGCGCCTGTGCATGGTTCCGTTCCTGGTGCTGGCCATTCTCGATGGTCATTATCGGACGGCATTTTTGCTGTTTGTGATTGCCGGCCTCTCGGATGGGCTGGATGGGCTGCTGGCGCGGGCGCTTTCGCAGAGGACCACGCTGGGGCAGTATTTGGACCCGGTAGCGGACAAGCTGCTGCTGAGCACGCTCTTCCTGGTGCTCAACCATGAAGGGCTGATCTCACGGCGAGTGACGGTGCTGGTGTTTGGGCGCGACCTGGGGATCCTGATCGTGGGGGCGATCCTGTTTGCCGGGGTCGGCTTCCGCAACTTTAAGCCAAGTGTGTTTGGGAAAGCGAACACGTTTGCGCAGGTGGTGGCGCTGGTGACGGTGTTGCTTTCGCAGTTTGAGCCGGCGGGGCCGGTGTTGTTTGTTCGGGAGTGGGCGCTGTTTGCCACCGTGGGATTGACCTGCCTGTCTGCGTTCGACTACTCGGTTCGCATTGCGTTGCGACTAGGCGGAAGCCCGGCCGAGAGCGCGCCCAGCGCGTAGAACAAGGCCAAACCGCCTGCGCGGCTAGCGGTCACTTCGTGACATGTATTCTGCCTGGGGCGCTTCAAAAGCTGGTACGCCTCCTGAAGTACCGGAGGCATACCAGCTTTTGTGCCCGAAGGGCGGTACACCCCCCACGAAGTGGGCGCCAGCCGCGCAGGCGGTTTCAGGCTTCTTCTTCGAGGGTGGGGTCGCGGAGCTCGGCGGCTTTGGCTTCGATTTCCATGTCGCGGAATTCGTCGGAGTCGAAGACCTCGCCGCATTCCTGGCATTCGACGAACTCCGCATCTTCTTCGCGGGCGACGATGCGGACTCTGGGGTGTTTGCAGGGGGTATCCATGATCGAGGGTCGGGCAGCTTTGGCGGCCAACGCGACGATTGTAACCCGGAAATAGGGGGGTTGCGGAAGGATTGATGGAGAAGATTCAGGGCGCAGCGTACGGAGAGCGCCGGGAGGTTAGTTGATAACTGTTATTAAAGAACAAAAATGAGCGAATCAGCTGCGCGGCATTGTAAGGCGATCGGGGCGGTCCTATACTAGGAGACATGCTGCGGCTGACCAAGAAGGCGGATTACGGGTTGATGGCCCTCAAGTACCTGGCCGAGCATCCGCAGACGGCTGCCTTGAGCGCGAAGGATATCGCCGAGGCCTACCATATTCCGCCGCAGCTGCTGGCGAAGATTTTGCAGCGGCTGGCGAAGGTGGGGCTGGTGCGGTCGAGCGCGGGGATGAATGGCGGGTACACGCTGGCGAAAGAAGCCTCGCGGATCACGGCGTTTGAGGTGATCTGGGCGGTGGATGGGCCGCAGTTTTTGACCGCGTGCACGACGGGGAAAAGGTCGTGCGACCTGACGGACAGCTGCACCATCAAAGAGCCGATGCTGCGGGTCAATGATGCGATTGCCGAGTTGTTGAAGAATATCCGGATTGGGGATTTGGTCGAGGCCGGGGCCAAGTCGCAGGCGCAGAACGCGAGTGCGCAGACGCTGGTTTCGATTCAGTTTTAAGTTTCTGTTGCTTTGGCGAGACTGGCCGGCCTGTGTGAAACGTTTGTCGACGGTTTTGGAGAGTAAATCTTATGAGCACCAGTGCAGTGACAGAGAACGTAAGCGGTGTGCAGCCTGGCGAGGACAATGCGGACGCGGTGGTGCCGGCGGTATCAGGCCCAGCGACCACGGCGAATGGCGTGAAGCTGCCGATCTACATGGATAACCATGCGACGTCGCCATTGGACCCGCGGGTGCTGGAGGCGATGCTGCCTTACTTTACGGGCAAGTTTGGCAATGCTGCCAGTCGCAACCATGGCTTTGGCTGGGAGGCCGAGCAAGGGGTAGAGCATGCGCGGGAGCAGATTGCAAAGCTGATCGGGGCGACCGCGAAGGAGATCATTTTTACCTCCGGGGCGACCGAGTCAAACAACCTGGCGCTGAAGGGGATTGCCGAGATGTACAAGGAGCGCGGCAACCACATCATTACCCAGGTAACCGAGCACAAGGCGGTGCTCGATACGTGCAAGCGGCTTGAAAAGGGTGGGTATAAGGTCACGTATCTGCCGGTAAAGGCGGATGGGTTGGTCGATCTGGACGACCTGCGCCGGGCGATGACGGACAAGACGATCCTGGTCTCGATCATGTATGCGAATAACGAGATTGGGGTGGTGCAGCCGGTGCGGGAGATAGGCGCGCTGTGCCACGAGAAGAACGTGATTTTCCATACGGACGGCGTGCAGGCGGTGGGCAAGATTCCGGTGAACGTGATTGCGGATAATGTCGACGTGATGTCGATTACCGCGCACAAGGTGTATGGGCCAAAGGGTGTGGGGGCGCTGTATGTGCGGCGGCGGAATCCCCGGGTGCAGATCTCAGAGCAGCAGAATGGCGGCGGGCATGAGCGCGGGATGCGTTCGGGGACGCTGAATGTGCCGGGGATAGTGGGGTTCGGCAAGGCTTGCGAGATTGCCGGACTCGAGATGGAGGCTGAGGGCAGGCGGCAGCTGGCGCTGCGGGAGCGGTTGAAGGCCAAGTTTGAGTCGACGCTGGATTATGTGTTTGTGAATGGGTCGATGGAGCACCGGCTGCCGGGGAACCTCAATATGAGCTTTGTGTATGTTGAGGGTGAGTCGCTGCTGATGGGGATTAATGATATTGCGGTTTCGAGCGGGTCGGCGTGTACTTCGGCGACGCTTGAGCCATCGTATGTATTGAAGGCGCTCGGGCTTGGAGATGATGTGGCGCAT
>CAXTMM010000176.1:0-4649 GCA_964245415.1 uncultured Acidobacteriaceae bacterium | reverse complement strand
TGCTTGGGTCAAACGAGAGAAGTTCAAACCAGGCAAGTCGGTCGCTTGCAAGATGCGGCAAGCTGGGAGGGCGATGCGCTTATTTCAAAATTGCAGCAGCAACGCTCGTCATCGGGGCAGAGGCTCAGCCGCAACAACAGCAGGACTCTCGGCACGCCAGCGCACGCGTCTGCGCTCACACCAGCGCACCGCCCCCGTCCAAGCACCAGCCACGGTGGGCTCGCGGGCCGGCTTTCTAGGCGGAAGGCGGCCATACCTGAGAGAATAAGACGCCGGGTACGGGGAACAAGCTGTGGGCAAGGCCGATCCCAGCGAACCAGCTTTCAGCCGCTCCGATCCAGGCGCGCCAGGCGGGAGCGAGTTGGGGAGTGCTGCGTAAGCCCTCTATAATCGACTTTTCCTCAAGATTGACCTGATTTTGCAGTGAGGGTGTGCCTATCTTTTCCGAGACGCGTGGGAGCCTGACCTCCCCTGATTCCAAGAGCCGTTTGGCGCGCATGCACCGCCGCACGCTAGGTACCATCGCTCTTCTCCTACTTTGCCTGACGGGCCTGGCTGACTTGACCACTGCGGCATGGGCGCAGACGCAGCCGGTGATTACCAGCATTCGCGTGATCGGAAACCGGCGTATCCCCAAGGAGACGGTACTGGCGCGGCTCTTCTCACACGAGAATGAGCCTTTTGACGCAGCTACTGTCGAGCGCGATTTCAACTCGCTATGGAACACCGGCTACTTTGAGGATGTGCGGATCGAGCGGGAAGATACGCCGAAGGGCATCATCCTCGACGTGTATGTGCGCGAGAAGCCAACGATTCGCGAGATCAACTACAAGGGTGAGAGCTCGATTACGACCTCGGACATTCTGGATGCCTACAAGAAGGCCAAGGTTGGGCTGTCGCAGGAGTCGCAGTACGATCCGACGCGGGTGGCGCGCGCGATCACGGTGATTAAAGAGCTGGAGGCAGCGCACGGGCACCAGTTTGCCCAGGTGCGGACCGATGTGAAGGTCATTCCGCCATCGTCGGTGCAGGTAAACTTCACCATTAAGGAAGGCCCTACCGTGAAGGTCGGGGTGATCAGCTTTACTGGGAACACGCATGTGAAGACGCGGATCCTGCGGGCTTCGATGAAAAACCTGCGGCCGATCGGGATACCTCATTCGGTGCTACTCGAAAACCTGCTGCCGCGGACGTTCGACTCGACCAAGCTGGAAGAGGATACGGAGCGGGTGCGGCAGGCTTACCGCGACCTCGGCTATTTCCGCGCAAATACTTCGGAGCCGCTGACCCATATTCGGAACGAGGGCGGCCTGTCGCTGTTTACCTTCCGCGCGAACACGGGCAAGCGGATGGACATTCGGATCCCGATTGAGGAAGGGCAGCGCTACCGGTTTACGGGGATCACCTTTACCGGCAATAAGGCGGTAACCAATACCAAAGCGTTGCGGGCGCAGTTCGCATTGAAGGATGGGGACTGGTTTAACGCGACTGCTTTCGGCAAGGGTCTGGATAACCTGAAGAAGGCGTACGGCACGCTGGGCTATATCAACTTCGCGCCCATTCCTGACCCGAAGTATAACGATGCTGCGAAGACCATCTCCTTTAACATCGACCTCGATGAAGGCAAGCAGTTCAAGGTCTCGCGGATCGAGTTCCAGGGAAATAAGATTACGCGCGACTTTGTGATCCGCCGCGAGCTGCTGCTCGAAGAAGGCAGCGTGTACGACTCGCACCTGTGGGAGCTGAGCCTGCTGCGCCTGAATCAACTGGACTACTTTGACCCGTTGAAGGTCGATCAAGACTCGGAGACGCACCAGAACACCGAAGCCGGCACCGTAGACCTGCTGCTGAAGGTGCATGAGAAGGGCAAAAACTCGATCGGCTTGAACGGCGGTGTTAGCGGGTTGTCGGGCTCGTTTCTGGGGTTGAACTACCAGACCAATAACTTTCTGGGCTTGGGCGAGACGCTGAGTTTGCAGGCGAGCGAAGGCAACCTTGCCCGCAATTTGCTGCTGGGCTTCAACGAGCCTTACCTGCGCAACAAGCCGCTCAACGTCGGATTCCAGGTGTTTACCAACAAGACGGATTACAACTCGAACAAGAGCTATGGGTTGACCAATAATGCTTCTACGACGGCCGCGCAGCAGAACTCGAACAACTCGACTAACTCGCTGATCCAGAACTACAACCAGTCGTCGACCGGGCTGAGCCTGTCGGCGAGCTACCCGATCCGGCGCTCGTTCAAACGGGTTGGACTGACCTACTCGCTGAACAGGAGCTCGGTTACGGCGTTCAGCCCGGCTTCGCAGAACCTGTTCCAGACACTGTCTTTCCGGTCCGGCATCCAGGGGCAGAATGCGCTGACCGGTATTATCACCAGCCAGGCGTCTCTCTCGTTCCAGTACAACCACCTGGACTCGACGTTTATGCCTCGGACGGGCAAGGAATTTTCGGGCGCGTTTCAGATCGCGGGGCTGTTTGGCAACGTGCGGTTTATCCAGCCGGTGGTTGAGTTCAAGCAGTTTAGGCCTATTAAGGGGCTACGGTTTACGCCGGAAGGCCGAAATGTGCTGGGGTATCGGTTCCAGGCGTCGTACATCCAGGGTATTTCGGGTGACGTGGCGCCGCCCTTCCAGCGCTCCTACCAGGGTGGAGAGAGCGATCTGCGCGGCTTCGATATCCGGTCGAGCACGCCTTATGCGTTCATTCCGACGCGGGTGCTCTTCAACCTGATCAATCCTGACAGCTCGTGCGTCTCGCGGCAGCCGGGGGCGCCGCAAACCGCCCAGTGCATCCAGGTACCGCTGCCGGTGTATGGGATTGTTTCGGCTGGCGGCGATACGGCGTTTGTCTCAAACGTGGAGTACCGGATCCCGCTGGTGGCGCGTACGGCAGCGCTGGAGATCTTTAACGACTTTGGCATCAACGTTGCCGCCAATAAGAACCAATTACGGCAGAGCGTGGAGGGTGCGGCGCTGCTGAACGCACCCCTGTATGGCTGCCCCGACTACATCAACGGAGCCTGCCAGGGCGGTGAGGCGATTACATTTGACCGCGATATTCGGCCGATCTACGGGACCAACTTCGTGCCGCGCGACTCACTGGGTGCGCAGGTTTCAGTGCTGCTGCCGATTGTGAATGCGCCGTTCCGGATTTACTACGCGTATAACCCGCTTCGGCTTGTAAAAGACATACCGGGTGAGAACCTGATCACGCGGAGTATGTTTCCTTCGGGCGGAGCTGGGGATTACACCTATGAGCAGGCTACCCGGCTGTATGGGTCGCTTTACCAGTTAAGGGAGCCGAAGAAGACGTTTCGGTTAACGGTTTCGACTACGTTCTAGTCTGGACGGGAGGCAGAAAAAGGCAGGGCCTTCTGGCCCTGCCTTTTTCTTTGCCTGCCACACCGGCTAGATGCCCATACCGTACTCGGTCATGGTGACGGGGTCGCCGGCGTTGGAGTAGAAGTCGTAAGGTGTACGGCGCTTAAACTTGTAGCGCTGGCGGAGTTCTCGCCCTATAAAGAGGCCCAGCGCGGTAGCGCCAATAACCAACGACGCGAGGCTCAATGCTCGAAGCATGGGGTAGGCCGACTCGTGCAAGTCGCTGGTCAGCGAGGAGCCCGACGTGTTGCTTTCCGGCTCCGAGTTGGTGAGGTTCAGCAACGTCATGTCTACGATCATAGCGCAGCGCGGAAGGTTGCTTTCGCGACTCTTTGACCCGGTGGTACCTACGGAACCAATCAGGTTTGCTGGTGAGTCCGCTTCCAGTCAGAGCACCGTTTTTAGCTTTCGGAGAAGCTCTACCTTGCGGCCGGCGGGCAGGAAGCTGGCTTCGAGGGAATTGGCGGCGAGCTCGCGGAGGTGCTCGCGAGTGAGCTCGAACTGACGGCCGCCGAGCCGGTATTCGTTTTCAAGATCGCTGGCGAAGATGGCCGGGTCGTCGGAGTTGAGGGTGACCATGAGGCCGCGGTCGAAGTAGCTGCGCAAGGGGTGTTCTGTGATGGAGAGGCAGGCGCCGGTGCGAAGGTTTGAGGTGACGCAGATTTCGAGCGGGATCTGACGTTCGGCGAGGACTTCCATGAGTTCCGGATCTTCAATCGCGGTGAGCGCGTGGCCGAGCCGCTCGGCGCCGATGTTGATGGCGGCCCAGATACTCTCGGGGCCGGTAGTTTCGCCGGCGTGGGCGGTGAGGCGCAAGCCTTGGTCGCGTGCTTCTGCGTAAAGGTCGCGGAAGGGCTCGGCGCCAGTGCGACGTTCGTCGCCGCCGATGCCGATGCCGATGATGCTGGGGTAATCGGCGCGCATCTGCGCGGCTTTGCGGAAGACGACCGCGGCTGCTTCGACGCCGAAGTGGCGGACGGCGTCGAAGATCCAGAGCAGGGTGATGTTGAAGTCGCGCTCGCCGCGCAGGCGGCCTCGCTCCATGCCGGCGAAGAGCGGTTCGACTGGTTCGGACTGCGAGCGGGCGGCAGCCCAGTAGTAGATGACGCCGACCGAGACGTAGACCTCGGCGTGGGCGACGCCCTGGGCGTGCAGGCGCTCGAGCATGCGATAGGTGACGAGTTCGTAGTCGTCGGCGGTGAGGAGACGCTCGGTGACGGCTTTGAAGGCCATAAGGAAGCCGGAAAAGTCGGTGTACTGGTAGAG
>CAXTMM010000175.1:0-4728 GCA_964245415.1 uncultured Acidobacteriaceae bacterium | reverse complement strand
GCCCGAGCGAGCGGTACCGGGCACGAAAGCGGGCAGGGCGGGTAAGCAGGCGGGTGCTGGTGTAGGTGATCTCCCGGTTGATGCCGGCTCCGTCGCCATGGTCTACCTGCATGCGCGCCCAATAGTACGGCAGGTGGAAGCGCATGCGGGCGACCGCGACGGCGAGCGGGTTCGTGGCATCGAGCGAGAAGAAGTACACGCCGTTCTGGTTGGTGTTGCGCTCGCGGACGTAGGTGCGCAGGTTGAGCTCGGCAAAGCGGTTGGCGCCCGGAATGGTTGGGAGGCCGCGGATCTGGATCTGGTCCATGGTGAAGGGCACGACGCCGAGCCAGGCGGAGCCGTCGAAGGTGTCGGCGACCAGGCCTGCGGGGAGCAGGCGCTCGATTGCGCTGGGCGCGACGGGCCAGTGCGCGAAGAGCAGGTCGTTCCAGCGCTGGCGCATGACCCAGGGTGCGCCGGGCAAGGCGTCCGGGCGGTGCTCGGTTGCGAGCAGGATAGGGTCGTGCTGCTCGTTCGGATCGCGGTATCCGAAGCAGGCAGCCGCCGGAATGCATCTGCGCGTAGCCTGAATGTACTTTGGTGTCGCGACCGGGCTGGAGTGTCCGTGCATGAGCCTGCTCGTTTGCCTCTCGTCCATGCTGCCGGCCTGCATAGTTCTATTGTGCTGCACCACTCCATCATCTGTCTGTCCAGCCTGTCGCACTTAAGGCTGGATTCTGCACCAAAGAGTTGCCGGCCTCGTAGATCGCGACAACGCGAACGAGAGTACGGTCGGTAGCTTTGCGGCCACTTGGAGATCGGCAATGGCTTATCCTGAAGACCATGCCTGAAGCTCTTTTGCCCGCCGACACACCTGCCAGTACAGCCCGCAATGTGACCGAGGTCTTCGCCGTGCATGGCGCCGATCCTGAAGTGCTGGCCTACGCGATGGCCAAATATTCCCGCTCCTCGCTTTCGATGAAGGAGTCGCTGCGACAGATAAGCGCGCAGCGTGCCGAGCAGTTTCTCAACACGTTTTACTTCCAGTATGGGCATCGCTCGATTGCCGACCTGGCACACTTGGCCTTTGCAATCGAGCGGCTGTCGCTGCTGGCGGCCATTGTGCTGGTGGACGAACAGCGATGGGACGGGCAGGAGCGCTCGACTCGCTACCAGGACTTTGAGACGAGTGGCTGGTATCTGCCTGCCTTTGGCGACCCTGCGGCGGAGCGTGACTTTACCGGGGGAGTGACGGCGCTCTTTGCCGCTTACCGGAAGGTCTCGGACGGGGTGTTTGGGTCGCTGAGCCAGCGCATGACCCGGCCGGAAGCCATGAAGCCGGAGGCGTTTGAGCGGACGCTGCGGGCTCGGGCTTTTGATGTGGCACGGTACCTGCTGCCGCTGGCGGCTAATACTTCGCTGGGGCAGATTGTAAATGCGCGCACGCTGGAGACGCAGGTCTCGCGGCTGCTATCGCATCCGCTGGCCGAGGTGCGCCAGCTAGGCGAGCGGCTGCGCGAGGCTGCGGCCGGGACGGCTTGGAATCCTGGCGCTGGGGCGTGCGCTTCGCTTGTTGAGGAGATTGAAGCGCTGGACCCTGCTCTCGGAGAGCGAGCGCGAGAACTGCTGGCGCGCGAGGTCCGGGTGGCGCCCACGCTGGTGAAGTATGCCGAGCCGAACCACTATGCGATTGAGACGGCGCGCGCGCTGGCGCAGGCTGCGCAGGAGCTTTTCGGGCGTGAGGCGATTGCTGCGGCGCCGGTTGTCGACCTGGTAGAGAACGTGCCTGGCGAGCAGGATTCGCTGGAGGTCGAGCTGGCGGCAACGCTGCTGTATGGCGCCTGCCACTATCCTTATCGGCAGATTCGCGACCGCGTTCGGTCGCTGACCTCTGCGCGGCGGGACGAGATCATTGACCTTGGAATGCGGGATCGCGGGCGGCATGATGAGTTGCTGCGGGAGTTTTCGGCTGGGCAGGCGTTAAGATTCGACATCCTTATGGATATCGGTGGGTTTCGCGATATGCACCGGCATCGTCGCTGCGTGCAGTTGATCCAGGACTTCACGCCGTTGCATGGGTACGAGATTCCGGAGAGTCTGGGCGAAGCGGGGTTGACCGCGGCCTACTGTGCTGCCATGGATGCGGCGCATGCCAGGGCGGAGCGGTGCGAGGATCGTGGCGCGGCGCAGTACCTGCTGCCGCTCGGGACCCGTATCCGTTCGCTGTTCAAGATGGATTTCGCCGAGGCGCTCTACATTGCGGAGCTGCGATCGAAGCCGCAGGGACACTTCTCCTACAGGCGCGTGGCTTGGGAGATGTACCAGGCGGTCGCTCGGCAGCATCCTTCGCTGGCACGGTACTTTCGTGTGGCCGATGTGGAGGAGCCGGTGGATCTGCTACAGCGCTAGCGGCTTCCCGTTTGTGGAAAAGCGGTGACTTTGGTTTTTGTCTTTTCTTCGCCTTCTGGCGTAGCTTAAGTGTTAGCATTTCCTCAGCTTTGTATCGGAACAAGACATATCCGCCGCGCTTGGGCGACGGGGCCTTTCCGGGCGAGCCAAAGACTGGAGACCTTCGTGGCAGAGGAACGTTCGCGCGCGATTGAAGCGGCGCTTGCGCAGCTCGACAAGCAGTTTGGCAAGGGTTCGGTGATGCGCCTGGGCAGCAAGGAAACGCTGCCGATTGCGTCGATCTCGACGGGCTCGATCTCGTTTGACGCGGCGCTGGGAATTGGGGGCGTGCCGCGCGGGCGGGTGATCGAGATCTTTGGGCCGGAGTCGTCGGGCAAGACGACGATTACGCTGCAGATTATCGCGGAGGCGCAGAAGCAGGGTGGCTTGGCGGCGTTTGTCGATGCCGAGCATGCGCTGGACCCGATCTACGCGAAGAAACTGGGCGTCGATACGGACAACCTGCTGGTCTCGCAGCCGGACTACGGCGAGCAGGCGCTTGAGATCACCGAGGCCCTGGTGCGGTCGGGGGCTGTGGACGTGCTGGTAGTGGACTCGGTAGCGGCGCTTGTGCCGAAGGCCGAGCTTGACGGTGAGATGGGCGACTCGCACATGGGGCTGCAGGCGCGGCTGATGTCGCAGGCGCTGCGCAAGCTGACCGGGACTGTGTCGAAGTCGCGGACATGCCTGATCTTTATCAATCAGATTCGCGAGAAGATTGGCGTGATGTTCGGCAACCCGGAGACGACGACGGGTGGGAAGGCGCTGAAGTTTTATTCGTCGGTGCGCATTGACATCCGGCGCATTGCCGCGGTCAAGGAAGGCGATGTGGTGGTTGGGTCGCGGACCAAGGTCAAGATTGTCAAGAACAAGGTTGCCGCGCCGTTCCGCGAGGCGGAGTTCGACATTTTGTATGGCGAGGGTATCTCGCGCGAGGGTGACGTGCTTGACTTGGCGGTGACGCATAATATCGTCGACAAGTCGGGCGCGTGGTACAGCTACTCGGGCGACCGGATTGGGCAGGGCCGTGAGAATGTGCGTCAGTTCTTCAAGGATCATAAGGATGTGTTTGCTAAGGTCGATTTGCAGCTGCGGCAGAAGCTGGGGATTGCTCCCGGTTTGCTGCCGAAGGTCGAAGTGCCGGAGGCGCCGGTGAACGGTGCGGTACTGGCGCAGGAAGTCGTGCGACCCGCGCGGCGGCAGTAGGGCAAAGGCAGAACCGCCTGCGCGGAGGGCGCCCACTTCGTAGGGGTATTCTGCTTGCGGTGCTGGAAAGACTAACGGCTCCCCGAGAAGTACCTGGGAGCCGTTAGTCTTTGGCCCGGAGGGGCGGTATACCCGTCATGGAGTGACCGCCTCCCGCGTAGGGGGTCTTGCCTTGGCGTCTCCTGCTACACTGCAGGTGCTTTGCACACTGTGACGGCGATCTATCCCGGCAGCTTTGATCCGATGACGAATGGTCATCTGGATTTGATTGCGCGTGGGTCGAAGCTTTTTGACCAGCTGATCGTGGGTGTGCTGGAAAACTCGGCCAAGAACCCACTCTTCTCGGTGGAGGAGCGGGTTGAAATGTTGCGCCAGGGGGCGGCCGGCTACGCGAACGTCGAGGTGGCGACATTTGCAGGGCTGCTGGTGGACTTTGCGCGACAGCGTGGGGCGCGGGCGGTGCTGCGGGGGATCCGGGCGATCTCCGATTACGAATATGAGCTGCAGATGGCGATGTTGAACCGGCGGCTCAATCCCGAGGTGGAGACGATCTTTCTGATGCCGGATGCGCAGTACTCCTATGTGAGCTCGCGGCTGGTGAAAGAGGCAGCTCGACTGGGCGGGTCGGTGCACGGGTTGGTGCCGGAGTTAGTAATTCGGCGGCTGGCGCTGCGGCTAGAGAAGAACGCGGAGGCTGGGGATGCTCACGGCGCTCACCAAGCTTAGCCGAGGGGTAGTGGTTAGTGGATCGGCGTCGCGTTGAACTTCTAGCATGTGAGGCTTGCGGGATGCTCCTTGAGATCGCTCAGCCGGTAGGTTTTCTGCTGTGCCTGTTGTCGCTTTCTCGCGTCTTCTACGCAGCGTTCCTAATGCCGGTGAGCTATTGGGATCAGAGGATTGAGCATGCGCTAGGCTTGCTGGCGGTCTCGGCCGGGATTTGCGTGGTGAGCGGCTTTATCTTTCGCGAGGCCAGTCTGGGAACAGGTGCACCGCATTCACTGAGATCCACGCTGCCGATGCGGCTTATATTCTAGATATCCGTGGTCATCGTATAAATTAAAAAATTAGATGGTATTTGCAGACGAATACTGTTTT
>CAXTMM010000174.1:0-4944 GCA_964245415.1 uncultured Acidobacteriaceae bacterium | reverse complement strand
TACTGGGCCTGAGGGTCAAGGCGGTGCCGGGCAGGCTGCCGCTGCGCAGGGGCAGGGTGGCGCGACTGCCGCGCAGCCGGACGCCGGTGCGGATAACCGGCCGGGTGGTGGCCTGGGGCCGCCGATCGATACGCCTGATCCTCTGCACAAGTACAAGTGGTGGATTCTGAGCGGGCTGGCACTGGTGCTGGTGGTGGCAGCGGCTTGGCTCTTGAAGAAGCCGCGCGTGGATGGCGAGCAGGTTGCGGAGAGCCGTGGGCCTTTGAGGCCGGAGATACAAGTTGCTGCGTTGCAGCCTTCTCAGCCGCCTCAGCCGTCTTTCCGGGCGGAGCCGGGTGCCGGTTCTCGTGCGAGCGCGCCTGCCGGTGGAGCTGACGCAAGCTTTCTGGGTGCGCTGAAGGAGGCTCTGTTTGCGCTCGAGACGGAGCGGTTGAGCGGGCGGACGAGCGAAGAGGAGTACCGGCAGCTGAAGGCGTCGCTTGAAGTGGTTTTGCGGCAGGCGCTGGAGCGGGAGACAGCCAAACGGTAGCTTACCCGTCACGCGGCACCCGAACTTGCCTGCTGAGTAATGCGAAAGTGGGAGTAGAACATGTCCACGATGCGGGCAGGTCGACGTGACGAGATGTGCGTCTACCGGTACTACTTTGCCCGACTTGGCGGGTTAGAGGCCTGGAACGAAGAGAATACGGCGGCGCGTGAGTTCGTGGCTGGATCCTCACCGTTGGGTCTGCTGGTCAGGCGGGAACAGGAAGCTCACCGCAGGCCCAAAGCGCTCGGCCCAGTACTGCGGCTGGTGGTGCGCATGCTGCTCCACGGTCAACTTCACCTCTGGACGATTCATCAGACTCTTTTTCAGGTTCTGAGCAAGGGTCTGACTCATAGTGACAAACGCCTCGTCAAAGGACGGAAAACCGTGCGCGGCCGCCTCCTGTGGCGGAACTTCCTCCGTGCCAACGCCGATGGAGACGCGCAGCGGTCCCTGCACCACAGGAGAGGTCTCTTGCAGGACTCTACCGTTTCCATTCTGTAGAGAAGTGCTCTCCAACATGCCGAGGCCGAATGTATCAGGCTGATCCAGCAATAACGTCAGTGCAGCCAACGATCCCAGTGATGCGCCGCCGACGCCTCGGTGGGTTCGATCGGTCATCGTCCGGTAATGGGTATCAATGAGCGGAAGAACTTCGGTTGCCATAAACGCAGACAACTTTTGTGGCGCGTTCGCAACGGCGCTGTACCGGCTGTATTCGTCGGTGCGCTCAGCGGGCCCAGCATGGTCGATTCCGACCACGATCACCGGTGCCACTGCGTTCTTGGCAATCAAGTCCGTCATGGTTTCGTCTACATGCCACTCATCCGGAAACGACTCGGACGTGCAGCGATCAAAGAGCAGTTGTCCGTCGAAGAGGTAAAGCACCGGATACCGCTTCGAGGCTGCGGCTGGCTCGGAGTAGCCGGGGGGCAGCCACACGCGAAGAAAGCGCTTGTCGCCATACACCTTGCTCTGAAGTGGAATGACGTCGAGGGTCCCGGTGACCGTACTCTTGCATGTCTGCCCGGGAGTCTGCGCCTTCAGCGTGACTATACTTTGCAACCCGAGGACAAGCGCTGTAAACAGGATCGCGCGGAAACCCATTTGCGAACCTCACATGCGAGCGATTGGATTTGACTCTGGAAACCCGTCTCGATGGGAGTATAGAACTTTGCAACGGGTGACTTCACTCTTCCTAACTCTACCGACAAGTTGCACAGTATTGAGCGAACGGGGCAGGTGGACGGGGAACGAGCTTGCCGGACACTTCAACGGCTTAACGCCCGCACTTTGGTGACAGGCGAGCTTACTGAAGTAGGCCGGGCTCGTTTAATGGCGCAGCAGGATGTGCGAATCTGTCAGACGCGGGATGCGCGAACACGTGACAAGGTTGCGGCCAGAGCTTGTGGAAGCCGCATTGGGGTCATAGAATGGGGAAGCCCCCAGGAGTAAGCCGCACCATGCTGAAGTCAATGTCTCTGCGCCCCCATGCTAGGGCTGTTCTGGCCCTTACTTTTGCCTGCGCGTTCACCGGTGGTCTGGGTGTGGCCCTGGCTCAGCAGACTCCGGCTCCTGCGACGAGCCCGTCTCAGGCCGCTGCCGGAACTCCGGCAGCGGCGACTGCGGCAAGACCCGCGAGCCAGATCGCGCCTTCAGGCGAGATTGCTCCGGCGCAGGCTCCGGCACAGAAATCGCCTGAGGCGGATTCGCCGCTCAATCGGCCGATTGCGGACAAGGAGCGGTTCAAGCAGCAGAAGGAGCTTCGGCAGGAGTTGAAGGGGCCCTACAAGAAGTGGGTCGATGAGGATGTGCGCTGGATTATCACGGATCAGGAATTGAAGGCGTTCAAAAGCCTGTCGAATGACGAGGAGCGCGAGGCGTTTATCGAGCAGTTCTGGCAGCGGCGCAATGCTAACCCGGAGTCACCCGAAAACGAGTTTCGCGAAGAGCATTATCGGCGGATCGCTTACTCGAATGAGCACTTCGCCGCCGGCAAGCCGGGATGGAAGACGGATCGCGGCCATATGTATATCTCCTATGGCAAGCCTGATTCGATCGACTCGCACCCTTCGGGCGGCTCCTATGACCGGCCGATGGAGGAGGGCGGCGGGTCGACCTCGACCTTTCCGTTCGAGACCTGGCACTACCGGTACCTGGAAGGGATAGGCGAGAATATCGACATCGAGTTCGTGGACACGTGCATGTGCGGCGACTACCACATGACGATTGACCGCTCGGAGAAGGACGCGCTGCTGCACGTGCCGGGCGCGGGCGCGACGATGTATGAGCAGATGGGCCAGGCCAAGCAGGCAGACCGCTTCCGCGGCGGGCTTGAAAGCCTAGGCACGGGTCCGATGAGCGGGCAGTCGCAGTCCAAGCAGTTCGATCGGCTGGAGCAGTTTGCCAAGCTGCAGGCCCCGCCGGTGATCAAGTTCAAGGATCTGCAGCTGGAGAGCTTTCTATCGAACCACAAGCTGCTGTCGGGGCCGTTCTTTCCCTTTGACGTGCGGACGGACTACGTGAAGGTGACCGACGACACGGTGTTGGTGCCGGTGACGCTGCAGATCAAGAACCGCAACATTACCTTTACGACCAAGGATGGGGTTTCGCGCGGGGACGTGCACATCATCGGGCGGATCTCAACAATCACGGACAAGATCGTGCAGTCGTTTGAAGAGACAGTAGAGGTGGAGGAGCCGAGCGAGCTGCTGCCGAAGACGCTCGAGAACTCGCAGCTTTACTGGAAGGCGCTGCCGCTGCGCCCTGGGCGGTACCGGGTGGATATTGCGATCAAGGACGTGAACAATCCTGATCATATCGGGACGTGGGCGCAGGGGATAACCGTGCCAAAGTACGATGACGAGCGGCTGGCGGCGTCGTCGCTGATTCTGGCGAAGACGATGGAAAAGGTGGCGTCAAAGGAGATTGGCACGGGCAACTTCATCATCGGCAACACGAAGCTGCACCCGGCGGTGCAGGCGAACCAGGCAACGCCGGCCTCGTTCAAGCAGAACCAGAGTTTGAACTTCTGGATGCAGGTTTACAATCTCGGCATTGACGATGCGAGCAAGAAGAACGCGGCGATGGTTCACTACCAGATCATCGACATGGCGACCAACAAGCCGATCTTTGAGAAGGATGAAGACAGCAAGCTGCTGGGGGCGAGCTCGGACCAGCTGACGCTGGCGAAGAGCGTGCCGCTGGCGAGTGTGCCGCCGGGCAAGTACCAGGTGAAGGTGTCCATTGACGATAGCGTGTCAAAACAGCAGATTGCCGAGACAGTGCCGTTTAACGTGGAGTAAATTAGAATTTGTTAAGAGGCCGCGCTGTTTGGGTGCGTGGCAGACGAGCCAGCATGGGTGAGCGGACGAAGAGCCGCACAGCCTTCCGGATTTCCTTCCTTATCACTTTTGAGGACGCACGGCCAGCTGTTCGCAACGACTGAGTGCATTTGAACCCCAGTTTTCTCAGCACCGCCGGGCCTCGTTTGCAGGGGCAAAGATTGATCGCGATCGCGGCTCTCAGCGCGGGCGTGCTGGTTGGCGCGCAGCCGTCGGCCTCGGCGCAGGGCGGGATGTCGCAACCAAATGTGTGGACCGTGGCGCAGCGGCCTGCTCGCTCCGGCATGGTTCGCGACGCTTAAGGGGTGCCGCAGGTAGGCGCGCTGGTCGAACTGCTGGGACCGGATCTGGGTGTGGTTGCGCGCACGTTTACCGACGACCGAGGCCGTTACGCCCTGCCTCGCGTGACTCCGGGGCTGTACGAGGTGAAGGCGAGCGGGTCGTTCTTTTTGCCGACGCTGCGGCAGAACCTGCGTTTGCTGGCGAATAGCCGGCTGGTTGTCAATCTGACGCTGAACACGCTCTACCAGGCATTCCAGTGGCTGCCGGCTGAGCAGCGTCCGGCGGATGAGCCCAGGGATGACTGGAACTGGACGTTGCGGCTCTCGACCAATCGGCCGCTGCTGCGGGTGCTGGACGATGACGCCGGAGCTGGTCCGATGGTGCTGGTGTCAGACAGGGATGCGAGTGCGCCGGGGCGGCGGCTGACGGTGCGGAGCGGCTCGAACCGCTTTGGCGAAGGGGGCATGCACCAGGATGTGGAGATCGAGCGCGGGCACGACGACGCACACCAGCTGATCCTGCGAACCGATGTGGGGCAGACCGAGAATGCGACGGTGCGCACAACGGCTGCTTACCTGCGGCAGCTGGGAGCGGGGACGGCGATGATCTCGGTTGCGTCGTTCTCGGATCGGCCGGATGTGGTTTCGAGCCGGGATAGCGGGCTCGAGGTGATGACGGTGCGGTCGGCGGTGACGATGGCGTTTGGGCCCGGGCTCGAGGCCGAGGTTGGCAATGAGCTCGAAGCGGTGCACCTGGGCGAGACGCTGGTGGCGACGCACCCGTTTGCCGGTG
>CAXTMM010000173.1:401-5051 GCA_964245415.1 uncultured Acidobacteriaceae bacterium | reverse complement strand
GGAAGCCCCGCCGCCCCCCACCCCGGCGAGTGTATCGCCGGCGCGCTGCACCGCTGTGATAGCTGTGCGGATAGCGGCAGCAGGTAGCGTCGAGCTGGGAGCCTCCTGGACGCTGGCCTGAGTGGCTGTTCCCGTGGACGTTGTCTTAAGCGGTTCTTTGCCGGTCTGTGTGGCGCCGGGCAAAGCAAGGCCTCGTGCAACTCCACCACTGGGGCAGGCGGCCATCTGCTCACGCACTAACTGCGCCGCATGCACCACCCGCACAGCGCGTACATGCGGCGGCAGGTTCTCTGCAGGAAAGATGTCGAGGACGGCAATCGCCTCGTTGAGCAAGGCGTGGGCAGCTGCCCTCTGGTCATCGGGCAGGTGAGCAAAGTCAGGCTGAGCGGCTGCCTGCTGAAGCATATTGCGCGCAAGCAGGTAGCGCCCTTGCGCAGCAGCGGTCCGCCCCGCGCCGATCAAGGCCGACGTGCGCGTGTCGTGAAACGCAGCGGCTTTGCGGTAGAGGTTAAACGCATCCCCATCCCCTCGTGCCTGCTCAAGCAGCGCAGCCACTGTAAGCTGAAGCTGGTGATTGTCAGCAGCATTGCCGGCCGCGATCAGCAGCTGATTCTTCGCTTCGTCGAAGCGCTGCTGGTTGATGAGGTAGCGGGCCAGCTCGAGGCGAACCTCCCGACGGCGTAGGACGCCATCGCCGTTCCAGGTTCCATCCACGGCCGCCTGGTAGTCGTCGACGGCGAGCGGCGCGTTGTGCTGGGTTACGGCCAAGCGGGCGAGCTGCACGTTAATCATGCCATTGCCAGGCTCGGCTTCGTGCAAGGTGTCAAAGTAGACAACAGCCTCCTGTGTGTGCCCGGCCGCGGCGAGCGCAGTAGCTAGCTCAATCTGCAGGGTTCGATCGTCGGGCGCGTAAGCCAGTGCCGAACGCAGGCTCTCGATCGCCTGTTGGGGCCTGTGGCTGGCCAGCGCCGCTTCGCCGCGGGCTTTCCATCGCTGCTCCAGTTTGAGCCGGTACGCAGTAAACGAGTGAAAGAGTGAGTAGGTGATAAAGGTGAGTGTAAGAACGATGCTGAGCAGCGTCGAGAGAGCGACGGTGTCCCGCGCGAGGAGGCGAGTCTTCGCAGCGCGCTCTTCGATAGTCAGCCGTGATCGCAAAGCGGGCATCACTCTCCTACTTTAGCGCCTCTTTCCGGGACGGACGAAGCCGCAAAGGTACTGGTGAGAAATACGCAGCATGCCAATGGGCAGATGCTGTGCGGCTGTGAGACGTCTGTGGCGCGCGGCAGAGGCAAACCTTTGCTGAACAAAGCTCATCTCAGAGCCTTGCGGTCAACAGCGCTGCACCAGGAGGGGAAAAGGATGGCATCTTCAGTTTGGAAAGGCTATATCTCGTTCGGCCTGATCTCGGTGCCGATCCGCATGTACGTGGCGGCGCGCGAGCAGCACATCAGCTTCAACCAAATCCATGAGAGCTGCGGCACCCGGATCAAGCAGCAGCTCTGGTGCCCGACCGACGAGCGCGTGGTTGGCCGGGACGAGATCGTTAAAGGCTATCCATCGCCCGATGGCGGCTACGTAACAGTAACCAGTGAAGAGCTCAAGCAGCTGGAAGCACAGTCCTCGCAAACTATGTCCATCGTGCAGTTCGTCAAGCTTGATGAGGTCGACCCGCTCTATTACGAAAGCTCCTACTACACGGTAGCCGAGGAGCCTGGGCGCCGCGCCTATGCGCTGATGATGCAGGGCATGGCCCATCTCAAGCTGGGCGCTATTGCGAACATCACGCTGCACCAGAGAGAACAAGTGGTTATGATCCGCCCTTACTCGCACGGTCTCGTTCTGCACACGCTCTACTACCCGGAAGAGGTTCGCGAGCTGGACGAGTATGGCGCGCAGCCCGAACTCGCCCTGCAGCCGCAGGAAGTCCAACTGGCCGAGCAGTTCATGCAGCAGCTGGCTAGCCCCTTCCACCCGGATGCCTTTACAAACACCTACCAGGAGCGCGTCGAGCAGCTCATCGCGAGCAAGACCGCCGGGCAGCCGGAACCCGAAGTGGACGCGCCGAAGAAGCCGGTTGAGAAGGTAACGAATTTGATGGACGCTCTGCGCAAGAGCATTCAGGAGCGCGAGGCAAAGGCTGGAGTACAGCCGATCAGTGCCGAGGCGCCGGTAGCAGACGCGGTGCCCGGTGGCGATGCTGGCGAGAAAGCAGCACCAAAGGCTAAGCGGAAGAAAGCGAGTTAGCGGTAGATTACGTGCAAGTGAGCGCAGCCGTCAGCCAGCAAGAGTGAAAAGCAACGCTTCGCTAACAAGAACAAATCCTATGGCCCGACAGGCACCTACCGTCAACAGGACCGTCGGCACTTACATCGATGTGCCGGTCGAGAAAACAGCAACCCCGTACGGGGGCAGCTCCACAGACCAGCCTGCGCTCGTATCAAGCAGGTTCTGCATGCCCGCAGGTATCTGCACGCTCGTGCCACGCGTGCCGTGATTGATCAGAATGATCACTGAGCGACTGCCGGTCCTCGTCGTGCGGACGCAAACTTCCACACCCTCGGGAATGCCGGGCAGCATCGGCCTGACCTCAGCAGCGACAAGCAGCTTACTTGTCAGTTTTGCCAGCGATGCAGCATCGAGCCAGGCGCCAACGTAGGTAATGGATCCCTTTCCTACCTGCCGGGTGATCGCCGCAGCCTGGCCATCGAGCCAGCCATTGCTCACTCCGTAGGTCGCGATTGCTTTTGCATTCGCTGCGCGCAGGCTAAGCGTTTCAGCCCACGTATTTGCCGTCCCCGCCGAGCCATCCACCGTAACCGGCACGTCCGTGTCGACTGCGTAGAATTGGTCGACGCGTGCACCGAGCAGGTCAAGCAGCGGTCCCGGCTGCCGCTGGACATTAAGCCCGTTGTCTTCATTCTTCATCCCCGAACGGGGTCCAAGCACCAGGTTGCCACCGCCTCGCACATAGGCAATCAGCCGGTCCGCAGTCGCCTGGGGCAGTACATTCAAGCCGGGCGCGACGACCAATTTGTAACCGTCAAGCGGCGCTAGTACGGAGACAATATCAACCGCCTGCGACTGCTCGCGCAGCGGGCGGTAAAATGCAACCATCTCCGCTACCGGATTGAAGTTGCGATTGTGGCGCTGGAAATCAATAGCCCATCGACTATCGAAATCATTGATCAGCGCGACCTGCGACCTGGGCTCGGTGCCCGCAAGTGCCTTACCCGCTTTCTGAAACTCGGCGCCAATCTGTTGCACTTCCGCATACACCGGCGCCGGTTCGCCATCCGCACCAAGCAGCACGCCATGGTACTCCTCCTGCCCGTTCAGGTCTGAGCGCCACTGCCAGTATTCAACTGCGTCCGCGCCATGGCCGATCGCCTGCCAGGCCATCTCGCGCACCTCGCCCTTGTGCAGTGGCGTGTTCACGCCCCGCCAGTTGACAAACGCAGGCTCGGTTTCCATCACCCAGAAGTTTTTCTGCTTGTACCCGCGGGTCAAGTCGTGCGTCGCCGCATTATCGGCCCAGTCAAACACGTCCGCGTTCACATAATCGTCCCAGGCGGCGATGTCGAGATTCTTGTGCTCCTTGTACGAGTCAAATCCATCAAACCAGCCCATCGTGTTGGTCGTAATGAACTGCCGCTTGTCGACATTAGGGCGAATGACGTCGATCTGATTTTGCGTATAGCTCGCCCACGTGTCCGTGACGAAACGCTTCCAGTCCAGCAGCAGTGCCGGGTTCTCATTGTGTGGCCGCGCCGGCACTTCATTAAAGCTGTCGTAAGTTTCAGACCAGTAGGTAGTCGTCCAACGCTTGTTTAGCGCTTCGATGGTGCCGTACTTCTGCTTGAGCCACGCGTGCCACTGCTGCTTTGCTTCAGGGTCAAACGAGTCATTTGCGAGCTCATTGTCAATCTGCCAGCCGACGACGTCCGGGTTGTGTCCGTAGCGCTTGGCCATGCGCTCGGCGATATCGCGCGCCAATTCGCGGTACTTGGTATTCGCAAAGGAGAACTGCTGGCGATTGCCATGCTCGTCGCGTACATCATGCTCATCAAAGCGCAGTGTCTGCGGATACCTGGTCGTCAGCCAGGCCGGCGGGGCAGCCGAGGGTGTGCCCAGCACAATGACAATGTGGTGCTTGGCAGCTGCGGCGATCGCATGGTCGAGCCAGTCGAAACGATAGTCGCCCTCTGCCGGCTCCATCGTGCTCCACGCAAACTCGCCCACCCGCGCAAGGGTAATGTGCGCCGCCTCCATCTTCGCCAAGTCGGGCTCCCATTGCGACTCAGGCCACTGCTCGGGATACCAGGCCGCACCCAGCAGCACGGGTGACGCGGTGTCGTAAGCTGTTGCCTGTGCATAGGCGGTGATGGGCAAGAGGAGCAGGGTAGCGAACAGCGCGAGAGTGGAGGGGAGAACGAATCGAGCCATGAAATCAGTATCCTTTCAAGTAAGTCACAGTGACTGTCTCTTACCATTTGTTCCAAGTAACGTCCAGCCAACTCGATCCGTCATCCTGAGCAGAGCGAAGTATCTTCGGTGCTCGGGCGTGAATGACAGCCTTTTGCTCGGCTCATGCTGACAAGCTTGGACTGCAGGCGGCTGTATCTTTCTAGTCGGTTTGCAGCACGCCTGCAG
>CAXTMM010000173.1:0-391 GCA_964245415.1 uncultured Acidobacteriaceae bacterium | reverse complement strand
CAGAACGGTACACAATGCCATCAACGCTTGTTTCCACCACCGGCAGCTCAGGTGTTTCGGTCAGCAGTTCCACACCGCTTCCTGCAACCAGCACTGTATCTTCAACCTTGCCGCCGCGGCAGCTAGGATTCCAGGCGTAGGCTTGCGGGATAGTCACAACTTGCTCGCCATTCGGCGATGCGATCCACTCTCGCTCAAGATAACCAGCCGCCCCGCCTTGGTGGTGCTGAAGCTCCTCGCCTGGAGAGCCGGCCGCGGCGTAGGTGCGCTCAGCAACCTGGTAAAGCTCAGACGCTCGCGCGCCGTTGCGCGTCGCGTGAAGCAGTTGCGCATTGACTTCAGCAGCAACCGCGAAGCCGCGTTCAAGCTCCACTGGCATTGGGCCGAAATG
>CAXTMM010000172.1:0-5057 GCA_964245415.1 uncultured Acidobacteriaceae bacterium | reverse complement strand
GTGGTAGCCGTGGCCCCCAGCGTCTTCGACCAACGCCGTCATGACCTCGAAAAGTACGAGTTCATGCTAGGTCCCGCACGCGGTCGCCTCGCCGTCTCACTCGACGTCCTCACCGACGCCTTGATCCTGATCGGCCAGCACGGCGTCTACTGCGTTTCCAACCGCAACCCCTCCAAGCCCGCCCTCGACCTTCAGGCAGTTCTGGCCGGCATAGAAGGCGCAAAGGAACTCGTCCAGTCCGTCATGGCCCAGCTCGAATCCGGCCCCCTTCAACCGTGACCAGCGAAACTATCAGCAAAGATCGAACGAACAAAGCCATGGCAGCTGTCATCCTGAGCGAAGCGAAGGATCTGCGGTTGACCTCGTCCTAACGGATAGCGCAGGCCCACGCGCCATAGTATGCTTATACCCAGCAACCACCAGTGCGCCCGTAGCTCAGCTGGATAGAGCGAACGCCTCCGAAGCGTTAGGTCAGAAGTTCGAATCTTCTCGGGCGCACCATTCATCCCCGGCACTGCATGAGCCACGTTCAGGCGCCAAAGTTGCTCTACAGTTGGGTCATCTGCCACGCCGCTCCCCCAGCGGTCTCGCAGGTACGCTGCTCCCACCCTAAAGTTTGCGCAGGCTTCGACGATATTAGCTAGGCGAGTCGCGCATAATTACTATGAAAATCGAGACCCGGTCGCTGTTTTCGAACTACCCCGATGCGTCTCCTTGCTCAACGTGGTAGCTTGGCGAAAATGAAAGCATCTCGAGAGTGGACCTCACAGGCCGGCGACAGTGATTCCCGGCAGTATGAACCATGTAGCTGAAATCCCGGGTGAGTCGGGCTCTTGTGCAAGGAAGAGCCATTTGGAGTGGATGTTGGCAGCAGGTAACAACCGGAATAATACCCGAACGTTCTGCTTCATACACGGGTGCACGCGTGCCCGGATGGACGTGCGACAGCTGAAGACTGGGAGCGTGTGTTGACTTCGTTGCGCGGACACATGGCGGGTCTCAAGCAAAGACTGAGGGAGCGGCGCATCATTGCGGTTGGCTTCGCGCTCAGCTGCATGGCCCGCGCAGTCAGCCTCCGCTCTCCCGACCACTGGTACTGGGATCTCTGGCGAGTGGCCCGCATGCTCGCAGAGGCCATGCGCGTTGCGCGTCCCGGCGTCTTCGACCCATCGCTTGAAGCTCGCCTGATGCACCGCTTTCTTGATGTGCTCGCCGAGCGCGGCCGCAGGTTCCCCATTCCTACCCGGGTCCGGGGCCTTGAGATACTCGAGGCAGCTGCGGCCAGCCAGGAAGGCTTCGTCTGCTGCACCGCCCACGTGCCGCTGGTCAAGCTCTTTATCCCTATCGTGCGCCAGGCGTTGCGCCCCGGCGTAGAACTGGTGATCACCGTAAAGTATGCGAACTCCAACGGCCAGGTCGACCTCTGGAACTCCGAACCGCTCCCGGCTATTGAGACCGGCAACGGAGTCCTCTTGCAGACCCGCTCCCTGCTCCGGCGAGGCGGCTGCCTGCTCATGCTCGCCGACAAGGAGCAAGGCGAGTACATATCGTCCAACATCTTTCGCTTCGTCGGCAAAGTTAGGTCCAGGATCATCATGGGCTTCCCCCACCTGCTGGAAGACGGCACCGTGCTGCTAAACATCGTCGAGGCCCCGGCGCCGGAGTGCCGCAACGAAGTCGAAATCCGCGCCAACCTCGACTTCATCGCCCAGAACGTACGATCGATCCTGGCCGGAGGCGAACCCCCCGAGAAAGTTCGCACCAGCGTCATGCCCCAGGCCCAGATCAACGTCGCCGAACGCGGACGCGAAGTGGATCGCATCCAGCTCTACTCACGCCTGCAGCTTAAGACCCGCGCCCGGCGCCTCGAGCAGCTGCTGAGTGACCCCACCACCAGGCTCGCTGACCGCGCCCTCTACGAGAAGCGCCTCAAGCTCATGCAGAACGAACTCCAGCTTCGCTCCGAGATCTTCAGCCGCACAGAATTTGACCGCGACGGCAAACCGCTCGAAGACGAGATTCTGCCGCAGCACTGATCATGCCGCACTTTCCGCATCCGTCCAGGGCGCCCGACATCTCTCGGTCCAACTCTTCCTCCAAAGAAAGCCACGTCAAAGTGAATCATGGCGCCTGCAGTAACCGTCGAAAATCTTTAGATATGGCAGCTTACCGCGCCGCGCTTCTCTAAATACTTCTGGTGATACTCCTCCGCGCGCCAGAACGTCTGAGCAGGCACTACCTGGGTCACGATCGGACGCGCAAACCTCTTCTGCACGGTCAACTCCTCGATCACCCGCCCTGCTGTCGCCTGCTGCTCCGGCGAGTGGAAGAAAATCGCGCTCCGATACTGCGCTCCCCAGTCCGGCCCCTGCCGGTTCAGCTGCGTCGGGTCGTGCAGGCGAAAGAACTGCCCCAGCAGCGTCTCGTAGCTCACCCGCGCCGGGTCAAAGCTTACCTCAACCACCTCGGCATGCCCGGTCCGGTCCGTACACACATCCCGGTAGGTAGGGTTCTGCAACGCCCCGCCTTCATAGCCCACAGCGGTCTCCAGTACCCCCGGAACCTGCTGCAGCTGCGCCTCTACGCCCCAGAAACATCCCGCGCCAAACGTCGCTTTCTCTGTCATGGTCGTCTGTCTCCTCCCCAAGCCTTGGATGCGCCAGCCCTCATCCGGTCTCAGCACACCCGGCAAGCAAGGCCGCCCCCACCTAAACCAGCTCATACCCCGCGAAAAAATACCCTATCTCAAACGCCGCCGTATCCTCCGCATCCGACCCGTGTATCGCATTCTCCTCGATCGAAGCCGCAAACTGCTTCCGGATCGTACCCTCCTCCGCATTTGCCGGGTTGGTCGCGCCCATCAGCTTGCGCAGGTCGGCAATCGCATTCTCTTTTTCGAGCACCATCGGAAAGATTGGCCCCGAGGACATAAACCTGGTCAGATCGCCAAAAAACGGCCGCGCCGCATGCACATGGTAAAACCCCTCCGCCTGCGTCTGCGAAATCGAAACCCTTTTGATCGCAACCACTTGAAAGCCGGCCTTCTCGATGGCAGCCAGGATAGCCGCCGTATCGCCCTTGCGCACTGCGTCGGGCTTGATGATGCTGAAGGTCTTCTGAGGCACTGGATAATTCTCCTTGCAAGGTGAGTCGCTCACTCAAGTGTAGAGCAATCACTTCAAGGGCGCCTAATCAGCACTTCGGCAGCGCTGGACTTCTTAGGAGAGTTTTCCTACGAGCCGGCGGCCCAGCTCTTCGAGGCTAAGTTACTAAAGTAATGAAGAAGATACGTGCCCCAGGTCTTTCTTTTGAGCCCTGGGGACCTGGCACGGCCTGAAGCTCTACACCAGCACGAACTATGCGAATGCGGACTAGATCGCTTTCGCCAGCTGCGGATACAGCCCGATGTGGCTCGTCTCATACAGAGCCAGCAGCCGCTGCCGCATCAGGTAATACGCGGACGCCGCCTCCTGCAGTTGGAAGGGCACCTCCACCCAGTGCCGTCCGGTAAAGATCTGCGACAGCATCCCCATCTGCACCCGCCGCACCGCTTTGCGCAGCCGCAGGCCATCGCGGCGCATACGCTCGGCCACAATCACACCCTCATCCAGGTTCCACTGCTGCGCAAACGCCGCCAGCGCAATCAGCCGATTGGCGTTGGCCAGCATCGTCGCCAGTCCTTCGTCCCCGCCCAGCAGCGTCCATATCTCTTCCGGTTCCAGATCAATCTGGCCCCGCCGAGGATCAAGGTAATCGCGAGCCACCAGGCTCACCCCACGAAAATCGATAAACTGGATTTCCGCAACCAAATCACTCCAACTGCGCTGGTTTAGCTTGATCGCGGACCGCTGGGAGCGAATGGCGGTAACCGCCAAACCTCCAACCACAACTGCGAGAAGAACGTAAGGAAATGGCTGCATAGGAGGGGGTCTCTTCCTGCTTACTATTCGGCCTCACCGAGATCGTAGTGCACTCTCTCGTGTAGGGCAACAATAAACTTTCGTAACTGTGCTGAAATCGGTTGCCGCGCCGGTTCTTCCCGCCAAAGCTGCACGCACCAGTACCACAACACACCGAGGTATATGAACGACTTAATCGACTCCGTGCTGTCGTAAAGGTGTCTTGCCCCGAAATAGTTGTGCAGCGTGTCCACCGCGGTCGCCACCAGCGACCACGCCGTAAACCCCTGCCCGATCGCCATCACGTGGTTCTTCCATCCCAGCCCCAGCCGGTTAGAGGCCAGCGTCACCGCGATAAATAGCTCGCAGATCAGCAGGCTAGTGAACAGATCGGCGCGCAGCTGCAAGCCTTCTAGTCGGCTGGCAGCCGGAGGAGCCACCAGGTAAGCCAGTGTTAACGCAAGCAAACTGCCTGCTGCCGCCGACAGAATGAACTGTTTCCGTGCATCGCGCACCCATGTTCCTGTAGGCCGGAGCACGCTGCGCGCCAGCTCGACGGCTACCGCGAGCTGCAGGAGAAAGTCGACCAAGACATACCCTCGATAGATCACCGTGTACCCGCCATGACCGGTTATCCAGCGAAAAGGCAACAGCAGCAGCGACGTCACAATGGGCAGAGCGATCAGCGCGGTAAAGGCCGGAAACTTGCGCCAGCGGTCCTTACGCAGCAGGACAACGGTCAGAGCAGCCTCGCCCAGCAGCGCGGCCGCCCAGAAGAAGTTGTCGAACATCACCTGTGCCATAGCTCCCCTTCAGGTAACTTTAGATAGCAAGGGTCTGCCTGAACTATACGCCTGAAGCATGGCCGATGTTACCGGCGAATGCGTGCGCTAAGCCCTGGCTGCAAGTCACCCCTACCCTCATGTCATTACGAAGCGAGAGGCAGTCCGAGCGGCGCAAAGCCCGCCACGTTCCCACTCCCAACCGGAGGTCGAGGAATATTCCCCATAGGCGAGAACCGCGCCACATTCCCACTTCCGACCGGCGGCCGAGGAATGTTCCCCATAGGCGAGAACCCAGCCACATTGCCACTGCTTACTGGAGGCCGAGGAATGTTCCCCATAGGCGAGAACCCAGCCACATTGCCACTGCTTACTG
>CAXTMM010000171.1:0-5099 GCA_964245415.1 uncultured Acidobacteriaceae bacterium | reverse complement strand
CGCCGAGTTGGTGCAGGGCTTTTATGCGGGCCGGGGATGGGAGCAGGCCTGGGTCGAGGGGCACAAGCCGACACCGCAGGCTGAGGGGCTGATCAAGCTGTTTGCCGCGAGCGGGGCGAAGGGGCTGGAGCCGGAGGATTATGACGCGTCCCGGTGGCAGGGGCGAGTGGCGCACCTGGGCTCGGCAAGTGGTGCGGAGGTGGCGCAGTTTGATCTGGCGATGACGGTGACGGTGATGCGGTATATTTCGGCGCTGCATATTGGGCGGGTGAATCCGAGCCACTTCGCATTTGGCATAGGCGTAGATGCAAAGAAGTATGACCTGCCGCAGTTTCTGACGGAGCAGGTGCTGGATGCGAGCGACGTTGGTAAGGCGCTTGCAGGCATTGAGCCGCAGACCCAGCAGTACCGTGACACATTGGCGGCGCTGGGCAGGTACCAAGAGCTGGCTGCTAAGGAAAAGCAGAGCAACTGGCAGCCGCTGCCTGTACCTGAGAAGCCGCTAACGGCGGGGGCAGCGTACGCGGGAGCAGACGGATTGCGGGAGCGGCTGCAGCTGGTGGGAGATCTGGCTGCAGGTGCTTCCGGCGGAGGCAGTGGGGCTCAAGGCCAGCGGTATGATGCCGGCCTGGTGGAGGCATTGAAGCATTTTCAGCTGCGGCATGATTTGCCGAATGATGGGAAGCTCGAGAAGAAGACGGTGGCTGAGTTGAATGTGCCGTTGAGCATTCGCGTGCACCAGCTGGAGGACTCGCTCGAGCGTTGGCGGTGGCTGACGGATGAGTATCTGAATGCGCCGCTTCTAGTTAATATTCCCGAGTTTGCGCTGCGAGCCTATACGCCCGAGCACAAGGTCGACTTCATGATGAAGGTGGTGGTGGGTGATTCGGTGAAGCAGGATCACCAGACGCCGGTGCTGGCCGAGATGATGAAGTTTGTGGTGATGCGGCCTTACTGGAACGTGACGCCGACCATCATCAAGCAGGAAATAGTGCCGCACGTGGAGAAAAGCAAGAGCTACTTATCGGAGAAGAACTTTGAGGTGGTGACCGGTGCGGGTAAGCCGGTGGAGGGCTGGACGGCCGAGCAGCTGGAGCATGGCGGGTTGATCGTCCGAGAAAAGCCGGGACCAAAAAATTCCCTCGGACTGATCAAGTTCATGTTTCCCAACAAGTACAACATCTATTTGCACTCGACGCCTGCGGTGCAGTTGTTCGATCGGACGGCTCGGGATTTCAGCCATGGATGTATCCGGGTGCAGGATCCGGAGAAGCTGGCGGACTGGGTGCTGCGGGATAATCCGGACTGGAGTGACCCTGCGAAGATCCATGATGCGATGGAGAATGGGCCTGATAACCACATTGTGCCATTGAAGCGACCGGTGCCGATTGTGATCTTCTATGCGACAGCAATTGTGGTGGGTCAGGGGTCTGAGAAGGGGCAGGTGCATTTCTTTGACGACATGTATGGGTATGACAAGGATCTGGAGGGAGTGCTGGCGGCAGGGATGCCCTACCCGGTGAAGCCAGAGCCTAAGGAGCAGAGTGCGGACACGGATTAGTCGGGGAAGCCCTTCCATATGCATGGGGTGTCATGTACGGGCATCCAGGTTGTTTTACACGGTCTCTTGACGGTCCATAGAGAAGGAGCAGTCGCAGACTGCTCAGTTCGTTCAGGATGACAAGCCTCTGAGATCGCGAAGCATTACATCAGGGTCCATTGGCGGACAGGGCCAACATCGATGTGGACGAACTGGGAGTGGGGATAAAATCCGACTCCTCCCTCGTGAAGGGAGAGCGCCACGTCGCGCAGATGCGCGGTCGAAATGCCCGGAACGCGGATGTCAATAGCCTTAGCGAGCATGTGCTGGGAGTGCTCAGCGACACCTTTCCCGTGGGTACGCAGGTAGTTGTTGCTCCAAGGGGTGCGATACCCGCAGACAATGTCGATCTCGCCGTTAGGGAGGCCGAGCTTGGCCATGAGCTCATGGAGTACGTCAAATTCGCGGGGGTCATAGTTGCTGACCTCGTTGGTGCGATGATCGCGCAGGAAGTGGTTGAGCATGTCGAGCGCAGACGGAACGTAACGGTCGCCTACGCGATAGGTCACATCGATCGACTCACCCGTGTGCAGGTGGTGCATGCGCAGATGGAACTGCTGGGAGGGCGGCGGAGCTGGGGCGCCTGGGGCTTGCGCAAGAGCGTTGATCGCAGGAGCCGTGAGCAAACAGGCCGCAAGCGAGAGAATGGTAGTTTTCGGCTTCATGACCTCTCCCCTATGTTGACATTCTCAAATCTTCTGACTGCTGTATCCGGCGCCGCTGTGGCTCGATTTTCTGATGCAGGCGCGCAGCGGCTTCACCAGGTTAGACGCCGATTGCGGTTCAATAGTCCAGCCTGGGGCTTACTTTTGTGTCGCAGTTTGTGCTGCCGGAGCCGGCTTACATCGCTGGACTGACCTTTGCGCAATGGCGCCGGCGCTGCACCTCTGCTCGCTTACTTCGCATCCAGATAAGAGCGGAATCCGCGGCCGTGGGTCGACGCTGGCCGATTTGCGGTGTGGGCGGCATGGTGGAATCATAGGCATGGTCCAGGATGGGCCAGCAAGGGTTTGTGCAAGGAAAGGATGTTTCATGGACCAGATAGTGTCGGATGCGCTGGTATTTTTCGGCGCCACGGGTGACCTCGCGTACAAGCAGATCTTCCCGTCCCTCCAGCGGCTTGCGAAGCGGGGTAAGTTACTTGGTCCTGTAGTGGGTGTAGCGAAGGCCGGTTGGACGCTCGACGACCTGAAAGCGCGAGCCAAGGACAGCATTGAAAAGCATGGCGGCATTGATCCGGAAGGCATCGACATTCTGATCGACAAGCTCCGCTACGTCGATGGGGATTACAACGATCCGGCGACGTTTGCCGAGGTGCGAGAGCAGCTGGGACCGGCGAAGTTTCCGCTACACTACCTGGCGATTCCACCTTCACTCTTTGTGAAGGTGGTGCAGCAGCTGAAGCTGTCGGGCAATGCGGAGGAGGGGGCTCGGATCGTGGTCGAGAAGCCGTTCGGGCACAATGTTGAGTCGGCGGCGGCGTTGAACCATGCGATCCACGAGGTGTTTCCGGAGGAGTGTATCTTCCGCATCGATCACTACCTGGGCAAGAACTCGGTGCAAAATCTGATCTTTTTTCGCTTTGCCAACTCGTTTCTGGAGCCGATCTGGAATCGGCAGTATATCGAAAGCGTACAGATTACGATGGCAGAGAGTTTTGGCATCCAAGGCCGCGGCGCATTTTATGACGGGGTAGGGGCCCTGCGGGACGTGGTGCAGAACCACCTGATGCAGTTGCTGTCGAACATTGCGATGGAGCCGCCGCCATGCCCGGATGTGGAAAGCCTGCGGGATGAGCGAGTGAAGGTGCTTAAGAGTGTAAAGCCCATTACTGCCGATGATGTGGTGCTGGGGCAGTTTGATGGGTACCTGGATGAGCCTGGAGTGCGGCAGGAGTCGAGCGTCGAGACGTTTGCGGCGCTGAAGCTGAATGTGAACAGCTGGCGATGGCGGGATGTTCCCTTCTTTATTCGCACGGGCAAGCTGTTGAACAAGAGTGCGACCGAAATTATAGCCAAGCTGCGGCAGACGCCGGCTGTGTTTTCAGAGAAGCTGACGCCGCAGAATTATGTGCGGTTCCGGCTGAGTGGGGACCCGGTGGTGGCAATTGGCGGGTCAGTGAAGGAGGCTTGCGATACCCTGAGGGGGTCGATGGTGGAGTTGAAGGCGTCGCAGCAGTCGGGGTCGAACGACGTGCTGCCCTATGAGGAGTTGCTCGAAGACGCGATGCATGGGAATCCGGTTTGGTTTGCGCGCGAGGACTATGTGGAGGAGAGCTGGCGGGTGATGGATCCGCTGCTCAAGGACCTGCCGAAGGTGCATAAGTACAAGCCGGGGAGCTGGGGGCCGGAGCAGGCGAATGATCTGACACGGGCCGTGGGTGGGTGGTCGAACCCGGTTTAAGGTGGTGCCGGGGCATGGGGATCCCACGTCTCAGGGCGAGGCGTGGGGCACGCGAGGTAGGACTGAAGATCCTCCGCTACGCTCAGGATGAGATGGCTGGAGGATCGGCCCTAGCTTGGATCGTGGCTGTCATTCTGGAGGGAAAACTTTTACCCCTGGACACGGAAGGCCATGAGGGTAGCGGGGTAACGGTCGCGGCCGCGGTCGGGATCAATCCAGAGGGTAAGTGCGGTGACGTTGTCGAGGTTGATAGAGTACTCCTCCTGTTCCTCGGTGGAGCCGCGGGGGCTGAAGCTCCATTGCTGGCGGACGATTTCACGGGTAAGCCCGTCGAGGGTGGTGGCGTGAAGAGCAAACTCCTGAGAGCGCTCACGCTCCGTTTCGCGGAAATGAAGGCGTACCCGCTTGATAGTTTGCGGCTCGTCAAAGCGCAGCAGCAAAGTTTGTGGGCCGAGCAGCTCTGCCTGCCAGCCGAGAGTGTTTGGGGATCTGCCGGGGAGTGCGTCGGGGGTGGTCCAGGTGAAGGCCTGCTCAGCCGGGTAGAGCTTGTCTTCTGAAGAGATCTCGATGCTGGCGAGTTTTGCGAGATCGAGCCATGCCTGTCCGGTTGTGGTCTCCGGCATCGCGTAGCCGTTGCTGGCGATGATGGATTTGCGCATAGGGTACTCCCTCAATCCTAGAATGTTCGTGAGCGGCACAGGCGGTGGTTCGTTTCCTACTTAAAATTCAGTCGGTGAATCATTGAGATGCGTGGTATGGCGCCGGCAGTAGCTGCCGGGTCCGTTTTGCGCGGGTGGAGAGAGTGAACATGGTAAGCATTAGCGGGGATATGTTGTTGGGTTCGCAGGCTGTACGCGGGAGTGGCGTGGAGTTTTATGCGATTGAGGCAGCAAACGGCGAACGGCTGCAGCCCGGTTTTGCGGGTGGTGACGCAGGGGATGTGGACCGGGCGTGCTGCCTGGCGACGGCGGCGTTTGACAGCTATCGGGAGACCGGGCTTGCGGTGCGGGCGCGGTTCCTTGAGACGATTGCCGAGGAGCTGCTGGAGTTGGGTGATGCGCTGATTGAGCGGGCGATGGCGGAGTCGGCGCTGGGG
>CAXTMM010000170.1:0-5099 GCA_964245415.1 uncultured Acidobacteriaceae bacterium | reverse complement strand
GACACGGCTGACCTCGAGGGGGCCACGCCAGAGGGTGGCGAGCCGGATCTGGGCGATGACGCGGGGGGCGCGGAGGGCGGGCTCGGCGCCGAAGCCTGCCTGCTCTTGGACGACGACGTCAGAGAGTACGAGGGCGGGCATGGGAAAGAGGCGCAGGGTGACGGCGCTCATGTTGACCTGGCGGCCAAGACTGCGGCTCATGGTGTTGACGATGCGATGCTGGTAGCGGCCGAGATTGACGAGCGGTGGCACGACGGTGGCGACGAGCAGGGCGACAGCTATGGCGAGCAGCAGCCACTCGCGGCGCAGAGTGGGCCTAGGCGGGATACCCGGATCGTCCGGGGCGTGTGTGTCGGCGGTCGGGATCGTCTCTGATGCTGCGTTGAGCAATGCGGTCTGTCCTGCACTCAGGAGGTTCTAAATGCCTGTGTATCCGGTTATCCTGAGCGCCGGATGAAAGCCATCTCAAGGCTTACCCGGGGACCAGAGCAAAGTCAACTGCAGATCCCTCGTTTTCCAACACAAGCGAGCAAAGACCGCGCGTCCGGGGCCTGGACTTTGCTCGGGATGGCAGGTATTTGGAGGTGCTTGCTCAAAGGCGTGAGTTATTGGATCAGGTGCAGGGTACGGCGCCAGCGGGTCTGGTCGAAGAAGTGGAGGACGATGTGTTTGAACCAGCCGGCGCGGTCGGCGACACTGGTCCTATCGATCTGATCTTCGCCGGTGATGAAGGACCAATAGACGAAGAGGGGGCGGCCGACGATGTTTTCTCGAGGCACGAAGCCCCAGAAGCGGCTATCGAGCGAGTAGGGGCGGTTGTCGCCCATGCAGAAGTAGTCACCAGCGGGGACGACGAGGTCTTCGCCGACGATGTGCCGGGGGAGTTCTTCCTGCCAGGTTGCGGTGAGGTCGTAGCCCTGGGAGGCGGGTACGGCGGGGAAGTCGTCCCGATAGGGGGCGTAGCCGGCGTCGGTGGGCTTGACGGCCTGCGGCTCGGATTGAGGCTTGCCGTTGAGGTAAACGACGCCATTGCGCAGGTGGATGCGGTCGCCGGGAATGCCGACGACGCGCTTGACCAGGTACATGTCCGGATTTTCAGGTTTGAAAAAGACGACGATATCGCCGCGGCGGATGATGCGGTAGTGAACGAAGGGCGCCCATGTGGCGGGTGGGGCGAGGGTGACGCGGTCGACCAGAACGTGGTCCCCGATGAGCAGCGTGTTGAGCATGGAGCCGGAGGGGATTTCAAAGTTCTGGAAGACGAAGGTGAGCGCGAACAGGCCAAGAACGAGCACGCCGCAGATGGAGGCAAAGAACTCCAGAGCCGTTTCATCGGTTGGCGTGACCTGCTGCTTTTCGACGGGGGGCTGTGCGAGGGTCTCTGCCATGCTTGCTGGTGCTTTCCTTGTAAGGGACCGGCTTGAGACTAGCGCACGATGCGTAACATGCGGTCCCAGCGCGCGAAGTCGACCAGGCCATTGAGCTGATCTTTGACCGGATCGTTCTTGGGTCCGAGCTTCTCCAGTCTATCAGTCGGCAGGGTGGGCGTGTCGGTGGCCGAGGCCTCGCGAAGGGAGAAGTAGATGACGAAAGGGCGCCCGATGACGGTGGAGCGGGGAACGAAGCCCCAGTAGCGGCTGTCACGGCTGTGATTGCGGTTGTCGCCGAGGACGAAGTAATTGGCCGGAGGAACGATGAGGTCGCCATGGTCGAGGTTGGTGCGCATCTCGAGCCACCAGTGGGTGTCAACACCTGGGTCGGTGTAGAGGCCGGCGGGGAACTGGTCGCGGAAGTTGTCGCGGTAGGCCTGCTCGTAAACGGCGTAGGGCTCGTCGAGGGGCCGACCGTTGCGGTAGACGACGCCGTTGTCGAGATGGATGCGGTCGCCAGGGAGGCCGATGACTCGCTTAACGACGTAGTCGGATGGGTCGAGCGGAAAGCGGAAGACGATGATGTCGCCGCGGGCGATGTCGCGGTAGGGAAGCAGGCGCGCGAGGAGGGCGTGCGGCGCGTAGATCATTTTGTTGACAAGCAGGAAGTCGCCGACGAGCAGGGTGCGCTCCATCGATTCTGACGGGATCCGGAATGGCTGGAGGACGAAGGTGAGCAGGAAGAGCGCGACGACCACCATGGTGAGGAGCGAGCGGGCGGCTTCGAGCAGGGTGGGGAGCACGGAACGGGGGTGCTCGTGTGGTGCCGGCTTTTGGGCCGCCTGAATAGCGGGCAGGGGTGTGTCAGGGACCGGCGCGGCTTCGGCAGCGAGGATGGAGGAGGCTGCGGAACCGGGTGGCCGGGTCATGAGGGGTTCTTCCACGAGCCGGGGCGGCTGGATCGGATGGAAGTGGGGCGGACGTAGTCAGGGTTGGCTGTAGCCGCCCGATTGCTGCGCCGCGCTTGTTTTTTCAGTGAGGCTGATGTCCTCAAAGCAACTGGAGGGTTGGTAGATTGCTTGTGTTTGGAAGCCCTGGCGAGGGACAGGACGGCTGGGTCCGAAACTGTAGCAGATGGTTCTTTTGGCCGCTCCCCTTGGTCCAAGCTTTTGGTGCTCTTCGTGCTTTCGCAGTGGCCTCTAAGCTGCTCGTAGAGTTGGCGTGCGGCCTCCTGCTCAGCTTTTTTCTTGGTGCTGCCTTCTGCTTCAGCCTTGCTCGCGTGCTCACCCTGGCTGGCGCGCACCTGGACCAGGAAGCGCTTGCGATGATCCGGGCCACTCTCGGCCTGCACGGTGTACTCCGGCTGGCCGGCCCGCCGAGACTGCAGCAGTTCCTGCAGGGCGGTCTTGTAGTCGCCAATGGCAGGGTTCTCGGTGAGGTCGCCTCGTAGCTGATCCATATAAGGATGCACGACGGTGCGCTGGACAAACTTTGCTGCCGAGGGGAGGCCATCTTCGAGGTAGAGTGCGCCGATGAGGGCCTCCATGCAGTTAGCCAGCAGGACCGCTTTTTTGCGGCCGCCGTTGCGCTCTTCTGCCTGGCCGAGGCGGAGGTAGCGGCCCAACTCGAGGGATGTGCCGACGTGGCCGAGGTGCTTGCGGCTCACCAGGGCCGCGCGAAGGCGGGTCAGCTCGCCTTCGTCGAGCTCAGGGTAGCGGCGGTAGAGCAGCTCGGCTACGACCATGCCCACGATTGCGTCGCCGAGGAACTCGAGCCGCTCGTTGTCATCGATCGCGGGCAGGGTTTTGGCGGCATCGCTGGTTTGATGCTCATGGCGGACTGAGCCGTGGGTGAGGGCCTGCTCAAGCAAGGCAGGGTGGGCGAAGCGATGCCCGAGCTTTGTTTCGAGGTCGCGCAGCTCAGTCCTTGCTTCTATCGCTTTCATGGGCTAATCCTGATGGGAGTTTGCGCCTTATTTTTACTGTAGTGGATGGTGGAGAGACGAGTCGAAGGGCACGTTTGCCTCGCGAAAACTGTGCCGGGTTCCAGTTTGAGCTTAGGGATGGGATTGTGGCGCGGGTTCGTCGCCGGCCGAAGAGTCAGGGGTATCCGGATCGGTGGCCGGGTGGGAGCGGTGAGGCAGCGCAAAGGGCTGGGAGAGGCCTTTTTCGGCGGCGATCCGGGTGTCGGGCTGGGCGTCGGGGACGGCGAGCGCGAGGTGGTATTCGGCGAGAGCCTCTGGGCGTTCCTCCTCGACGTCATGGATGCGGCCAAGATAGATGTGGGCCATGGCGAGCAGGCGGGTGTCGTTCGCGAGGCGGATGGTCTCGGCGAAGTCGTTGGCGGCGGATTCCATGTCGCCCTTGATGAGCCAGGTGAGGGCGAGCAGGTAGTCGGCGCGTGCGGTGTCGCCGGTGTGGTCCTTGAGGGCTTTTTCGGCGAGCGCGCGGGCGCCGTCGGCGTCGCCCTGCTTGAGCTTGGCTTCGGCGAGGTCAAGTGAGCGAGTGCCGGGGGTGCGGATGACGTCACTTTCTCCCTGCTCGGCGAAGTGGACCTCGCGTGCGCGGTGGACTTGCTGGTCGACGTCCATGCCATAGACCATGGGACCGATCGCCTCTTTGAGGCTTTCGGGACTGCCTTCAAAGCCGCGCATCTGCTCGTAGAAGTACTGGGTGAGCACGTAACCCTGCTGCATGGACGCTTCTACCGAGTGCTGGCGAACGGCCGCGGCCTGCTGGACGGTAAGGTCGTGTTCATGCTGGACGCGGGGCAGGTTCTCGCGGCGGGTGTCGGCCGGGATTTTGAACTCGACGACGCCGGTCTGCATGGTGCGCGCTTCAATGGCGCGGATCATGCTCTCGATAACGAGCGAAACGATGTCGGAGCGGTAGATGTAGTCGAGGGGCGCGTCGCGGACGGTCTTGAGCATGGGCAGGAGACGGTCCATGGCAGTAGCGCGGGCGTAAAGGAGCGGCTCGATCATGTAGTGCAGGTAGGTGTGGCGCACATCCTGCATGCGGATAGAACCGTTGACCGGGGAGGCGACGACGACGTAGTCGGTGCCATAGACGCGGGCGTTGGTCTCGGCCGGGGAGAGCAGCGGCTCGATGACGACCAGGAAGCGCGAGCCGCTGTAGGTGGAGGCGGGCAGCTTGAGGTAGGTGTTTGTCTCGAGGATCATGCGCGTGAGCGGGTCATGCAGCTTCGCGATCTCCTCTTCGTAGGCGGGGCGGTTGGCGATCCAGACCAGGTGAAGCTGCGCGGTGCTGACGAAGGTGCGTAGAAGGGGCAGCAGGTCGAGGACCTGGGTGGAGTCAGGCGGCAGGTCCTGGTCATCGACGCTGGCCGTGAGCTCAGGCGGAGGATTGAGGTAAAGGGCGAGCGAGACATACTGGGCGAGGTCGCGGCGAGCTTCGGAGAGGCGATGCTGGTTGATGAAGAGGCAAAGCTTGTCGCGTGCGTCGCGTGCCGGGGCTGCCTGCTGGACCTGTCGGTCGACCTGCTCGCGGACGCGGGCGCGAAGGGGATCGGAGGTTTCAAGGCCGTTGTCGTAGCCGCAGGCGTTAAGGGCGACGGCGATGTCGAAGAGGGCTTCGCTTGATTCGAGCGAGACGGCGGGGCCGGCCGGGTCGATGAGCGCGGGTGGTTTGGGTGGGCGTGGCGTCTCGAGGCCGGCCCAGGCGGAGGCCGGCTTGCTGGGTTTGGCTGTGGGTGCGGCTTGGGTGGGAG
>CAXTMM010000169.1:0-5227 GCA_964245415.1 uncultured Acidobacteriaceae bacterium | reverse complement strand
CTCGATGACCTCGCCCGGCTCTCCCCAGCGGTACTCGCCTTCTGCCGCGACCGGCAGAGCCTGCCTTGCCCCGCCTGACGGGACCGCCTGCTCGCTTGGGGTGGCGCTCCGCGGCTCAGCCGGACGGCGCGCCAGCGTCTGTGCCTGCAGCGCCCAACCGAAAGGGAAGCCGAGGGTGAATACGGCTACCAGTGTCGCCACAAAAGTTCGGGCCCGACCCATACTTCCTCCTCAAGTCCCGGCGTGTGCTGAAGCATACGCCTCCGCACCAGCCGCTGGCCCGGCTCCTCCCCCAAAGAGACGCCTGGCCGCCAGTGGACACGGGCTGGGCGCGTCACAGGCGAAGACTCTACCGGCTGCTCCTACTCTGCTGGCGCGCCTTCTCAAACTCGTCGCCCGGCTGCCAACCAACCGGCCTGGCCGCCTCGCTCGCCTCCCAGCCCAGGATCATGCCGAACTGCGCCATCTTCGCGTTGCCGCGGAAGTCCATCTCGGGATGGTACTCGTCGGACGGCTGATGGTAGTGGTGCGCGACGTAGTCCTTGGCCTGCGCCTCGCCCCAGGCTGCATCATGCCCGGCGAAAAGCGTGCCCTGGCCGATCGAGAACGACGGTACGCCGACGCGCGCGAACGAGAAGTGGTCAGACCGGTAGTAGTGGCCGGCGCTGGGCGTCTGGTCGGGCTGGATGGTCAGGTTGAAGTCCTTCGCAGTCGCCTCGACCTGAGGGTAGAAGGTGGTGCGCTCCGCGCCGGCGATCTCGACCGAGGTGGGCACGCCGATCGGGTTGAGCATGTCGTAGTTCAGGTCGAGCGCGATCTGGCCTGCGGGCACCGGGGGGTGCGCGCCGAGATACTCAGAGCCGAGCAGGCCCTGCTCCTCCGCGGTGACGGAGGCGAAGTAGACCGGATGGGGCGGCTTGACAGAGGATTGCGCGAAGGCCCGGGCCAGCTCAAGCAGGATGCCGCAGCCGGTGCCGTTGTCGCCGGCGCCGTTGTAGATGCCATCGCCTTTCGCATCGGGGTCGATGCCAAGGTGGTCGTAGTGGGCCGAGTAGAGGACAGCCTGCCCGGTCGAAGCACCCGGAACCATGCCAACCACATTGGCCGACTGATAGGGCCGGACCAAGCTCGCGACATGGGCCTGGAAGCGCACTGGCAGCTCGTAGGATTTGAACCCGGGCTTGCCGGCGGCGATGATCTGTTGATCGAGGTTCTGTCCGCTGGCCGCCATGAGCTTGCGCGCGACCTCAAGCTGGATCCAGCTTGAGGCTTTAAGCGTGGCCAGCGGGCTGCCCTTCAGGTAGGACTTCTCGATCGCCTGCGAGTTCTGGACGACCGACCAGGGATAGCTGGCAAGGTCTTCCCTGTGGATGATCAGCACGCCTGCCGCGCCATGCCGAGCCGCTTCTTCGTACTTGTACGTCCAGCGGCCGTAGTAGGTCATGGTCTTGCCTTTGAAGAACTTCTCATTTTCGGATGGTGGCTCGTTCACGATGACAAGCAGGACCTTTCCTTTCACGTCGACCCCGGCGTAGTCGTCCCAATGGTACTCGGGCGCGACGATGCCGTAGCCGACGAAGACGATTGATGCGTCGAGGTCGGCGGAAGCCTCGCCACGCTCGTCCTTGGTCACGTAATCCGAGCCGTAGGTGAGCTTGATCGACTCGCCGGACTTGGGGATAAAGGCGGCAGTGGTCTTCGCTTCATCAGTGTGGACGGCGTAGAGCGGCACGTTCTGGTAGAAAGTCCCGTTGTCGCCCGCGGGCTTGAGCCCGTCGAGCGCAAACTGGGCCGCGATGTACTCGGCTGCGAGCTCGGCGCCCCGCTTGCCCGGACCGCGGCCTTCGAGCAGGTCGCTCGAGAGAAACTTGACGTGAGCGCGGATCTTTTCGGGGTCGATCGTTTCCGCTGCCTGCTGTGCGGCTGAGGGCACGCCTTGTACCTTGGGCACGGGCATCGCGTCTGACTGCGCATGGCAGGTGGCGCCTGTGAGCAGGGCGGCTGCGAAGAAAGTGTGAAGCAGGGAAGTGCGTGTCATGTTATTTCCTTCTCGGATAGCAGCATGCGCGTGACGTCTGCAGCAGTGTCAGATCAGCGTACCAGCATGGCGCGCAGGCCTCGCGCACCATCAAGCCGCACCGGGACCGATCTCCTGATCGCGGACTCGCGCTATGGCAACATCAAACAGTGAAGGTCGCGCGAGGCCGGCTGAATGCGGCTTTGCGCCGGGAACACCTGCTTTAAGGATACGTAAACGGACGGGAGCGATGGATGGCGGCAGGCACGACCCACTTTTCAGGAGAGACGATGAAGTTTCTCCGCGGGCTGGCCAGGCATAACAATCGCGAGTGGTTCAACGCGCGCAAGCCGGTGTATGAGCGTGCACTCAAGGAGCCGATGCTGGCTGTCATTGAAGGGATCAATCAAGGGTTGGCGGAGTTTGCGCCAGAGCACGTGCGTCCTGCGCAAAAGGCGATGATGCGGATCTATCGCGATACTCGTTTCTCGAAGGAGAAGATCCCCTACAAGACGCACATGGCGGCGTGGTGGGCGCGCACGGGCCTTGAGAAGACGAGCGGCGGCGGGTTTTATCTGCAGGTGTCGCCGCGGGAGGTGATCGTGGCTGCGGGCTGCTACATGCCGAAGCGCGATCAGCTGCTGGCTATCCGGCGGTACCTGCTCGACCATTATCAGGAGTTCCGGGAGTTGCTGGCCGAGAAAAAACTCACCAGGCTGTCGGAGCCGTTTGAGGGGTTGGCGCTTACACGCGCTCCCAAGGGTTTTCCTGCCGAGCACCCGGCGATGGACCTGCTGCTGCGGCGGCAATGGGGTGTTTCGGCTACGCTGGGCGCCGAAGTGGCTTTGCAGCCGTCGTTCGTCAAGGTAGTCGTCGAGCGATTCCGAATGATGGCGCCCCTGGTTGAGTTTTTGAACCGGCCGCTGGCGCCACCTGTGCGTTCGCCCGGCGGAGTGTCGTTTGGGATGTGAGTGGGCCGGGCACTAGAGCCGTTTTCCCAAAGGTGTATAGCGCGAATTGTGCTCAGGGGTGACTTTTCTTGAGGGAAAAGTCACGACGACTTTCGCTGATCCCTCTACACCAATGGGAAAACGGCGCTAGTGGGAGACTGTCTCAGGCCAGATGGCAAGCTGCTTGAGCGCCTTGCGTGCCAGACCGGTTAGCGCCATCTGAGGCAGCTGCGTGACGGGGACCCATCGAGAAAGTTCAACGGCGTGCATGGTTTCGTTCTCCGTACCGGCGAAGATGCGCACCGTGTAGTTGGTGATGGTGATCGCGTGGCGCAGGGTGATCAATGCGGTGCTTGCGTCGGGCAGAGCGAGGAGCTCGGGCAGCTCCCACATGCCGGGCATCAGCGAGGCGCTTGCCGGTCGCCGGGCGAGCAGGAGTTCCGTCTTACCCCTGTGTTCGCGCCGGGCGAGCGCATAGGCGATATCGCGAGTTTGCATAGCTTTGCGTGGGGCGCCGATGTGCTCGCCGCGGGTGGCGCACCAGGGCTGGACGGGGCAGTGCAGGCACAAGGGCGCGCGGGGCAAGCAGACAGTCGCGCCGAGCTCCATCATGGCCTGGTTCGCGTCGCCGGGGCGCTCGGGGGCGAGCAGGTGATTGGCCAGGGCGCGGATCTCGCGTGCGAGCAGCGTAGGGGCGAGCGCTGGTGGAGCAGGCGTGCTCTCGGGAGCGGCGATTTTATCTTGCGCGGTCGATGGGTCGGTTCCGCCAGGCTGCTCCAACACCAGCCCGGCTAAACGCATCATCACGCGCTCCACGTTGCCGTCGACCACCGCTACGGCCTCACCGAAGGCGATGCTCGCGATGGCGGCTGAAGTGTACTCGCCGATGCCCGGCAGTGTGCGGAGTGCGGCGGCGGTGCTTGGCAGCTTACCCGCGTGGTCGGCCATGACAGCCTGCCCGCCTCGATGCAAAAAGCGCGCGCGGCGATAGTAGCCCAGGCCGCTCCACAGGGCGAGCACCTCGGACTCGTCAGCGGAGGCAAGCGCGCCCACGGTCGGGAGGCGAGCCATCCAGCGCGCGTAGTGGTCGAGTACGGCGGCCACGCGGGTTTGCTGCAGCATGATCTCTGAGACCCAGATCGCGTAGGGGTCGCACGTGCGCCGCCAGGGGAGGTCGCGTTTGTGCTGGTCGAACCAGGTGAGCAGGGCGCGGCGGAACTCGGTCGTTTGCTCCGCGGTCAGTTTAGGACCAGCCATGGTGAGAGTTTAGCTGTTGTATGCTGACCGCACATGCGCGCTACGCTCACCAGTGTCTTGTCGCCGAAATGAGCCTGGAGACTGGAGCTTGCGTATTGCGCGGCGGCGGTTGTGGTTGACGATCCGGGCCAAGCTAGAGTGTTGGTGCGGTTGCTTTTTCGCCAGATGCAGAGTTGCGCAGGCATGCGGCTGACGCGGCGCGGCGAATTACAGAAAAGCAGCCTGCTTTGCTGCGCCCCTATGCCGACCGGGTGCTTGGGGCGCTAGCGCAAAGCACGGGTGACGACTGGCGCATGCTTGCGCATACCGGCCTTGTGGCGGCGCGGATCGCTTACACGCGCACGCAGCGCATGCGGGCACTAAAAGTTTTACCTGCTACTCCTGTGTGGTGGATCGCTCACACGCGCGCGCAGCGGTTGCGGGCGGCTGGCCTGCTGCGGCCTTTGCTGCATGATCCGAGCAATATTGTTCGCTGTACGGCGATCGAGGGATTGGGACTGCTGGCCCGGCTGGTGCCGGAGCTTTGCGCGGAGGTCAAGCCGCTCCTTGAGGAGCCTCTGGTGTGCGGCACGCCCGGCATGCGATGCAGGGCGCGGGCGGCCTTGGCCTGCTTGCGGTAAGTCGTGGTTACTGGTCGGAAAGACGAGGACAAATCTCTCGAGAGTTCGTAGCGATAAACTGGTTTTCAGAGCTTAGTGCATCGCGCGAAATACGAGCGCTAAGTGGTTGTATGTTTATGCGTTTACCTGCATTTTCATTCATGTTGACGGGGCTCCTTGGCCAAGCCAGACTCAAGGCAGGAGTTCTTGATGTCTGCTGTGATTGCTGTTCGCAAGCCTGTGTTTGACAGGCCTACCTTCCTGATGTGTCCGCCAGATTTTTTTGACGTGCGCTACGTGATCAATCCGTGGATGGAAGGCAATATCAGCCGGTCCTCGCGGGTGCTGGCCGTCGAGCAATGGGAGCGCCTGCATACCGCGCTCGCGCGCTTCGCCGATGTGCT
>CAXTMM010000168.1:3370-5267 GCA_964245415.1 uncultured Acidobacteriaceae bacterium | reverse complement strand
CGCTGTAAGCGGCTGCGTTCGCCGGGGCGTGTTCCTTGCTGTACTTGAGGGCGGTCTCGTAGCGGTGGTGGCCGTCGGCGATGATGAGCTTTTTGTTGTCGAGCACGCCCTGGACCATGTTGATGGTGGCGGGGTCTTCGACCTGCCAGACGCGGTGGAGGACGTCGTACTCGTCGGTGACCTCGATGTCGGGGACGGAGCTGGGCTTGAAGATGAGCTGTTCGACGGTCTGGGCGGGGTCGGAGTAGAGCATGAAGATTTGGCCGAAGTGGGCGCGGGTGGCGCGGAGCAGGTTGAGGCGGTCGGCGCGGGGCTTGGTGAGGGTCTGCTCGTGGCGAAAGATGACGTTTTGTTCGTAGTCGGAGAGCTCGCCGAGGGCGATGAGGCCCTTGCGTTCGACGGTCTGCTCGGTGCCGGGAACGGCGAAGCGCTGGGAGTAGGCGAAGATGCAGGGTTGTTTTTCCTGGGCGAGGATGCCGGCGGCGCGCCAGTCGGCAAAGTCGCGGGCGGCGCGGGTGTAGACGTCGGCGAGGCCGGGCTGGTCGAAGAGCGCAGGCAGGCCGAGGATGATGCGGACCAGGTTGTAGGGGCTGCGGGCGTAGTAGGCCTGCTGCATGGAGGGGGAGATCTTGTCGTAGGGCTGGGTGACGCAGTCCTCGACGCGGACGAGTGATGGATTGTAGCGGAGGGCGCGGAAGGGATAGATACGGGCCATGCGAAGGGGTCGGACTCCGGGGTACGGCAGACGGCGCACCGGCCGGGCTCTGACGTGGATTGGTGAACTGGAACTCTGGCTTGATTGTAGACGAGGCCTGGATGGGCAGGTTACTACGGGGAGTTGCAGTCTGGTGCGAACGGCCTCACCATGTAGGCCTGTCTTGATGCAGGCTTGATGCGTCTCATGTAAGAGTGAGCAATGAAATGGCGCGCGACTTTGGCGGGGAGCAGGTGTTTCCAAGGCATCCAACATCCGGGCTGCCTGCCAAGAGATACCAGACTGGAACGCACAACCTGGCATGACAGGGCAGGGATCAGGGCGTATATGCTTTCGCATTGGGGCGCGCGGAGAGAGAAGGCGGCTGTGCTGCGAGAAGGGGTGAGAGCCGGTAGGTTGAGAGCCACGTCTCAGGGGCGCGATGTGAGGCATCCGGGCTGGGTGCGGGTGCTCGTGATCCTGGTGCTGCTGGCCGGGTGCGGTGCGGCCAGGCGGGCAGTGGCCCAGGATGCCGATCCGCTGAATAGCGTGCATGTGGCCACGCCACCTCCGCCTCCGCCTAAGCCCGCTGACCCGAACGTGGTGGAGGGCAAGGATGCGCTGACGGCGCGTCGGAATGAGCGCATCCGCGTGGATGTAAACCTGGTGTTGATCCCGTTGACAGTAACGGACCCCCTGGACCGGCTGGTGACTGGTCTTGATAAGGAGAACTTTTTTTTGTACGAGCATGACCGGCTGCAGAGTATCAAGACGTTTTCGAGTGAAGATGCGCCGGTCTCCATCGGGATCGTTCTGGATCTGAGCGGGAGCATGTCAAGCAAGTTCAACCGGGCGCGGCAGTCGGTGATCGAGTTCATGAAGACGGCGAACCCGCAGGATGAGTTTTTTGTGATTGGGTTCAACGACCGGCCGGAGGTGATTACCGACTTTACCTCGTCGGCCGAGGATGTAGATGCGCGACTGGCGATGGTGAAGCCGGGTAAGCGGACGGCGCTGCTGGACGCGATCTACATGGGTCTGAACAAGATCAAGAGTGCGCGGTACCAGCGTAAGGCGCTGGTGATTGTGTCGGACGGCGGGGATAATCGCAGCCGCTACACGGAGGGCGAGGTGCGCTCGGTGGTGCGGGAGTCGGATGTGCAGTTGTATGCGATCGGGATTTTTGACCAGTATGCGCCGACG
>CAXTMM010000168.1:0-3360 GCA_964245415.1 uncultured Acidobacteriaceae bacterium | reverse complement strand
ACCACTGCTGTTGAACGACCTGTGCGAGGACACGGGTGGGCGGATGTTCCGGGTGGATGATGCCGGGGACATGGGGGACATTGCGGCGAAGATCTCGGCCGAGCTGCGGAATGAGTATGTACTCGGGTACCGGTCAGACGATGACAAGCACGACGGGAAGTGGCGTAAAGTGAAGGTACGGCTGGTGCCCCCCGCGGGGCTGCCGCCGCTTACTGTTCATGCCCGCAATGGCTACTATGCGCCTCTCCAGTAACGCTGCTTTTCTTTTTGTCGCCCTGCTTTGTGTGGCTATGCCGGTGCTTGGGCAGGGGCAGATGACGGTGACCAGCACGACGAACCGCGAGGGGGCTGCGGCGGCTGCGAATCCGACAGGCTTGCAGGTGGAGCGCGACCCGGTACGGTCGCCTGATGCGCCGGATAATGAGCCCGCGGGTGCTGCTGCTGCTTCCTCTCAGCCGATTGCGCCCGGACTGGCGGCCGATGTCGAGAAGCAGGGTGGGCGGTATACCCTGCGACGGGATGTGGAAGAGGTAGTCCTGAACGCTACCGTGCTTGATGACAGCGGGCACCTGGTGAATGACCTGAAGAAAGAAGATGTGCACATCTTCGAGGATGGGGTCGTACAGACGATTGCCTCGTTCCAGCACCAGGATATTCCGGTGTCGATGGGTATCCTGGTGGATAACTCGGGGTCGATGCGATCGAAGCGCGGCGCGGTGAATGCGGCGGCGCTGGACCTGGTGAAGGCGTCGAACCTGCAGGATGAGGCGTTTATCGTCAATTTTTCGGACGAAGCGTTTATCGACCAGGATTTTACTTCGAATATCAGCAAGTTGCGGGACGGGCTGGCGCACCTGGACTCGAAGGGCGGGACGGCGCTCTATGACGCGACGGTAGCCTCGGCGGACCAACTGGCGAAGGGTGCGAGCCGGCCGAAGCAGGTGCTCTTGATTATTACCGATGGGGAGGACAATGCTTCAGGGTTGTCGCTCGAGCAGACCATTCATCGGGTGCAGGATCTGCAGGGGCCGATTGTGTACTCGATTGGCCTCTTATTTGGGGATGATGGTGGGGCGCGGGAAGGCCGGCGAGCCAAGCGGGCGCTGCAGATGCTTTCGGCCGAGACTGGCGGGATTGCTTACTTTCCCCGGAACCTGAACGAGGTGGATGAGATTGCGGCGGAGGTGGCGCGGGATATCCGGTCGCAGTACACGATCGGGTATCACTCGACCAAGCCTGCGGCGCAGGGTGGATACCGGACGATCAAGGTGGAAGCGCGGCTGGCTGGCGCGCGGAAAAGCCTGAACGTTCGGACGCGGCCCGGGTATTATCCCAAGGTTGAGAAGACGGCGGGTGGGCCGGTGGCTGCGGGTGCGGGCGCGCCGTAGGTGCAGCCCCTTGTTTACGCTTATATGCTTGTCTGGGTGCTGACCTTTGCGAAGCGGCGTCTGGCAGCCATGGCGATGCCGAGCGCGCCGACTGCGAGGAGGCGCAATGCTGGAGGGCTCCGGAGTAACAGTTGGTGCCGCCGCGCCAGCACGGATAGGTCGACTACCCCGAAGTAGTCCCCGGCGTAGGCTGGTTGTCCTCAAACAGGCTTATGTCGGCTGGAGGCCCGTGTAGCCGACCAGCGAGGATTACCCGGGAACGCAAAACCCAGCTGTTCTCCGCCGGCATGCAAACGGTGGCAAAGTCAGGCTCCGGGATCGGACAACAGGATCAGTCAGCGCCTAGTGAGGGGCTGATGAGCCTGCGGCGGGGTCAAGTTGGAGCCAGTGCTGCTCGATGTAGGTGGCGGCGACGCGATGGCCTTTGGCTTTGAAGTGGATGCCATCAAGGGTGATCTGCTGGGTTGAAAAGGGGGTTTCGGCGCTGGTCGTGTCTATTAGCGGGACCTGGTGCCGGCTGGCCCAGTCGACGATGCCCTGGGGTGCGCTGGTTTGTGCATTATCGGGCACATACCGGCGCATGGCTAAGAAGATGATGGCCATGCGAGCCTGGTGTTGGGCTACGAAGGTTTGAAACTGATCCAGATAGGCGAGGTTCGCGTTGGCGTTCTTCACGTCGTTGCTCAGGGTTGTGCCGGCGTCGGTCTTCGGCGGCTGATGTCTAGGCATAATCTTGTTTTTCAGATAACGGTTCCAGAGTTCGCAGAAGGCGCATGCGGGCTTACGGTCGCGGCGTCGCCGCCGACGTCGCTCAGCTGGGATGGTGGCTGCGCGGCGTCGCCGCTGTTGACCACGAGCACGACGAGATCGGCACCGAAGGTGCCGCGAGAGCGAAGGTACCCGAGCTCATTGCCGACCGCCCAGGCGCCGGCCGAAGCATTGAGCACCTCCACCGGTGTGTGCAGCCGGGCCGGCAGTTCGGCCTGGAGAAGGGACGAGAAGATCTCCTTCTGGTCGATCTGCGTGCTGCCGTAGGTCATCGAGTCGCCGATCAGCAGGATCCGGTAGGTGCCGGCGGGCTTTACGGGGGTGACGGCGGGCGAACGCATGCTCCAGTGGTTGATATCGGTGTTACAAAAGAAGCGGCGGACATGCTGGTCCGGATCGATGACATAACCGGCGGCTGCATCGTGCTCAGAGAGCAGTGGGTTGCCGAGGCCGAGCACATAACGCAGGCCGAGCTCGCAGCCGATGGCCAGCAGGGCGAGGACAAGGACAGAGACTGCCAGGATTTTCAGAGGTGATTTGCGGACTACGATCTGGTTGGTCTCCGCCGTGTTCGAAGAGGGAGGAGTTTGCAAGCGTGAGGTAACCTTTCGTGCCGGATGGATCGCCGGCGGCAGATGGTGTGGCCGGGATCAGAAGCTGAGTATAGCATTCAGCCGGATGCGTTCCCGCAGCCTTTGCGATGGCAGGCGGGGCTCGCACGGGCTTGGTCGAGCAGAATCACAGATACGGGGCTCAGCGCCCTGGATCAGCGGGGCTGCGATTCTTGAAGAAGGGCAGCGTGTGCAATTGCTGCTCCGGGCACACCGATCGTGATTCTGCTTTAAGCTTCTGGTGCGTGGCAGCGCCCGGGCTTGTGCTGAGAAGGAATGCGAAGGAAAGGGTTGCGTGCGGGTCTCTGACAACATTCTGGATTTGATTGGCCGCACGCCGATGCTGCGTCTGGGACGGCTGGTGGCTGCGGGCTCGGCAGAGGTGTGGGCGAAGCTCGAGTTCTTGAATCCCGGCGGGAGTGTCAAGGACCGTGCGGCGCTGGGAATCGTGCTGGACGCGGAGGCGCGAGGGGTATTGCGTCCGGGAATGACGATTGTGGAGGCGACGGCGGGGAACACGGGCGTGGGGCTGGCGCTGGCAGGGGTGAACCGCGGGTACGGGGTGGTGCTGTACGTGCCGGAGGGGTTTGCGG
>CAXTMM010000167.1:0-5269 GCA_964245415.1 uncultured Acidobacteriaceae bacterium | reverse complement strand
GCTCTGATACTTGGCTCGTTGAGCTTTGCCGCACTGCATGCGCAGGAGATGAACCCAACCGCCACCCAGAAGTTTCCTCAGCCGCAGTCCAGCCAGACAACCATGCAGGCCGGCGAAGTGCCGGTGTACAAGGTGCAGGTAGTGGGCCGCGATATTCCGGCGATCAACTACTTCCATCGCAGCGGTGCGACCAAGATCGGTTTCCAGGGTACGCCGCTGCTACCGGAGTCGAAGGGGTCGGCAGAGGTCAAGAGCAATCGCGGGCAGATCAGCATCAGCGCTCGCTTTGAGGGCTTGAAGCCGGCGAACAGCTTCGGCGTCGAGTACCTGACCTATGTTCTGTGGGCGATTACGCCGGAAGGCCGTCCGCAGGCGTTGGGCGAGGTGCTGCCAGACGGCAACAAGAACAACATCGAGGTGACAACCAACCTGCAGGCGTTTGCGCTGATTGTGACGGCTGAGCCTTATTTCGCCGTGACGACGCCGAGCGATGTAGTGGTGCTGCAGAATACCGTCCTCCAGGACAGGACCCAGGGGATTATCGAACAGGTAAACGCGCACGTAACGCTGCTGCCGCGTGGTGCCTACACCCAGATGGCCGGCCAGAACGCGGTGATGAACCCGATCACGCGCAATGAGAAGTCGCCCCTTGAACTCTATGAGGCGATCAATGCGGTGCAGATCGCGAAGGCCGAAGGCGCGGACAAGTACGCGGCTGACACCTACCAGACCGCGATGCAGAGCCTCCAGAACGCCCAGGCGATGGACGCGAAAAAGAGTGAGCGCAAGCAGGAGATTACCTATGCCCGCGCCGCAGTCCAGTCGGCCGAGGATGCGCGCATCATCGCGATCCGCAAGCGCAAGGCCGAAGACGAAGCACGTTTGAAGCGGCAGCAGGAAGAGGCCGAGCAAAGTGCTCAGCAGTCGCAACTGCAGGCCCAGCAAGCGCAGATGCAGGCTCAGCAGTCGCAGCTGGCGGCTCAGCAGGCGGCCGCGCAGAAGGCCGAGGCAGATGCGCGCGCGGCGCAAGCTGAGCTTGAAGCCTCAAGAGCCCAACAGGCACAGAAGCAGGCTGCAGATCAGACCGAACAGATGCGCGAGAAGTTGAAGGACCAGCTGAACGCGGTGCTCAATACACGCGAAACAGCGCGCGGGCTAATCATCAACATGTCGGACGTGCTCTTTGACACGGGCAAGTACACGCTCAAGCCGGACGCGCGCGAAAAGCTGGCCAAGGTTTCGGGCATCCTGCTGGCGTACCCGGACTTGAAGGTGCAGGTGGAGGGCTATACAGACAATGTGGGCGGCGAGCAGTACAACCAGAAGCTCTCAGAGCAGCGCGCGCAGGCGGTGGGGGACTATCTGGTATCGCAGAGCGTGCATGAGGGAAACATCACTGCGACCGGCTTTGGCATGGCTGATCCGGTGGCTGACAACGGTAGTGCAACTGGCCGCTCGCAGAACCGGCGCGTGCAGCTGGTTGTCTCCGGCAACTCGATCGGCGTACAGCAGCAGGCGGCGACCTCGGGCAATCAGTAGCACGCTTCTTTACTCACACGGGAGACGCGCTGATGCGTCTCTCTTTTTTTGCGCTTGAAATAGAACGGCGGCCGTGCATCCTACCAGATGAATCGCTGTTGAAGGAGAGTACATGCGGATTACGTTCCTGGGCTTAGGCCAGATGGGTAGCAGTGTCGCCAGGCTGCTGCTTGAGCGAGGCTATGACGTGACGGTCTGGAATCGAACCGCCAAAGCTGCTGAGGCATTGGAGAGAGCAGGAGCAACCGTTGCAGACACGCCGGCGCTGGCGGTGGCCGAGGCGGAAGTCGTCTTCACCATGGTGCACGACGACGCGGCGCTTGAAAGCGTTGTCTTTGAGCAGGGCGCGCTAGCGGCGATCCCCCGCGGGGCGACACACGTCTCGCTCTCGACGATAAGCCCGGTGCTCGCGGATCGTCTCGAACAGGAGCACGCGGCGCAGAGCCAAGGCTTTGTTGCCTCGCCTGTCTTCGGCCGGCCGTCTGTTGCCGCTGAGGGCAAGCTTTGGCTTGCGGTCGCCGGGAAAGAGGAGCTGGTCACCTCATTGCTGCCGGTACTCGACACCTTCAGCCGCGGCTATACGCTGGTTGGCGAGAAGCCCAGCGCGGCGCTTGCAGTCAAGATAGGCGGCAACTTCCTGATCACAGCCATGATTGCTTCACTGTCAGAAGGCATGGTTTTTGCCGACGCGCACGGCATTGCGCCTGCACTTTACCTCGAAGCAGTGAACAGTGCGCTCTTTCAATCGCCGTTTTATGCGAACTACGGTAAGGTGATGCTCAATCCATCTGAGCAAGCTGCGGCCACAGTTTCACTCGGCGTCAAGGACATGCGCCTGTTTCGCGAGGCTGCGAAGGAGACGGGCACGCGCACGCCGCTGGCCGATATCTTTCAGCAGCAGCTAAACGCAGCGCATGATGCCGGCCTGGGCGAGGCCGACTGGGCCGCGGGCTACTACCAGCAAACGCAGAACGAAGCGAAAGGGATTGAGGCCAAGTGACACCGAAGTTGAAAGATGCAGTTGTGCTCATAACCGGAGCAAGCGCCGGGATAGGCGAAGCAACGGCCTACGCGTTTGCAGCCGAGGGCGCACGCTTGCTGCTAGCGGCCAGGCGAGCGGACCGCATGGAGCAGGCGGCGCCGAAGCTGCGCCAGGCCGGGGCGGCCGATGTGCATGTGGTCACGCTCGACGTTACCAGCAACAGCGAGGTGAAGCGGGTGCTCGGCGAGCTGCCGGAGAGCTGGCGGGCGATCAACATCCTGGTCAACAATGCGGGCCTGAGCCGCGGCCTCGACAAGGTACACGAGGGCAGGCCCGAGGACTGGGACGAGATGATCGACACCAACGTGAAAGGACTGCTGTATGTGACGCGGGCGGTGGTGCCGGGCATGGTCGAGCGAGGGCGGGGACACGTGATCAATCTGGGCTCGACGGCTGGCGAGGTGACCTACCCAAGCGGCGCCGTCTACTGCGCGAGCAAAGCTGCTGAGCGAGCGATCAACGACGGCTTGCGCCAGGACCTCCTGGGCACGCCGGTGCGCGTGACGACAGTCGATCCGGGCATGGTCGAAACGGACTTCAGCAGCATTCGCTTTCGCGGAGACGAGGTCCGCGCGGCAAAGGTCTATGCCGGACTTACGCCGCTTACGCCGGCCGACGTGGCCGAGACCATCGTCTGGACGGCGAGCCGTCCGGCGCACGTGAACATCGCGCGCGTGCTGCTTACCTCGATTGATCAGGCGAACTCGCTGCTGCTTCATCGAAAAAGCTAGTCCAGCTTGGCGAGCCGGCCCTCGATGTCTTCCAACGCTGCGACCAGAGCCGCGCGGCGATGCGGGTTGGAGGTACGCTCATCGAGAATTCGCTCCCGCTGCAGGGACAGCGACTGCCGCTCACGCTGTACCTGGCCGTCAAGCCTGGCTGCGCCCTTGGTAGCTACGCGTGCTGCTTCTTCTGCGCGGTCCGCGACCTGATCTTCCACCGATTTGCTCTCCCAGCCTTTAGCCATATCTCATTGTAGCGAGTCTGGTACTTTCAACTGCCACGCGAACCATAATTCAGCACACTTTCGGGTAAAAGCCATCTCTTTAGGAACGAAGGAGTAACACATGAAAGCCTGGAAGATTCCCTCGTTTGGCATCGCGAACCTTTCTTTGGTAGACGACCCGGTCCCCGAGCCTGTTGCCGGACAGGTGCTGGTGCGGGTGCACGCTGTATCGCTCAACTATCGCGATCTGATGACCGTCAAGGGGACTTATAACCCGAAGCTTGGGCTGCCGCGCATACCGCTCTCTGACGGCGCAGGAGAAGTGGTCGCGGTTGGCGAGGGCGTGACCCAGTTTGCCGTGGGCGACCGTGTGGCGGCGATCTTTATGCAAAACTGGCTGGATGGCGCGCCCAATGCGGCCAAGTACAAAGGCGCGCTCGGTGGCGACATTGACGGCATGATGCGCCAGTACGTCGCGCTGCCCGAGGCTGGGCTGGTCCCGCTGCCCGGCTACCTGACCTACGAGCAGGCCGCGACTCTGCCCTGTGCCGGCGTCACAGCCTGGAACGCGATTCTCGCGGCAGGAGTCAAGAGCGGCGATACGGTGCTGATCCAGGGTACGGGCGGCGTCTCGATCTTCGCGCTCCAGTTTGCGAGGGCTCTGGGCGCGCGGGTGCTTGGCACCTCCAGCAGCGACGAGAAGCTCGCCCGCGCGCGCTCGCTCGGGCTGGACGCCGGGGTAAACTATCGAACGCAACCGGAGTGGGCTGACTGGGCGATCGAGCAGACGGGCGGCGAGGGAGTTGACCTGGTAGTCGAGGTCGGCGGCGCGGGCACCTTTTCGCAGTCGCTCAAGGCGGTGCGCATTAGCGGAACGGTGACGCAGATCGGGGTGCTCTCGCAGTCGAGCGAGCCGGTGACGGTGCCGCTGATCCTGCGCAAGCAGCTGCGCATTCAGGGGATTTTCGTCGGCTCGCGGGTCCACTTTGAGGCGATGAACCGGGCCCTTACGCAGACTCGGCTGGTACCGGTGGTGGACCGGGTCTTCGGGTTGGAGCAGGCTCAGGAAGCATTTGGGACGATGGAAAGTGGGTCGCACTTTGGCAAGCTGGTGGTCAGCATGCAATGATCCTGGTTCCCGGCAGGCACAGCACCCCCGCGTGAGCCTGGCTCCTGGCGGAGGAACGTCCCATCTTTAGTCAAAGTTAAAAGCAACTTCGATCTTTCTTGCGCATCTTACCAGTGTTCATAGAAGCTATTACATGGCCACCGCGTGACTTTTACCGCCGATTGGCCGGGCTGCTTACATGAACGTTCCTTGCTTAGGAGAAAAACCAGATGCGCGTTTTCCGTTTCCTGCGTAATACGGCTATTGATCTTTGTCTCGGATGCCGGCATGACCGGCTTACACGGCCTTTTACCATCCAGGATGAGAGTTACATGGTGTGCCTGGACTGCGGCAAACAGCTGTTCTACTCGGTTGAGTCGATGCGGCGGCTGAGCGGTCGCGAGCTGCGCAACCTGCGGGCCAAGCGCAGCGGCGGTCTGCTTGTGGTGCCTGAGCCGGCGCCTTCCGCCGTGACAGCCCAGTCGCAAGAGACCGGCCTGGCTGCCTGAGGACTGCGCTGTTGCCCGTGTGAGTGCCGAGTGCCTCGATCATGCGCTTTGATGCTGCCCATGATTGAGCCTTGCAATGGCAGTTTGCTTAAACAGCACCCCTATAATGGCCAAGGGTGCTGTTT
>CAXTMM010000166.1:0-5302 GCA_964245415.1 uncultured Acidobacteriaceae bacterium | reverse complement strand
CGTTCTCTCGGTCGAACTCCCGACCGAACCAGGCATCGGCCCCAGCACCCTCAACCTGGGCCTCCTTGAAGGCGGCCACGCTCCCAACGTCATCGCCGACCACGCCTCCGCCCAGCTTCTCGTCCGGCTCGTAGGCGACGCCGAGTCCACCAAAGCCGCCATCCTCGCCGCCGTCTCCCCCTACGCTCAGGCGGACTTCACCCTCGAGATCCCCTTCGTCCGCCTGCGCGAAGTCCGCCTCCGCGAAGCTCCCGAACTTCCCACCATGATCGCCGCCTTCACCACCGACATCCCCGCCCTCTCTGCCTGGGGCGAGCCCCTGCTCCTCGGCCCCGGCTCTATCCACGTCGCCCACACTCCCCATGAGCGCCTGGCCAAGCGCGAGCTCTTTGAAGCCATCGACCTCTACGTCCGCGTCGCCCTTCAGCTGGTCAACGACTCGTCAGCCCCAGCCGCGTCCGCCGCAGACTCTCAACCCGCTGCACACGTATCGACCGGTTCAGATGCTGTCGAGGCCGCCGCACCTGCTGCCCAAACCAGCGCATGACCATCCGCATCCGCCATTCGCTCCTCGCCACCCTCACTGGCTGGCTGGCGGCGATGCTGCCCACTCTGCTCATCTTTGAGCTGCCCGAGCTCTCCCGCAACGCGCCCGCCGGCAGCCTCCTTGAGGACGTCGCCGCAGGCACCGCTCTCTGGGCCGCCTTCACCCTGCTCGTCTCGGCCGCCATCTGGTGCGTCATCGTGCTGCCCGTAGCCGTCTTCGCCCCCACCGCCTGGATCATCCACCATCGCGGCCCGCTCGCCATCGCAGGCGCCGCAGGCGCGGTCGCGTTGATCGGCTGGCGCATCGGCACCTGGAGCGACCTTCGCAAGCACGACGGCGGCCACCCCATGACCAGCCTCTTCCTCACTTACGCCGCCTTCGGCTTCACCTTCGCGCTCGTCACCACCCTGGTCTACGCGCACCAGCTTAGAAATGCGATAGAGAGATGCGTTGCTCCGGGGGTTGATTGATCGACCTCTCTTAACCAATCGATCGTCTAAACCGCATTTTGAAAGCGCGCCTACCCGTGCGACAATGCGGTGCAACGCCTCATCAGGAAGGTCGTTCGTGCCCGCAGTAAAGCATCCGCTTATTCTCCTTGTCTTGATTCTCGCTGGACCGATTTTGACGAAGCACCTGGCAGCGCAGGATGTTCCCGCTCCGGTATCCAGCCCGAACCCGCCGTCCGCGACTTCTACGACCACTCCGCCACAGCCGGGCGCAGCTTCCCCGGCGACCGCGAGTGCTCCTGCAACTAGCCTGCCAGTTGCCTACGAGACGGAGCCATTGCCGAGCGACCCCACTGCCGCCCTGCTGCTCGCGAGCAAAGCGAATGGCTTAGGCGGTGAGGAACTAAAACCCTGGTACCTCAAGGCCCACTATCAGATCTACGACGCGCAAGGCAAGCCTGCTGCCAAGGGAATCTTTGAGCTCTATTGGGCCGCGAAAGATCACTACCGCGTCAGTTACAGCAGTGACGCATTTAGACAGACTATCTTTCGCAGGTCGGGCGAAATCTCAAAGGTAGGCAGCCAAGAAGCTGTACCCTATACCGAGTCAAAAATCTGGGACGAACTGATCCATCCGATCGTTATTCGGCAGAAAATGCCAAAGCCGCAGTTCCGCGATCAGAAAATAAGCAAAGTCCCGCTCACATGTATCGAACTCCAAGGCGGAGATTACCCTTATCTCACCTCCTACTGCTTGGATTCCACTCACCTGTCACTGAGGACTAGGGAGACGGATGGCGTACGCGTGCTGTACAACAGGATCGCGCTCTTTGAGCGCCGCTTCGTGCCAATGCAGACTGCAGTTTCGGATGGACAGCAGCGGGTGCTTGACGTTGATATCGACACACTCCGCGGCATCCAGCCGGGTGACCTGCAGGCGCTCGTTCCGTCGCCGGACGCGGTTCCCTCAGGAAAAGGAAAGACTGCGTCCGAGATTACAGACACGGGAGTAGCAGCAGCACCAGCTGTTCAAGCTCCCGCGAAGGTTTTGCCCGGACACATTGTCTTCAAAGCTGACCCAACATATCCCGAGGAGGCAAGACAGAAACGCGTCCAGGGTGTCGTGCGCGTGTAGGCGAAAATCGGCAAGGATGGTTTCGTGCATGATCCCGTCGTTGTGCATGACCCGGATGCCGCGCTTACCCGGGCAGCGTTGGAAGCTGTCTCCAAATGGCGTTACACCCCCTATCTGGTCGTCGGAGCGCCAGTCGAGGTGCTCACTATTATTATGGTGCATTTCAGCTTGGCCAAATGACGTCTTGCAGAGGGCGCAGACGTCTTCCATGCACTCTACACTTGTCTAAAGACCATGACGGAACTACACCCTACCAACGCCCTCGCTCAAGCCGCTTCCGCCTACCTCCGCTCCGCCATGCACCAATTAGACGAGGGTAGTGACCAGGGTGAAGGTGAAGCCGAAGCCGGCGTAGGTGAGCAAGAGGGCGGTGATGGCCACCCCAAACCACCCCCGCACCCATCACCTACGACACCCAGCACCAGCCCATGAAGATTTACGGATGAATAGACCCCTTCTCAGGCCTTAGTTGACGCCGTCAACTCTAGCAGTGTACGCTGTCAACCAGTGGAGAAGTGAACATGAGTTCTACGCTCATCACTGGTGCAAATGCAGGTCTTGGTCTTGAGGCGGCGACGCGCCTCGCAGCGAAAAAGCAGAACCTTGTCCTTGCCGGTAGAAACCAATCAGCGATAGAAAAGGCTGCATCCGACCTTCGCGAGCGCTACGGCGTACAGGTGACGACGGTGCCACTGGATTTATCGTCGCTTGCTTCAGTCCGCTCCGCCGCTCGAGACGTACAGCGGCTGATTGCTGAAGGCCAAATTCAGCCTTTGAATGCTTTGCTCTGCAACGCAGGTGCGCAGTTCCGGGGACCAATCTCGTACAGCAAAGACGGCTATGAAGAGACCTTCGCCATCAACTATCTTGGTCACTTCCTGCTGGTAAGCCTGCTGCTCGATAGCCTGACAGCGAATGGCAGGCTTGTGTTCACGGGGAGCGGCACCCACGATCCGGAGACGATGGACGGCAAGATAGTCGGGAAAGCTATCGAGCCCAATGCCTTTGCCCTCGCGAACGAGGGCAAGCAGGGCAGCAAGCCCAGCTCAGGCGGAGTACGTTATGCGACATCGAAACTGTGCACTTTGTTGTTCTCCTATGAGGTGAACCGTCGCCTGGCGAAGCGGGGTAGCAGTGTCGCGTCCATCGCCTTCGACCCGGGCCTCATGCCAGAAACAGGTCTGAGCCGGACGGCTCCCGCGTTTGCAGCAAGGCTCCTGCGGGCAAAATGGATGAAGTGGCTACTCGGAAAGCTCGGGGTTACGATGGGCAGCCTGAACTTCTCCGGTGACGCTTTGGCGCGGATTGCGGTTGAACCTGACTTTGCGGGGGCAACCGGGCGATATCTCCAGTCCAGGAATGGGTCTCTCGTGACGGCACGGTCTTCAAAGGCTTCCTATGATGAGCAGAAAGCCGTCAAGCTCTGGAACGATTCAGCGGCGTTAGTGCAGCTACAGCCCGGCGAAAGTCCCGAGGTACTGCGGTGAAGACCAGTGAACGCATCCTCGAATCGGCAGCGGCGCTCCTTGATTCTGGAGGGATCGCAGCCGTGACGCTCCGGGCCGTGGGCCAGGCGAGCGGCGTGTCCCACAACGCGCCTTATAAGCACTTTGCGAACCGCGATAGCCTGCTAGGTGCGCTCGCTACGCAAGAGTTCCAAAAGCTGGCAGCGGCATTTACCGGGTTGGGACAGAACAGGGTTCAACCGCTGACCAAGCTAAAGCGGGCCCTGCAAGCCTTCTCTGAGTACGGCCGCGATTATCCAAGCCGGTACCAGCTGCTCTTCAATGATCCAGAGATTGCGAAGCAGCAAGGCGAGCTGCAACAGGCGGCCATGGCGTCCTTCTCCGCCTTTGCGCTGCTCGTCGCTGAGTGTCAGAAGGCTGGGGTGCTGCCTGCGGTACCTACTCCTGCTTTGGCTGGGCTGCTCTACGCTTCAGTGCACGGACTGATCGATCTACAGGCCAGCGGTCGCATGAAAACCGAAAAAGGCTTTATGAGCGTGAGCGAAGGCATCGCGCTACTTCTAAAGGTGCTCGCTCCCAAAAAGGACGAGGCGCTGCGATGACGATGAACGAGCTTGCACGATGCGCCGCTAACGAACTTATGATTCCCAATGCTGCGATACAGGCCGCATGTTCTGTCCAGATCGCCGCCCCGCTCAATAAGACATGGTCCATTCTGACCGGAGTCGCGGATTGGGAGCGCTGGTACCCGTACCTTGAGAATGCCAAGCTGGAGGGGCCGTTCTCCGCACAAACTCAACTGGCATACGGCGGATTCATCAAGCATAAGCTCCGCATTGCGAAAGTGCTTCCCGGAGAGCTGGTCATGCTCTACGGCACAATGGCCGGCTACAAAGGGATCACCCGGTGGAACGTAAAGCAAACCGGTGAACACCAGACAGAAGTCTCCTTCACGGAGTCTTCTTGCGGCTTTCTGATCGGGACGCTATACAACAACCACAAGCTTGGCGAACATCTGCAGCACTGGCTGAACGCACTCAAGGCTGAAGCGGAGCGTTCTGTGTAATTCTCAAGATCAGCGTTTGGGGCGCGAAAGCCGAGCGGCGGCTAACATGTTGGGCGAGGACATACTACCCTCGATCCACTCCGACGTCCACGATCCCTCTACACTAGAAGCAGCCATGACCTCCACCACCACTCATCCCACCAACGCCCTGGCCTCGGCCGCCTCCGCCTACCTCCGCTCCGCCATGCACCAACCCATCCAATGGCATGAGTTTGGCGACCAGGCCTTCGCTCTGGCCGCCCGCGAAGACAAGCCCATCCTGCTCGACATCGGCGCCGTCTGGTGTCACTGGTGCCACGTCATGGACCGCGAATCCTACGAGGACCCAAAACTCGCCGCCATCATCAACCGGCACTTTATCGCCATCAAGGTCGATCGCGACGAGCGCCCCGACGTCGACGCCCGCTACCAGGCCGCCGTCTCGGCTATCGCCGGCCAGGGTGGCTGGCCGCTCACCGCCATCCTCATGTCCGACGGCAGGCCCTTCTTCGGGGGCACCTACTTCCCGCCCGACGAGCGCTACGGCCGCCCCAGCTTCGCCCGCGTGCTTGAGACTATGTTCTTCGTCTGGGAGTAGAGCGTGAAGTAAATTACCGTAATCGCCGCCAGCGTCCTCGCCGCCATCGAACACAGCGAGAC
>CAXTMM010000165.1:0-5343 GCA_964245415.1 uncultured Acidobacteriaceae bacterium | reverse complement strand
CATAGGCCCTGCTCTCGAGCAGGTAGCTCGTGCAATGGCATAGTTCAGTTAACTGCATATGCGCTTCCTGGCTCAGCATGACGCCAGTCGCGACCAGGACACTGTATATCTCGACACAGTTAGCGCGGGGAAATTCAAAGTCGATCTCCGCGCATTCCTCCGAGTTGCTGCCGCTGTTGAGTACCCAACCGCCACAGGCGCTGACCGCCCCGTCAAGAAACCTCAACACCCGCGCCGGCCCGTCGGGGCTCGAAGCAATCAGTACAAGGTTCCATTCCGTTGATGGATCTAGTTCGCTCATACAAACCAGATCGACTGCAACGAGAAAATGCTTATGTGCTTCTTGTGATCCTTCGGCTTCTGTAGGAAAAACTTGAGTACCCGTGGTAACCAGCGCTTGCTTTTTGCTTCAAGCCTTACTTTCTTATCGTCGGCTTACTCACCTACTTGAGCCCTTCCTCGCCAGAGCGCCCCGGCTATAAGAATGAGGCAGATGAGCCCGTTACCTGGCAGCAGTTACCGCTCGATGCGCCCGCCCGTGTACCATCGAGAGGTAACCATGCTCGTTGGAACCGGCATCGATCTGGTTGAAATCAGGCGCATCGAAGAGTCCATCGAGCGCTTTGGAGAGCGCTTTGTTCACCGCATTTTCACAGAAGGCGAGATCGCCTACTGCCTCAGAAAGCGGCAAAGCGCGGAAAGCTTCGCGGCAAGGTTCGCCGCCAAGGAGGCTGGAGCGAAGGCGCTCGGTACAGGTATTCAGTACGGCATCAGCTGGAAAGAGCTTGAAGTAGCGCGTCTGCCGGGTGGGCGTCCGACACTCTTGCTGCACGGACGAGCGGCAGAGATGGGCCTCAAGCTGGCCGTCAAGCGCATCTGGCTGGCAATTACCCACGCAGGCGGTCTGGCGATCGCAACCGTACACATGGAAGGCGAGCCGTTCAAAGCAGACGCTCTCTAGAGATCGGCCGAGGCTGCATCCTACCTGCTGACGCCACACTGTTCTCTGCTATGCTCGCAACGGGAAGCAGAGCCAACATCATCTTGAGCCGGGCCTGAAGCGCCCGCAGGGGGTTTGTGCCCAGCCAGCAGGAAGTGCATTGGTCTCAACTGAAGGTGGGCGTGCTGGTCTTTGTTGCCATTCTCGCGCTCCTTGCGCTCGTTTTCCTCATGTCCGGCACCACGGGCGGTGTGTTTACTCGCAAGCTTACGGTCCGCTCCTACTTTGAAAACTCGGCCGGCCTCAAGGTCGGCGGCCAGGTCACGCTCGAGGGCGTCACCGTAGGGACGGTCAAGGCGATCCGCATCGTCCCCGAGCGCAAGCTCACGCCGGTAGAAGTGACGATGAAGATCGGCGCGAAGTATGCCAAGGTCATCCATGAGGACTCAAAGGCCAGCCTTGTCACTCAAGGTGTGCTTGGCGATACCGATGTGGATATTAGCAGCAAGCAGGCAGTCAAGCCCCAGATCGCCGACAATGGTGAGCTATCGACGAACGAATCACCAAGCCTGACCGACGTGATCAAATCAAGCCAAGGCACCATCGAGCAGCTGAATACGATCCTGGCCAAGGTAAACACGCTGGTGGACACGATCGGCACCGGTAAGGGCTCGATTGGCAAACTGATCAACGACCCTCAGCTCTATGATAAGGCCGTCGGTACAGTCGGCCAGTTGCAAGATCTTATTAATGAAATCGGTAACGGCAAGGGCTCGATCGGGAAGCTGTTTACCGACGACACGCTCTACACGCGCGCCAACGAGGCCATCGGGCGGCTGGATGATGTGACCAGGCAGATCGACTCCGGACAGGGCTCGATTGGCAAGCTGATCAAAGATCCGTCACTCTACAACAACCTCGAGCAGTCAACTGACAACCTGAACAAGCTGCTGGCCGATGTGAACGCCGGCCGGGGCGGCCTGGGGCTGATTGCGCATGACCCGGCATTTGCCCAGAAGCTGAATGACACTGTCACCCGACTCGACTCGATCCTGGCTAGGGCGGATAACGGCGAAGGGACACTCGGCCAGCTGGTGCGCAATCCTGACGTCTATAACAATGCGAATGACATGATCCTGAACGCGAACCACCTCGTGACAGCGATTCGCGAAAACCCGAAGACTTATCTTACGTTTCACGTAAAGATCTTTTAGCGCCGGTCCGAGCAGCTCCGTTTGGCAGCGGAAGACTTGCCTGCACCCGTTTACATCTGGAGCACCCGGGCACGGCGCTGGACGCCTTGTGCGGGCCACGCACATCTGCCTTATCGCGTTGGTCCCGTGATACTGTCGGGTAAATGGGCGAACCGGGACTCAGCGGATCGCCACTTGGAAAACTCCCCTTTCCCGAGGCTTCTATGCAACGTTGGTATTTTCTCCCCGGCTTGGCGCTTTCCGGTGGCATGATCCTTGCACAGCAATCGAACCTGTTGACCGACACCACGACTGCCTCAGCGCCCGTCGCACCCACAGCATTGCACAGCTTCGATCTCTCGGCAATCGACAAGACTGTCGATCCCTGTACTGACTTCTACGAGTACGCTTGCGGCAACTGGCGGAAGAACAATCCCATTCCGAGCGACCAGTCGCGCTGGGGCACGTTTAACCAGCTGGCCGAGCGCAACCGCTACCTGCTCTACACCGAATTGAAGCAGGCAGCTGACGCACCCAAGAGTCCTTTGCAGAAGCAGTATGGCGACTTCTTTGCCGCCTGCATGGATACAGAAGGGGTAAACGCGCGCGGCGACAAGCCGCTCCTGCCGACGCTTGCTGCCATCGACGGGCTCACGGACAAGAAGGCCATAGCCGGGCTCATCGCGGACAAGAAATACATGGCTGATGGTTTCGTTGGTTTTGGTGTAAGCCAGGACCAGAAGGACTCGACCCAGCAGATAGCCTCCATAGGGCAGGCCGGTCTCTCGCTGCCCGATCGCGACTACTATCTGTTGACCGATCAGCACATGACAAAGATACGTGAGCAGTATGTGGAGTACGCGACCGCGCTTTTCAAGCTGCTTGGCGACACCCCGGAAAAAGCCGCAGGCGAGGCCAGGGACGTCCTTGCGGTTGAGACGGCGCTCGCGACCGGCTCCATGCCCCGCGTCGACATGCGCAACCCGGACAACGTCTATCACCCGATGACCGTCACCCAGCTGGAGGCGCTCACGCCCGACTTCGACTGGGCTACCTACATCCGGGAACTTGGGGCGCCCAGCTTTACCCGTCTGAACGTGCGGCAGCCTGACTTTCTCAAAACCGTGAACACCGTCATCGATCAGCAGGGCCTGAACGCGCTGAAGAGCTACCTGCGCTTCCACGCAGCCAACGGCGTGGCAACCGAGCTTTCCACGCCTTTTGACGAAGCGCATTTCAATTTCTTCAACAAGACGCTGCTAGGCCAAGCCGAGCAGACGGCTCGCTGGAAGCGCTGCACGGCCATGACCGATGCACACCTAGGCGAAGCGGTAGGACAGGACTGGGTGAAGCAGAACTTTCCGCCGGCAGCCAAGGACAGTATGGAGAAGCTGGTCGCCGCGCTGAAGGCCTCACTGGCGCAGGATATCGAGCAGCTTTCATGGATGTCGGCTGAAACCAAGAAGCAGGCCGAGGTGAAGCTTGAGGCATTTCGCCAGAAGATCGGGTATCCGGACAAGTGGCGTGACTACTCGACGGTCGAGGTCAAGCGGGACGATTACGCGGGAAATGTACAGCGCGCAAATGCCTTGGATCTCGACTACAGGCTGAACCACATCGGCAAACCGGTGGACGAGAAGGAGTGGGACATGACACCACCGACTGTCAATGCCTACTACAATCCTCCGCAGAACGATATCAACTTCCCGGCCGGCATCCTGCAGCCGCCCTTTTACCAGTTCTCGATCGACCCGGCGGTCAACTTCGGCGCGATCGGGGTGGTGATCGGGCACGAGATGACGCACGGTTTTGACGACTCGGGCTCCCGCTATGACGCGCAGGGCAACGTGCGCGACTGGTGGACCAAGGACGACAAGGCGAAGTTCGACGCGAAGACCGACTGCGAGGTGAAGGAGTATGGCAGCTTTGAGCCGGTTCCAGGATCAAAGCTCAACGGAAAGCTGACGCTGGGCGAGAACACGGCCGATAATGGTGGCCTCCACATCTCCTTTCAGGCGCTGCAGAGCGTACTGGCCAAGGAGGGTCCGGGGGCGGAGACGAAGAAGATCGACGGCTACACTCCTGATCAGCGCTTCTTTATTGCCTTCGCGCAGGTGTGGTGCGAGAACCGCAGCGACCAGTACAGCGCCATGGCGGTCAAGACAGACCCGCACTCACCGGGCCGGTTCCGCACTGATGGCACGGTGAAGAATTTTGACCAGTTCGGCAAGGCGTTCGGCTGCCACGTTGGCCAGCCCATGATGCCTGCCGACGCCTGCCGGGTCTGGTAGCTATCCACGGTGGGCCGAACGTACTTCCGCCGGAAGCTGAGGCGTGGTTAGAGACCGCTTTCATCGCTTCACCAGGCGGTGTCATCCTGAGCTTAGCGAAGAACGACAAGCGTAAGAAGCTAGGCTCAGGATGACAGTTGCTGCGTTGGCTCTGTGAAAGTACATTAGGAGCGCCCGAGGCGAACCATACATGGGTACGGCAGTGACTCGCACTGTGAGCGAGGCGCACCGGAGACACATTTCTACAGTCTGGCGGCTCACTTTGCGAGTTCTCGGGAAGTCGAAACGCTGCAAGTTGATTCACCAGTTCCCACTTGGAACGCCCTAACCGGCTGACGATCTTCGCTTTGGACCGGTCTGCCAAGTTACAATGGGTCGGGATGTTGCCTTCGATGCGACTCGCGGGCGATCCCTCACATGAATGCCTGCGCCCGCCCCGGCCAGGATGAAGGAAGCGCATGAAGTTCAGGAAAGTTGGCCAGGTATTGCTGGCCGCAGTTGTCTCTGCAGGCATGATTTTGGGCGTCAGTTCGTGCGCCAACGATTTTACTGTCGGCTATGTGTATGTAACGGGAACCGCACCGAACGGGGGAAGCGGCGGCCAGATCGGCGCCTACCGCGAGGATAACAACTACGGCATCCTCAAAAACGTCGTCGGCCAGCCATTTGGCTCAGGTGGCACAAACCCGGTCCGCGCGATCATCACCTCCGGGGGCCGCTTCATGTATGTGCTGAATGCCGGCGCGAAATCAGTGGACAGCTCAGGCAACATCACCTACGCGAGCGGGAACATCTCTTTGTTCTCGATCGGCGGCTACGGTCAGCTCACCTTCCAGACCTCCTACAGCAGCCAGGGCCTGGGCTCGATCCGGCTCGCGGCCGACTCGACTGGCTCCCACCTTTATGTGCTTGATAGCTA
>CAXTMM010000164.1:683-5458 GCA_964245415.1 uncultured Acidobacteriaceae bacterium | reverse complement strand
GTCGCCATGCCCAGCGCCGCTCCGCTATGCCGCAGGTAGCCAAGCATCGCCGCAACTCCCGGCATTACCTGCAGGTCAAGCTCCGCCCGGCGGGCCAGCACCGCCTCGCCCATATGCGTCGTGATCGCCTTCAGCGAACTGTGATACACCGAGTCCTCAAGCTGGGCCATGCGGAAGGCTTCGCGCAGGATGCCCGGGTCGGTATTGCCATGCAGCACCACCCCGTCCAGCACCAGGGTGCGCCCCAGCACGGCCTCTGCCGCGGCGAAGAACGAGTCGTAGTGGATGCGGTCGCGGCTGCGTAGCAGGGTGCCGTCGATGTCGAACAGGTAAGCGCGTTGCGCGTCCCAGGCAAAGCCATCCTGCACAAACACGCGCGCGTCAGCTGGAGTCGTCATAATGTCAGGGTAAAGCAGCAAGCGGCCGCGGACAAAGATTACCGACAAAGATCACCGAACGCCGTGCTTCACCTCAAATACAGGACGCTCGCTGCGCACCGGACGTTTGAGCCCCATGCGGATTTCCGTCGGATTGATCTCAAGCTCGGCAACCATGCGGCTCAGCGTGTTGCGGTGCACTCCCAGGTCCTTGGCTGCCTTGCACTGGTTGCCACGGCAGTGGGCCAGTACTTCGAGCAAAAAGCGCTTCTTGAATTCACGCACGGCTTCGTCATAGGTAATGCCGCCGGCGTACATCTGCGCTACCAGGGTGTCGAGTTCACGCTTCACACTTGCCTCTTTCCTGCTGCTTGCTGTCTTGTCTCGCCATAGCTTCTATAAAACCGAATCGCTAGTCCAGATGCGGCCGCCGCATCCAGCCTTGTTCCTGCTCATGCAACAGGCGCACCCCGCGCCGAACCCGCCCGCCCAGCGCAGCCGGGGTGACGATCGAGGTCTGCCGGGCCGCGGCCAGAAAATACGGCGCCAGCTGTGACCCGCGCAGCCAGGGCGCATCCGGCCAGAACGCCGCTAGGGTCATCACCCCGAGCGTCACTAGCACTGCCCCTTTCACCAGCCCAAACCCCGCCCCCAGCAGCCTGTCTGCCCAGCCCAGGCCGATCGACCGCGCCGACCACCGGATCGCTCGCCCCAGTAACCCTGCTACCACCATCACTCCGATCGCGATGACCAGAAACGCCGCTGTCTCGTCCAGCGCCTCCGGTCGCAGCCACCCTGTAAACCACGGCAGCGCCCTGCGATAGTTCCAGCTCGCCAGCAGCAGCCCCAGCACAATGCCCGCGAGCGAAAATGCCTCTACAAAAAATCCCTTGCGGGCCGCATTCACGACCGAGAGCAGCACCACCGCTGCCATAATCCAGTCGATCAGGGCCACTCGCGCACTCCCCTCAAACCGCCGCCACCTCGTCCACCAGCGAGAGCGTCTTGCCGGTGAGCAGCCGGTAGGCTTCCAGGTACTTCTCCTGCGTCTTCTCGACCACCGGCTCCGGCAGCGCGGGCGCAGGCGCCTGCTTGTTCCAGCGAATGCTTTCCAGATAATCTCGCACAAACTGCTTGTCAAACGAGGCCTGCGTCCCACCCGGCGCGTAGCCCTCGCGCGGCCAGTAGCGCGAAGAGTCCGGCGTAAGCGCCTCATCCGCCAGCACGATCACATCGCCCACCCGGCCAAACTCGAACTTCGTATCGGCTAGAATCAGCCCGCACTGCTCAGCATGTTCCGCGGCCTGGCGATACAACTCCAGGCTCAGCTCCCGCAGCTTCTCCGCATCGGAGGCGCCCAGCAGCTCAACCATCCGCCCTAACGAGATATTCTCGTCATGCTCGCCATGCTGGCTTTTGGACGCCGGCGTAAACAGCGGCTCCGGCAGCCGGTCCGACTCGCGCAACCCCGCCGGCAGCGCCATTCCGCAAAGGCTGCCCGTCGCCTGGTAGTCCTTCCATCCGGAGCCCGAAAGATACCCTCGCACCACGCACTCCACCGGAAACATCTGCGCCCGCTTGACCAAAGACGAGCGCCCGCGCAGCAGCTCGGCAAACGGCTGCAGCTCAGGAGGGTACGCGTCCACCTCGGACTGGATCAAGTGGTTTGGAACCACATGTTCCAGAAACTCGAACCAGAACAGCGACAGCTGCGTCAGCACCCGACCCTTGCCGGGGATGCCCGTAGCGAGCACGTGGTCAAAGGCCGAGATACGGTCGGTCGCGATCAGCAGCAGGTCCGGCTCGGTCGACGCGCCGTCGACCGCATACAGATCGCGGACTTTGCCCCGGGCTACGAGCTGCAGACCGTTCAGATGAGTTTCAAGCAGTGCAGACAAGCGGTGATGCCTTCCTTGAGTGAGCGTCGCTGTCAAAAGGAGGACTCGGCACGAGCGACTGATTACCGATTCTGCTGGCCTGCGGGTACTTTGTCAATCTGCATAAGAGTCACTTATATATGCGTATTTCCTGATCTATCCGCACCTGGTTTGTGCGACCAGTGAGACCGCCTGCACATAGAAAACGCACTTTAGTAACCAATCTCGCAACCTGCCTTTAGGCTGGGCCAACCGCGCCAGCCACCCAATCAGACTGCAGCATACGCTCTGCAGCGGCCCCATGCCAGTCAGCCTTGTCGGTGGCTGCCTGGAACGGCGGCTGCCAAGTCGAATCGTCATACGTCGAACGGACAGCAGTCGAGCAGCGTTGCAGCCTGGGTCTAGGCAACCACCGGGTAACGCGAGCCTGCAGCAAGACCGGTATCCTTGACACTATGCGCATACGCGTTCTCTTCTTCGGCGTGCTCCGCGACCGCGTTTCGCCGGCCGAGCAAGTGCTTGAGCTTGGCCCCTCGGCCACCGCCGGCGCAGTACTTGCGCACTACAGCACTGCCGCGCCAGGCGCGCTGTGGAGCACGGTCGCCATCGCCGTCAACCAGCAGTATGCAGACGCAAGCCTTCGCCTGTACGACGGCGATGAAGTCGCGCTCCTGCCGCCCGTCAGCGGCGGCCTGGAGGCTGTGTCCGCCCCGGCCCGGGCTTGGCTCACTCGTGAGCCGATCGACTCCGCTAAAATCCTTGACGGGATCAAAGCGGGCGCCGACGGAGCAGTCGTGCTCTTCGACGGTATCGTGCGTAACAACACCAGCGGACGCGAAACGGTATTTCTCGATTACGAAGGGTACGATCCGATGGCGCTCGCCCAGATGCGCACCCTTGCCGCCGAATCCCTCGAGCGCTTCGCCGTGCGCGAGGTGGTCCTGGTGCACAGGCTGGGCAGGCTCTCCGTCGGGGAGTCAAGCGTGCTCATCGCGGTCGCCTCCGCCCATCGCGGCGCCGCCTTCGACGCCTGCCGCTGGCTCATCGACACCCTCAAGAAGACGGTGCCCATCTGGAAGAAAGAGCATTTCATCGACGGCGTCGTGTGGGCGGATGGCGAGCCATTCCCTCCGGAGATCGCCACTTGTCCACCCGCACCGGCAGGGCAGCAGCTTTGAGAGAACCAGCATTGCACGCAGCAAATGGCAGACGTCTCGCGCCGCTCTGCGCCGCCATGCTCGCGTTCGCCGCCATGCTCGCGCCGGCGCAGACGGTCCCCATTCGCCGCATCCCGCCGCAGCCTGCCGACAACACGCCCACGCTCAGCGTGCAGGTGCGCCTCGTGAATGTATTTGTCAATGTGACAGATACAAATGGCGCTCCCGTTCCCAATCTTACCCGCGACAACTTCCTGCTCACTGAAGACAGCCGCAAGCAGGCCATCGCCGTCTTTGAAAAACAATCCGGCGTTCCGCTCTCGCTCGTCCTCGCGATCGACACGAGCGGCAGCGTGCGCAAAGACAATTCCATCGAGGAGCACGCCGCACACGACTTCGTCCACGCGCTTCTACGCCCTGTAGACCAACTCTCGGTGATCGAGTTCAACTCTGACGTGCGCGAGGCCGTGCCCTTTACCAACAACGTGCACCGCATCGACCAGGGGCTTTCAAGCCTGACCCGCGGCCCGGCCACGGCCTTTTTCTCAGCCGTCTATCTCGCCTCGCAAAGTCTCGCCCCGCACACCGGTCGCAAGGTGCTGGTGCTGATCTCGGATGGCAGCAATACCGTCGCCGGCATCACCTACGGCCAGGCACTCGAGCAGGCTGAGCGCGGCGAGGTCATGATCTACAGCATCATCGACGTGCCGATCGCCGCCGACGCTGGCCGCGACACCGATGGCGAGCACGCCATGATCACCCTCAGCCAGGAGACCGGCGGGAAGTACTTCTACGCCGACAGCGCGCACCTCAAGGAAGCCTTCCAGAAGATCTCCGATGACCTGCGCACCCAGTACCTGCTCGCCTACTACCCGCGCCGGCTCACGGACGGCGAGCAGACCATCGCCGCCCAGCGTGACGCCTTCCACACCATCGGCGTTGCCCTCACCGGCCTTCTCCCAGGCACGCACGACACCGCCCTCTACCGCACCGGCTACTATCGCTCCGTGACCCCTTAAACAACCAGCGACTATGGCGCCCAAACGATTGGCTACAATAGAGCCATGATGCCCAACACACCGCGCCGCCAGCAAAAATCCGCGTCCCCGTTGATGACCGGTCAGGAGGCGCTTTACCTGCGCTTCCTCAGTGAAAAGCAGGTGCCCATCAACGTCAAGCTCCGCGACGGCGAGATAGTCAGCGGGTGGATCGAATACTACGATGAGGGCATGATTCGGCTTACCCGGGAAGCCAAGCCGAACCTGTTCATCTACAAGCAGCAGATCCGGACGATCAGCGAGCTGGTGCGCAAGGACGAGAACCGCCGCCGCGTAGCGCTGCGCAAGCAAGCAGCCCCACACAGC
>CAXTMM010000164.1:0-673 GCA_964245415.1 uncultured Acidobacteriaceae bacterium | reverse complement strand
AACGCCACGCCGGCCCAGCAGGCTCCCGGTGAGCCGGGCGAGAGCGCTCGATGAGCAAGTTGCCGGAGAACGTCACTTTCACTTTTGTCGAGCAGGCAGCGGCCATCGCGACCGAGGCCGGAGCCCTGCTGCGCGACTTCTACGCCAAGGGCGTCGAGACCGAGTACAAGACCGAAGTTGACCTGGTCACCGTAGCCGACCGCACGTCAGAGAAACTCATCCTGGACCGCATCAGCACCCACTTTCCCACCCACGGCATCTGCGGCGAAGAGGGCACCCGCCACCACATCGACCGTGAGTATCGCTGGTACGTCGACCCGCTCGATGGCACCACTAACTTTGCCCATGGCTTCCCGGCCTTCTGCGTCTCGCTCGGCCTGGAACACCGCCCCGCAGGCACGGCCCCCGAGGCCGACGGCACTCTCGTCGCCGGCGTCGTCTATGACCCGCTGCGCGATGAGCTCTTCGTCGCCGAGCGAGACAAAGGCGCTTACCTCAACGGCAAGCGTCTGCACGCCTCAAAAAACGCGGTGCTTTCGCAGTCGCTGCTCGCGACCGGCTTTCCCAGCCGCGCCCGCCACGCCAACCCCAACATCCACCTCTACCACGAGATCACCCTGCGCTCGCACGGGGTGTTTTTTTTTTTTGATTCGGCGATTTACGTGTTCTACAC
>CAXTMM010000163.1:0-5653 GCA_964245415.1 uncultured Acidobacteriaceae bacterium | reverse complement strand
ATAACAATGAACAAGAAATAATTAGATAACAGTGCCTTGAGTAATCAGCGGCATTGTCAGGATTACTACTTATGATTTCTGCCTTTTTACAACAAATTGGTGGCGGATAACAAAACTTTAATCCTAATACCATAGTAACTATGGCGCAGGCGTATCCTGCAGGATTGCGGCGGCAGGTTGATGGGGCGCTTCACGAGACAATGAGGGCGACTAGCAGTTTTTTAGCCCAGCGCGTACCGTGACGCATGGTTCGCTACTCGTGCAATCTGCACTTATCACTAAGCAATGTGCGGGCTTGCACGGCGAGGCCAGAGCAAGTGGTGCAGCTTAAGTAAGAAATTTATCGAAATAAATCAGATTAACTCTCTGGCTTTCTCCTGAGGGTTCCGCTGTTATCTCGAACCCCTTCGAGCAAGGAGGCAGCTAGATTCAATGCTGCGCCTGATGTTATTCGATAACTATCATTGCGAGCCCTCGCCATGAAGCCTTAGGCAATCAAGATCGAGTCCCAGACCGCTCAGAACTCACCATGCACCTTCACGCTAAAAATATTCACTGGGCCGCGATCGATGTTGAAGCCAGGATTGACTACACGCTGATAATCCCCTGAAAGCCAGAACGACTTGCGATAGTTGACGCTGTAGAAGGCGTCCACCGCTTTTTCCGCCGCAGCGTTGATATGCCCGTCTCCGACGAACCCGTCGATGCCCCCGAGACCGAGGTACTCTGCGTGCGATCTCGATATCCATCCAGCGTTATAGCCAACGCCTGACACGTCGTTCGGGCGCGACCACAGGGAGCCCTTCGCCAGCAACCCGACGGAGGCTGAGCGGTCGGTCGATGTATAGGCATCTACTTCCGTTTTCCCATCCGCCACCATCGCTCGCGAAAAGACGCCGATGTCCTTGGCCAGGTACTGCTCACCATAGGCGCCGATGCCGGCCTTTGTATTCGGCTTGCGCACCCAGCAAAGGTCGGGAGCGGTCGGATTGTTCGATCCGTAGTTGAACCCCGTGCAGGTCGTCGCGTTCTCCAGAGGATTCGCCTTGAAGGCAGCTACCGCATCGCTGAAGCGGCCAATATTCTCGCGGTTGCGAAAACCGAGGATGCGAACTTTGCCGCCGCCATGCGCCTCATGATCGTGCTCGACTTCCAGTTGATCGCCGTAGTACTTGGCCAGCCTGAAATCAATCGGTAGCTGGTTGGGCTGCTTGGGCGGGGTAATGCGGCCGAAACGCGCTGACCAGTGATCCCAGTAGAACTCAGTCACGCCTCCCCACGAATATCCGCGCGCATTCGAAGCGAAGTCATAGGCGCCGTAGGTCAGGAAAGCCAGGTTGAAGAGGCCTTGACGAGGGTCGATATCAAAGGCGTTTTTGTCAAAGAAGTCGAGAATGCTGAAGTTGCCTACAGTGAAGTTGATTCGCCTGCTGTCATAGGTCTTGCCCAGCTGGCTCGGGCCTGAGTCTTGGACAACACTGTGGCCACCCAAGCCGACTGTCTGCCGCACGTAGATACGCGAAACATACAGCGTAGGGCTTTCTGAGCCGCCTTTCTGCAGCTCGAAGTCCTGAATGGCGCCGCCAAGTCCTTTAAGACTCGAAAGCGGGCGCTCCGAGATGATCTCGGGGACAAAGTAGACCTCGCCGTTCTTCCACGGACGCGCACCGAGGTAAAGGGTCGCAGAGCCTGTAAAGCTCTGCTCGGGCGTGGGAAGAAGGGAGTTGATGCTGCCATTGGCATTGGTGTAAGCGGCGGAGAACGCCTGCTTCCAGGCATAGATGTAGGTGAACTGCCCGTAGGCGTTCCAGCGCTCATCCATAATGTTGTGCTTGCCTTTGTCTGCCAGCAGCTTCATTAAGCTGGGCTGCTCATCCGGCACATGGGCGGGAGCGCCCTCCTGGGCCTTTGCCAATCCAGATGCGAAAAGAATGCTGCCGGTTAACAACAACATACGACCGAGGACACTAACCACAGACTTCACGTTTCGAGATGTCACCCCGGGCGCGCCTAAGCGTGTCTAGAGTGTGCGCCGGGCTCATGCCCGGACACAGCGGAGAAAGCCCATCAGCGCGATGCGTGTAGATTCTTCCTTGCAATCCAACTCTTCCTTGTGATCTTGGGCGGCAGTAGCAGGCTGGAGATCCCAGGCGCCGCGGTGTTTGAGCAGGCGGGTTGTTCAATCGATTTTGCTCTCTTCCAGCTTGATACAGCCTAACCCATCTGTGCCAGTTAAAAGTGCGTGAAAGCTCTGAATTGTGTCCAGATCCGGTGCCGGGAGCTAGTGCTTTAGAACGAAAACTTTGCTGCGAGTTGTACAAGACGAGGAGCCGCTGCACTTTCTATCATGCCGAAGCTGGGATCTTCTCTCTGCCCATCCACCGATGCAGGACCGTAGAACTGCGCATGATTGAAGACGTTGAACGCCTCAGCGCGGATCTGCAGTGATCTTGCTTCCGATAAGCGCAAATCTTTTTGCAACGTCATATCAAAGTTTTCAATACCGGGCCCGTAAAAGTTTCGCCGCCTCGCGTTTCCGAGCTGACCAAGACTTTCTTCAGGAAAAAGGGCGGTATTGAAAGCCGGTCGACCATTGCGCCCATCTGTATTGATCTTGAGCGAACCGGGAAGGTATTGCGGGGTGTCGAGCAGGTAATTGTTGGCTCCATTGCCAAGTGTGCCAAGCAGCGACTTATCGGAGTTATCAAACAGCGTCACCGGAAAGCCGGTTGTAAAGCGGGTTGTGCCGGAAAGACTCCACTGCCCGGTGAGGCGATTGTCCCTGCCGAACAGCTCTGCCACCGGCAATGCCAGCGTATAACTCGCGACAAAAGCGTGCTTGATATCCCACGCTGAGATCGCACGACTCTGGTCTGGATCGATGAAGTTAAGCTGCTCCCCGAGATTGGATCCCTGGTCGATCGATTTCGCGTAGGTGTAGCTCAGCAGAAACTCCGATCCGTGGTGCAGATATCGGAGAGTGGTTTCAAGAGCGTTGTAATTTGAATGAGCGATAGAGCTGTCGGAGGTATTTTCTCCATAGTCCGGCCCCTGGCCAACGCGGGTTCCCTGGACCATTTGTCCGCTGCTGCTGGTATAGGCCGAATCCTCGCCGAAAGGGCCGCAGCCGGGCAGACTCAGGCAGAGAGCAGGGTGGGCCGGGTTAGCCGAGACAAGGGCAAGAAGGCGATGCCCCTGGTTTCCCACGTAGCTCACCGTGAGCAGAGTGTCTCTTGTGATTTGCCGCTGGATCGAGAGCATGTAGTTGCTCGTGTAAGCCGGGCGATTGTTGTGGTTGAAGAACGGGTCGGCTGCGAGGGGCAGGAAGTTGGCCCAGGTGATAGAGGTGTCAGGATGCGAAGCCGAGACACTGTGCGGCGGAAAGGGAAATGGAAACCGCTGTCCGTTGTTGACTCCTGTTGCAGCCGTAATAAAGGGCTGCGCCAGCAATGGAGGCCCAGGGCTGAGATAGTTATAACCAAACGGAGGAACCGCATACATGATGCCGGCAGACAGGCCTTGAAACGCGGTATAGAAGAGGCCGTAGCTTGCTCGAATACTGCTCTGTCCGTTGCTGCCGAAGATTTTGCTCCAGAGTCCCTGTTCAAAGCGAGGCGAGTAAGCGAGGCCGATCCTTGGTGCAAAGTTCTTATCGTCGTTTGGCGCGATTGTCCTTGGGACGCCGGGATCCCCGGCTACGACGAGACCCGGCGGCGCTCCGGGGTAAAGCCTGGACTGTGCTCCCGGGATGTAGGTCTCGATCTGATTGAACTTCTCAGACCATGGCTCAATCAGGTCCCAGCGCAGGCCGACATTGATCGTCACATCATTTCGCGCACGCCAACTGTCCTGCACGTAGAGGCCGAAGTAGCGATTCCGCAGATAAAACGGCTGGCCCGAGGATTGCGTGAAATTGCTCGCCGTGCCCAGCAGAAAATCCGCGTACGGGTTTCCGGTCTCCGTGCCATCAACGTTGAAGGTTCCATTAAAAGTGGCATTCGGATGGGTATTCACCTGGTCAGCATGGAACTGGCCACCGAACTTCAACGTGTGCGAACCCACCACTCGAGAGATTTCATTGCTTAGATACCAGGTGTTGTTCACCTGGGTCATATTGGTGATTGGGACACCCATGACAAAGGTCGGAAAGGTAATGTTCTCCACACCTTCAAATTGGGGCGCCTGCACGTAGATGCCGGAGTTGGCCGCTGACGCGAAGCCCTGCGAGACAAGACTTACGCCGAGGCCGCCCTTGGGTTGGCCGATAATATTTGCGTTGCGGAGATAGCCCGCATGAAACTCATTGACTGTATCTGCCCCGATAACCTTTGTACCGCCGATAGAGAAAACCTGGGCTCGTCCGATCGTCAGCGCATCGAAGCCGGGGATGCTCGCTCCTGCAACCGACCCTGGGTACGGATTATCCAGCCGATAGTCGTCCAGGAAGTAATAGCCGGATACCTGACCGAGCCTGCTATTGAGATCGATGCGTGCCGATCCCTTGTCATCCCGCACCCTCTGCGCAAACGCCGACGTTGCGAACTGACTTTCACTGGTGTTGGGAGACGGGATGTAGGGCAGCAGGTTCTTTGCCGGCGTCGACCACGCGTTTTGTGGAATGATGCCGTCCGGGAAGACGGCAGAATAAGCTTCCGTCGAAGTGACCGTACGCCCAAGCTCCCGGGTCAGCAGCGACGCCAGGTAGGGACCGCTGACTTTGCCGGTAAGCGCGCTCATCTGTGTGCCGGGATCAAGAAAGTCGCCACTGCGCTGCGCTGCTGTGGGCACTGAGATATTTCCCGTCGAGATACCCTGGGTCGTGCGCGATCCCTGGTAATCGGTAAAGAAGAAGAGCGCATCGCGCTTGATCGGTCCGCCAATCGCTCCTCCAAACTGGTTCTGCTTGAAATCCGAGCGGGCAGGATCAAAGTAGCCCCGCGCATCGAGAATGGTGTTGCGGAAAAACTCGAACGCTCTGCCGTGAAACTGGCTGGTTCCCGATCTGCTGATAACAGCGACGATGCCGCCGTTGTAGTTGCCGTACTCCGGATCGAAGTTTGTCGTCAGGACACGAAACTGCTCGATCGAATCCAGGTCGGGAATGATCGAAGTGCCGCCATTCATGTGCTCCTGCACATCAATTCCATTGACCAGGAAGCCGTTTGAGGACTCGCGCTGCCCGTTGATGGACAGGTTGCCGGGATTGAGGTCGCCCGATGGATCGATGCTCCCCGTCACGCCCGCCATGATGACGGAGCTGGGCAGCAGGGTCGAGATGGGCGCCACGCCCGGCTGAATCGCCAACAGGTCCGTGTAGCTGCGGCCATTCAACGGAAGCGCCGTCATCTGCGATCCCGACACGACTTCACCGAGGTTGGTCGCGGTGGTCTCAACCTCGATGCCGGCTTCACTGGTAACTGTCACAGTGTCAGTATCGGAACCGACGGCCAGGCTCACATCCAAGCGAATGGCTGAAGCTGTGTCGACCGCGAGATCTGTTTTCCTCTGTGGAGTGAAGCCCGTAGTTGCGATCGTGAGATCGTAGCGGCCGACAGGAAGATTGGGGAAGGAGTAAAGTCCTTGCCTGTCGGACGCGACTTGATAGACCGTCCGCTGGGCCATGCTGACCAGCTTCAGCGTTGCGCCTGGAATC
>CAXTMM010000162.1:4762-5825 GCA_964245415.1 uncultured Acidobacteriaceae bacterium | reverse complement strand
ACTTACGCCTGTGCCTCCCATGCCTCTGCCGCCCCACCCGCCCATTGAAGAGGGGCCAGGAGCTTCCTGATCCAGCTGCCGCCCAGGCATCTAGTTCGAATCCAAACTCTCTCACCCGATCCTCTCCGCTACCCTGCCAAAAAGAAACCGCACGAGTAACTTGCAAATCGCGCATCAGGGCTTCATGCTGGTAGCGTCTGCTGGCCTCTGGGTGTCGCCGCGGACAGGTGTTTCCCCATGACCTTCCGCTGGTGTATTCCGCTTTTCCTTATAGCTGTCCTGCTTACGCAGGCGGCTCGTGCCCAGGTGTTCGTCGTCACCACTGAGCAGTATGAAGGACGCTTTCTCAACTTCACCCCAACTGACGTCACGCTGCCCACCAGGCCGGCAAGCGAGCGCACGCGGCTGGAGCTTGAGCGTGCCCTCCAGTCCGAGCAGGGATTCGCCATGCGGCCGCTGCCGCTAGCCAGCAAAGGCCTCACGCTGCACGCCAATGGTCCGCTCGAGCCCAGCGCTGCCGCCTACGTCAAGGAGCTGAACGACAAAGGCGTTGCTGCGAAACCTGGCGACCGCGTCATGATCACCCTGATCCAGTTCAAACCCAACCGCCTGGTCATCGAGGTCAACGGCGGCCCCGACCACAAGCACAAGTACCTGCGCCACCTTGAAATAGGAGCCGGTGGCATGGTCGCGCCTGTTGCCCGCGACGACGGAGAGCCGGTCGGATCGCGGCTGACGCTGGTCTTTGAGCATGGCGTCCCCGACCTGACCGGACCTGAAGTCAAGGCGCTCATCGATCCAGTGATTGGCTTCAAGGTCAAGTCGCCGGTGGAAGCCTACACGCAAACGCTGCCGCCTTTTCTGCGCAAGGCTGTGCTTGAGCACCACGTGCTGGTCGGCATGAGTAGCGAGATGGTGCTGCATGCGGTTGGCCAGCCGCAGCAGAAGATGCGTGAGCGCGAGGGACAAATGCCGTTTGAGGAGTGGATCTACGGTGCGCCACCTGAGCACGTGCAGTTCGTCCGCTTGAACCATGATCGCGTCATTCGCATCGCCGACGCCG
>CAXTMM010000162.1:0-4752 GCA_964245415.1 uncultured Acidobacteriaceae bacterium | reverse complement strand
GGTCGGCAAGAACTGGGCCGAAGCCGACGCCGACGTAGGCGAGTCGCCCCGGGTGCGCGCCACCAACGAGGTTGGCGACTTCTGGTCGACGCAAGTAGCCAGCAACGACGAGCACCAGATCAAGCTCGGAGACCAGACGGCCAGCGACCGCGAGCAACAGAATGCTAATCCCGCGCCGCCCAGCCTGCGCAAGCCCGGCGAAACGCTGCCGGCGGACAAAAGCGGTGGCGCAAGCTCGGGGCCGGTCCAGTTCCCAACGCCCAAGGCGCCTACTTCATAGGGGAGATAAACGCGAGAGGAGGTAGACCGCGCCTGTAGTAAACTCAGTTCAGCGTCCGACTTGCATCTCGAATCGTCCCGGCACGATAACGAAGACGTTAGTCGCGGTGTGCGTCCCCGCAAGGTGAGAGCCTCAGCAATTTTCCGTCAGTACAGGAGCAAGTTTTCTACATGGCCAAGATCGCCAAGACAGCTGATCGCAAGAAAGTAATGGACACGACCAAGAGCACTGACTGTCCCAAGTGCAGCAAGCCGACTCGGATCGTCAAGCGAGTCAAGGATCGCGAGCGTGGCACACCGGGCGGCGTGTATATCTCCTGCTCCGCATGCGAGTTTCACGAGAAACTGTAATTACCAGTTGACGATAATGCGCACATAGCTCGAGAAGCTCAGCCCTCCAGCTGGGCTTTTCTATGGTCAACGTTCGTCGCGATCTCGGCCAGCATGGCATCGTAAGCCGCTGCCGGATCAGCGGAACGGGTAATCGGCCGCCCTACTACCAGCTGGCTCGCTCCCGAGCGAAGCGCAGTGGCCGGCGTCGCTACCCGCTGTTGATCGTCCCGTCCATGACTGGCCGCCGGACGGATGCCGGGAGTGACAAGATGCAGGCCAGTCCCGAGTTCCTCGCGTAGCATTCCTGCCTCAAGCGGACTCGCCACCAGGCCTCGGATACCTGCCTGCCAGCTTTCTCGCGCCAGCCTCAGCACCTGCTCCCGGGGAGGTGTACTGACGCCGATCGCAGCCAGTTCCCGCTCATCCATGCTCGTCAGCACCGTGACCGCGAGCAGGTGCGGCGGCCGGGCTAGATCTGCAGCAGCCTCGACAGCCGCTCGCAGCATCGCCGGGCCACCGGCCGCGTGCACGGTGAGCAGGTCTACATCGAGCGCAGCAAGCGCGCGTATAGCCCCGCCTACGGTGTTAGGAATGTCATGCAGTTTTAGGTCGAGGAAGATCGAGTAGCCCAGCCCACGCAAAGTGTCGACCAGCCGCGAGCCTTCCGCAAGAAAAAGCTCAAGGCCCACCTTAACCCACACCGGAGGCTCGGCGCATCGCTGCCGCAACTCTTCAAGGAGAGCAAGCGACCGGATTGCGGAAGCGAAGTCAAGGGCGAGGATCAACCGTTCGCGCGGCTCGAAGCCATCAGCCTTGGGCGCCACTACGAGGGAGGAGAGATGATCGCTCATCACCGGACAGTGTAGCTGAACCCCCGTTCAGCTATTATTGTGCAGCCATAATGAAGGGAAGTTAGCGGCTGACGCCGTCGGCGATCGGGTATTGCATCTCGGCCAGCGTAGTAGCCTCGCGCAGAACCTCAAGTCGAACCTTCGCCGTCCCGTCAAACGCCAGAAAGTGGGCCGCGGCATAGGACAAATCTACTACCCGGCTGGCCAGCATGGGCCCGCGGTCATTCACGCGTACCACGACCGACTTATGATTGCCCAGGTTGGTCACCCGGATCAGGGTTCCAATTGGCAGGCTCCGATGCGCGCAGGTCAGGTCGGTCATGTTGTAGTTCTCGCCGCTCGCTGTCGCTCGTCCCTGGAAAGAGCCACCGTACCATGAGGCACGCCCAATCTGGTACCAGTGTCGCTGGGGCTGCTGGCCAGACTGAGCGGCCACGCTGGCCGGGTGAGCAACGTTCGCTCCCGAGATGCCGATAGCCGAGACAACAAGCAATCCGGCGTAGGTGGAGATGCGCCGCCGGCGGGTTTTCATCATGAGCAGGGATTTGATCATATGTCTCCTCCATGAATTGTACATACGGAGATGGCTAAGTCAAATCGAACGAGGTATTTAGAAGCGTCCATGGTTGCCTCGAGGGCATCATTGTGATACCACGATGCGACACTTGACGCGTACATATCAGGGTCCAGCAAACTCATCGAACTTACCAGCGCTTACCATCGCTGGTAAGAGGCGTCCCAACCCACCATGGCTACTAAAGCAGTCCCCGGTACCGATATAGGAAGCCCCGAGCAGACAAAAGCCACACCTACACGCCGAATCGTGGCCCTCTCCCTCGCCGGCCTCGACCCATCGAGCGGCGCCGCCCTTACTGCTGATCTAAAAGTCTTCACCGCCCACGGCCTCTACGGCGTCGCCGCCGCCACCGCCCTTACCGTGCAATCCACCGCCGGCGTCCGTCGTGTCGAGCCGGTCAGCGCCACCCTGCTTGCCGACACGCTCGCCTGCCTGGCCGAAGACCTGCCCCTCGACGGCGTCAAGATCGGCATGCTCGCAACAGCGGCAAACGTAGACGCAGTCGCCGAGTTCCTCAGCAGGCCTGACCTGGCAGCGAGCCGGATCCCCGTAGTCCTCGACCCTGTACTCTGCTCTACTTCAGGTCACCCATTGCTCGACCCCGCAGCCATCGACCGCCTGCGCACGCGCCTGCTGCCCCGTGTCAGCTGCGTTACCCCCAATCTTGACGAGCTGCTGCTCCTGACCGGAGGCAAGCCAACCGACACTCCGTTGCTTCATGCATCCACCGCGGAAGCCTCAGTCCTGCTCGCCAGCCAGTTTCCCAGCCTAGGCATCATCGCGACCGGCGGCCATCTTCCCCAACCCGACGACTACGTACTCGCTCCCGGCTGCCCGCCGGTCTGGCTACGCGGTGAATGGGTCCACACCCGCGCAACCCATGGCACCGGCTGCGGCTACTCCTCCGCTTTGCTCTGCGGCTTGGTTAAAGGGCAGAGCCTCGTCGAAGCCGCCTCAGCCGCCAAGCACTACGTCGCCGTCGCCCTCCGCGCAGCCATCCCGATGGGTAAAGGCGGCGGCGCCATGGACCACTTCTACGCGTTTTCCCATTATCCATCCTCGTCTTCGCACTAGACTGACGACCGCGTTGCGCTGTACGCCGTTATACTCGCGACATGCTGAAGCCTGCCTGCTCTCCGCGCCTGTTTCGCCTGGCCGCCGTAATGGCCGCACTCTACGGATGCTGCCTTGGAGCCGCCATGCAGGCACAAAGCTTCCGCGTTCACCTGCCCGCCGATGCACGCCCTCTGCGGAGCGGCGGCGAACGCGCCGCGAAGCCAGCGCCGCTCGACGGCCGCCTTCTGCTTCTCCTCTCCAACGACCCATCCGCCGAACCCCGCATGCAGATTGACGACACGCCACGCTCGCAGAACGTCTTCGCCCTCACCCTCGACGGCGCCCAGCCAGGCACAACCGTCACCATCGACGACACCGCCGCCGGCTACCCGCACCTGCACCTCAGCGAGCTCCCCGCCGGCGCCTACACCGTGCAGGTCGTGCTTAACCTCTATGAGACCTTCCACATGGCTGACGGGCGCACGCTCAAGCTCGCGCCCGACCGCGGCGAAGGCCAGCATTGGAATCTCGCCCCCGGAAACCTCTACAGTAAACCCTTTACCATCACGATCGGCAGCAACGGCAGGCCGCAGCATGACGTTGACGTGACCCTCACCGAAGTCATCCCACCCATCGCGCCCATACCCGAGAGCGAGTTTATCCGCCGCATCCGCATTCAGTCCGCGCCGCTGACAAAGTTTTGGGGACGCCCTGTTTTTCTCTCCGCCACCGTGCTCGTCCCCGCCGGTTTCGACCAGCACCCCGAAGCACGCTTCCCGCTCATGCTCTTTGAAGACCACTTCAACGACGGTTTCGCGGAGTTTCGTTCGACACCGCCTGACCCTAACCTCAAGCCCGACTACTCCGAGCGCTTCCATCTCGCCGGCTACAACCGCATCCAGCAGCAGGAAGCTTACAACTTCTATCAGACCTGGACTGCGAAAGATTACCCGCGCTTCCTTGTCGTGAAAATCCAGACCGCGAATCCCTTTTACGACGACAGCTACGCTGTTGACTCCGCTAACCTTGGTCCCTACGGCGAGGCCATCGAAACCGAGCTTGTTCCGGCGGTCGAAAAGCGCTTTCATGCCATCGGCCAGGGATGGGCGCGCTTCCTCTACGGCGGCTCCACCGGCGGCTGGGAAGCCATTGCTGCGCAGGTTTTCTATCCCGACCACTACAACGGCGCCTTCATCGCCTGCCCCGATCCGGTCGACTTCCACGCCTACACCAACATTGATCTCTACAAGGACGCAAACGCCTACTACAACACCGGCGCAAACAAGCAGATCGAGCAGCCCTCCATGCGCGACTATCTCGGCCACACCACCATCACCCAGCGCGGCGTCAACCAGTACGAGGCCGCGCTCGGGGATCATGGCCGCTCCGGCGAGCAGTACGACATCTGGCAGGCTGTCTTCTCACCCATCGGCCCCGACGGCTACCCCGCGCGCATCTTCGACAAGCAGACTGGCGAGATCGACCACCATGTCGCCCAGTACTGGCACGACCACTACGACCTGAGCGCGAAGCTTCAGCGCGAGTGGCCCCAGCTCCAGCCGAAGCTCGACGGCAAGCTGCACGTGTATGTTGGCGCCGACGACACCTACATGCTCAACGACGCGGTCTACCTGCTCGAGGATTTCCTTGACAACG
>CAXTMM010000161.1:0-5829 GCA_964245415.1 uncultured Acidobacteriaceae bacterium | reverse complement strand
ACGGATCTGTGGTGAAAGTGCCGGCGGCTGATACAAATGTTTTGTTCTTCTCGGGTATCGATACGACGCTGGTGGGGCTGGCCTCGCTGGCGCATGGCGATACGGCATTTTTGAAGGCGGGATTGCGGGAGATTGACCGCAGCGTCACGCACGCTTTCTGGGGATATACGCCGGCTGCTCCGGCGAAGATTGCGCCGGATTTGCGCGATGGGTATGTGAAGACCAAGGCGCTGATGGGCGCGGTCGATGCCAGCGGTCTTAGTGCCGATGACAAGGCGAACCTGGACCATGAGCTTGGGATCAAGCTGGTGCAGTTCAACACGGCGCTGGTGGAGGCGCTGGGGTTGCAAGTGCATGCGCTGGTGACGACGACGCCGAGGAGCGAGGCGAGCGGGACTGAGCCGCGAGTTTTGACGCTTTCGCCTGCGCAGACCGCGACGCATGTGACGCCTGGGTCGAGCTTCGATGTACGGCTGCATGTGACAGCGGCGGGGGGTTGGGGCGCGGGCAGGCCGGTGCAGTTGAGCCGCACATGGCTGACTACGCCGGAGCAGGAGCGATGGGTGGTGAGCCGGGTCGAGTCGCCGGGACTGGATAAGGCGATGAGCGAGGTGGGGGAGGCGGTTTTTCGGCTGGAGGTGCCGCATGATGCGACGGCGACCGAGCCGTACTTCAGCCGGGCCTCGATCAGCCAGGCAGTCTACACGGTGCATGATCCGGCGCTACTGGGAGCGTCGTTTGCGCCTTACCCGGTGAGCGGCTGGGCGGAGTTCGACTATGGCGGGGTGCCGCTGCGGGTGGGCCAGGTGGTGCAGACGGCGCATCGCGTGCATGGCATCGGCATTCTGTATGAGCCGCTGGTGGTGACGCCGCAGCTGTCTGTAAGGCTGTCAGATAGCGTAATGGTGCTGCCTCCGGGTGAAAAGACGCTGCCTGTCACAGTCACGGTTACCAATGAGCAAAGTGGCAATGCTGACGGCACACTTACGCTCAAGCTGCCGGCTGGCTGGAGTGCCGAGCCTGCGTCTGTGCAGCTGACTCTCGCTGCGGGGGAGCAGCAGGCGCAGCGGTTTGTGATGACGCCGGCGGCGGGAGGCTCGGCGAGCAGCGTTGTGACGGCTTCGGTTGCGAGCGGGAATTCTGTGTTTACGCGCGGGTTGGAGACGGTGGGCTACGAGGGTGTGCGGCCGCAACCTGTACCGTGCGGCTTCGCTTACGGTGCGGGCGGTCGATGTGCGGGTAGCGCCCGGGGTGCGGGTTGGCTACGTGATGGGGACGGGCGACGAGGTTCCGCAGGCAATCGCGCAGCTTGGGCTTGCGACACACTTGATTGGTGCCGGGGAGCTGCTTACGGGCGACCTGAGCCACTATGACACGATTCTGCTGGGAGTGCGCACCTACACGGCTCAGCCTGCGCTCGCCCGGGCGAACACGCGGCTGCTGGCGTGGGGAAAGGCGGGTGGAACGCTGGTGGTTCAGTATCAGGGGCCGGAGTTTGATCATAACTACGGACCTTACCCTCTGACCCTGGGCGCCAATCCAGGCGAAGCGTCGGAGCGGGTGGTCGATGAGGGAGCGCTGGTGCGGCTGCTGGCGCCGGGTGACCCGCTGCTTACCTTTCCAAACAGGATGACCGAGGCTGACTTTGCCGGGTGGCTGGAGGAGCGTGGCCATGGGTTTGCTGCGCATTTTGATTCGCGGTACACGGCGCTGACGGAGACCGCGGACCCGGGACAGGATCCGCAGCGTGGCGGGTTGCTGTCAGCGGCATATGGGCGGGGACGGTACATCTATGTGGCTTATGCGCTCTACCGGCAGCTGCCCGAAGGGGTTCCCGGGGCATATCGACTGCTGGCTAACCTGCTCAGCGCGGGGCATGAGTCTGGTGGAGCGAGCCGACCTTGAGTGCGGAGGCCAAGTCACAAACGCGAGACCTGGGGCACCCGCAGAGGCATCGTGCAACCGGGTTGGAGCTGCGTACCGCGACCCAAGGCATGAAAACTGAGGATTGTAGGCGGGCGTTCGATTGCTTGCCAACGGCATGAAATTCAACCGGCTGTTGCCTGACTGTAGCCCCACTGTAACAATTCGATGCCACTCTAAAGGCGCACGGAGCTCAACCGCGTGTGTTTCTGGCCTTTTGCACGCGTAGCGTTTTGCGCCTGTTGACGGCTGGACCCAAGGTAGACGGGAACCGGGCAAACAACAGAGAGGCCTAATGAAAATGAATCTTAGAGCGCTGGCAAGTCTGACACTGGCAACGGCGGTGGCCGCCCATGCACAGACGACAGCGACGGTAAATACGCCGGCTATGGCAGCGGCGGCGACAAAGAAGAGCAGACGCGTTCCGGTTACCAAGGCGAAGAAACCGACGGTTGAGCGCCAGATAGAGGAGCTGCGCGAGCAGATGGCTGCGCAGCAGCAGACGCAGAAGTCGCAGATCGATACGCTGCAGCAGCAGCTGGCGGCAAGCCAGGCGCAGTTGAGCCAGACCCAGCAGCAGGTACAGCAGGCCGTACAGCAGGCTACTGACGCGCTGGCCGGGCAGCAGGCAGCGACTGCGCAGAACACGCAATCGGTCGCGACCCTGCAGAGCGCGGTCACGGACCTGACCTCCAACTCGCAGTCGCTGGCCAGTACCATGCAGGCAGACCAGGCCGCGACCAAGAAGGCGATCGACAACCCGGACCAGATCCACTTCAAGGGCGTGGGACTGTCGCTCACGAACTCCTTCATCGAATTTGCGACGGTCGATCGGACCAGGGCGACAGGTTCAGATATTCCGACGCCGTTTACGGGTATTCCCTTCAAGGGCGCCGACGCAGGCAATCTCAGCGAGTTCTACGACACCGGCCGGCAGTCGCGCCTGGCGCTCACCTTTTCCGGCAAGATCCCGTCTGCAACCCTGACTGCCTACTACGAGCTGGACTGGCTTGGCACCGGGATTACCTCAAACAACAACCAGTCGAACAGCTACGTCATGCGGGAGCGTCAGCTATGGGCGCAGGCGGCGTTGAAGAGTGGGTGGACTTTCACCGGTGGGCAGCAGTGGACCCTCGCTACCGAGACCCGCCACGGGCTCGATAACAAGACGGAGATTCTTCCCGACACCATCGACCCGAACTATAACGTCGGCTTTGTCTGGGCGCGCCAGCCTGGCTTCCGCATCACCAAGGACTTTGGCGAGAAGGTCTGGCTAGGTGTTTCGGCGGAACAGGCACAGTTGCTGACTCCCAGCTGCGTGAGCACGGCGACAACCTCGACCACAACCGGTGGGGTTACGACGACAACCGCGGTCGGCTGTCCGACGAACTATGTGGCGGGAGCCGCCGGGACCAACGGAGGGCTCTACAACCTGAGTGCTGCTTACTCCTACAACCTGGCGCCGGACCTGATCGCCAAGGTCGCCTTTGAGCCCAGCTTCGGTCATTTCGAGCTCTTCGGTGTCACCCGGTTCTTCCGCAATCGCGTCTATCCAGGCGCTGCCAGCGGCATTGCCAACTACAACGACACGACCGTAGGCGGCGGCGCCGGTGGAGGGGGGCGGATCCCGGTCCTTCACAAGAAGCTTGAGCTCGCCCTGCATGGTCTTTATGGCGATGGCATCGGTCGCTACAGCTCAGCCCAGCTGCCGGATACCACGTTGAGGCCGGACGGACAGCTAGCCCTGCTACATGGTTTCTCGGCACTTGGCGAGGCAGTGGCTCACGTGACACCACGGTTCGACATGTACGCGGACTGGGGTGTCGAAGGAGCCGGCCGCCGGATCTTCAGCTACGGCAATGGCACCGAGGGCTACGGTCTGCGCCGCTCAAACGACACGGGCTGCTATACCGAAGTCGCCCCAGGCACCGCGGCGGGTACGTTTGCTCCTGTCGGCTATGTGCCGGGGTCGCCGGCCAACTGCGGCGGCTCGAACAAGGACGTGACCGAGGGCACGGTCGGGTACGACTACTATTTCTACAAGGGTGCTGCCGGACGCTTCCGCCAGGGTATCCAGTACAGCTGGGTGGAGCGTGCGCTCTGGTCAGGGAGCACGGGTACGTCGCCGAAAGCGATCGACAACGTGATCGAGACCAACATCCGCTACTACCTGCCGTAGAGGCAAAACCGCCTGCGCGGCTGGCGGCATCTGCCATGCAGGCTGACGCGCTTCGCGCTCCAAAAGCTAACGGCCCCCACGTACTTCTTGTGGGGGCCGTTAGCTTTTGCGCCGCAGGCGGGTAGACATGTCACGAAGTGGCCGCCAGCCGCGCAGACGGTTATGCCTCTACGGGACCTTGGTAGTCTCCGGCTTGGTGAGGTTGACGCTTACCTGCTTTGGGGTGGGGAGGTCGGTATGGTCCCAGCCGCCACCTAGCGCTTCGACAAGGCTTACGGCAGAGGTCATCTGCTGAATCTGGAGGCTAACGAGCGATTGCTGGTCGCCGAGCAGGGTTGTTTGGGCGATCATCACATCGACGAATGGGTCGAGGCCGGTTCGGTAGCGATCGCTCTCGAGATTGGCGTAGGTCTGGGCGGCTTCGGTCGCCTGGCGTTGCCGCTCGATCTGCTGCGAGAGGATGCGTACCTCGGCGAGGTAGTCCTCGACTTGCTGGAAGGCTGTGAGCACGGTCTGGCGGTAGCCGGCGACGTCAGCGTTGTAAGTCGCGGTGTACTGCTGGATGGTGGCGCGGCGAAGACCGGCGTCGTAGACGGTCTCGGAGACGGACGGACCGATGGACCAGAGGCGGCTCGACCAATCGAACCAGTGCTTGAAGGTTGAGCTCTCGAAGCCGCCGGTGGCGCTCAAGGTGAGCGAGGGATAGTAGGCGGCGGTCTCGACTCCAATGATGGCGTTGGCCTGGGCCATGGTACGCTCGGCTGCGGCGATGTCGGGGCGGCGTTCGAGGAGTTGCGAGGGCACACCTACTGGCAGCGGTGGGGGGGCGGTGGTGACGGCGCGGACCGGCATGGTGAAGTCTGAAGCAGGCTTGCCGATGAGCAGCGCAATGGCGTGCTCGTACTGGGCGCGGGCGACGCCTACGTTGATTGCAGCAGCTTCGGCGCTGCGCAGAGTTGTTTCGGCCTGGACAACGGAGATCTGGTTGGCGATGCCGGTCTCGTATTGGACCTTGGTCAGGTCGTAGGAGCTCTGATCGGCCTTGACGACATCGTTCAGGACCTGCTGCAGGGCGTCTTCGCCGCGGATCTCAAAGAAGGTCTGGGCTAGCGTGGCTTCCTCGGTCAGCTTTTCGTTCTCGAGATCGGCGGCGCTTACCTGGGCGGCGTACTGGTCGGAGCGGACCTGGTTGCGGATGCGGCCCCAGAGGTCAGGCTCCCAGCTGATATCAAGCGGCGCCTCCCAGATGGTGCTCTGCCGGCCGGTTGCGGTCGCGGTGCTGGTTGTCGTCGTGCCCCCGGTGCCGGTGGTCGAGCCGATGGTGCCGACGGTATTGCTGAGGTTGGCTGACGAACGTGAACGATTGAACGAGGGGCCGACGGAGACAGTGGGATAGAACTGCGAGCGGGCTTCGCGGATGAGTGCGCGGGCAGCGAGGAAGTTCTCGAAGTACTGCTTGATGTTCTGGTTGTTAATGTCGAGCTGGTCTTCGAGGCTATTGAGCTCTGCGTCGTTGAAGACGGTCCACCACTTGCCGCGCAGCATGGCATCGCTCGGCTGGGCGACCTTCCAGGTGCTGTCAGTAGGCGAGGGCGAGACGACGGCGTTGGGGTTGGCTGGGGCAGCAGGGCTGCCGGGCAGGCGCGCCTCCTTGTAGTTGGGCGCGGTGGGCGCGGGAGCGAGCGGGGCATGGTATTTCGGTCCGACGACGCAGCCGGAAGCAAGAG
>CAXTMM010000160.1:0-5863 GCA_964245415.1 uncultured Acidobacteriaceae bacterium | reverse complement strand
GTCGTTGGTAAACTGCTCGCATGAGACAAGCTTGGCCTCTGCTTAGTATTTACCTGCTGTTCTGTACCACGTACGCCTCTGCCCTAGACCGCCAACCCACCGCCATCTACCACGCCCGCCGCGTAGCCCTCGCCGACAAACTCAACGGCGGCGTAGCCGTACTCTTCGCGAACGAAGAGCCATCCATCGAGTACCAGGACTACCGCCAGGATGAAGACTTCTACTACCTGACCGGCTGGAACGAACCCGGCGCGGCATTAGTCGTCGAAGCACCTGTTCCCGCCACCCCCGGCCACCCGGCACGCCCCTATCGCGAAGTACTCCTGCTGCCCACGCGCAACCTGCGCATGGAGCTTTACACCGGCGTCAAGCTCGACGCAGCCACACCTGGCGCTACCGAGAAGGCCGGCGTCGACAACGTCGCGCCACTCTCCGCACTGGCCTCGGAACTCAGCCCGCTCTACGCCGCCAACCGCCGCACCTACCTCTGGGGAGAAGAATCCTCCGCGCCAACCAAGGCGCTCGCCATGCTCATGGCAACCACCATCGGCAGCGCCGACGCACTCACCATCTACGACGTAAGCGCGCGCACGGACGAACTGCGCCAGGTCAAGGACCCGGGCGAGATCGCGCTCATGCACAAGGCCTCCGACGCCTCCGTCCAAGCCCAGTACGCGATGATGCGCTCCATCCACCCCGGACAAAAAGAGCGCACCGTCGAAGGAATCATCTACGCCGCGCTGCTCGCACATGGCTGCGAGCGCCCATCTTACCCTTCGATCGTCGGCTCCGGCATTCACTCAACCGAACTGCACTACATGGAAGACGCCGACACAATGCAATCAGGCGACGTGGTCGTCGTCGACGCAGCCGGCGAGTACTCCATGTACGCCTCCGACATCACGCGCACGATCCCGGTGAGCGGACATTTCAGCCCACGCCAGCGCGAGGTCTACGACATAGTTCTGGGCGCGCAAAAAGCCGCCATGGACGCCTTCGTCCCGGGTAAGTCGCGCATCAACGATCCTAACCACACCTACCCTGACTCGCTCGACACCATTGCATGGAATTACATGAATGCCCATGGCAAAGACCTGCACGGCGAAGCCCTGGGCAAGTACTTCATCCACGGCATCGGCCACGGCGTCGGCATCGATGTTCACGATCCCTTCGACTCATCGAAGCCAATCGAGAAGGGCCAAGTCTTTACGATTGAGCCAGGAATTTACATTCCGGAAGAAAAACTCGGCGTGCGCATTGAAGATGTTTTCTACGCCTCGCCTGATGGAAAGCTGATCGACTTAACCGAAGCATTGCCAAAGAACGCAGATGCGGTCGAAGCGATCGTGCAAGGCAGGTAAGGCGTTGTTACTAAAATTCAACCATTGAAAAGCCCCACGCCTCAAACACAAGACGTGGGGCGCCCACCAGCTACTAAGCTTTAGCCTCTGCGACAAAGAGCCGCGCGCACTCAGCCCCATCGCAGGTAGTTAGAAACGCAGACCCACACTCACCGGAATCAACTCCTCAGACCCTGTGTGCGATACGTTGTTGGTCGTGTCAGCAGCTGTCTCACGCGGCGTACCCGCATAGGTATAGCGAGCTTCGGCAAACAACTTTGCCCGCGAGTCCTGCCCAAAGGGCTTGAACGAGACACCAGTACCCAGGTTAAAAGCAATCCCGTTGTCGCTGAAGCTGCTGAAGGTCTCGTTCGCAACATAGATACCGTAGTAGGTCTCTTCTTCGACTGGCGCCGTGAAGTTGATACTCTTGTGAGCCCAGCCGACGCCGCCAATCACATACCCGGCGTATTTGTGCTTGTCGCTGTTGTAATAGTAGAAGACCGGTTCTGCAGTCACAGTGCTGGTGTGCACATTGCCGCCAATGTTGCTGATGTCGTTTCCTGACAGCGCGCCTCCACTGCCACTGTCAAAGCCGGTGTAAACAGCGGAGAGTGTGCGGCCAGGGATCTTATTAGTGTTGTACTGGTACTCGCCGAGCAGCGTGAATCGCTTGGTAAAGGCCCAGCCTGCGCCAACAAACAGATTGCCTCCCCAACTATCTGTTCCGTACCGGTTGCCATCGCCGACAATCGTGGTAAAACCGCCGTTCACGTCATTACCGACAGGCGCGGTAAAGCCACCACCAATCTCAAACGCAACGTGGTCCCAGCGGCTGCCATGATAGCCGCTGTAGCCACCGTTGCTGCCGCCATACTGGGGCAGCGCCGCCGAGCTAGCCACTGGAGTCGGTGAAGAGCCAATCGAGGCTCCGTCAATATCTTCGCCGAGGAGTAAGTCGTGGTTGCTCAAGGTTGAGTAACTCGGCTGCTGCGCGCGAAGCGGCAGCACGGCAAGCGCGCATACAGCTGCGCCCGCAAGAACGCGGTTCCTCAAGGAAAAAGCGTGCATGGAACGGTTGGTCTCAGGGGGAAATGCCATGGACTGTGTGACTCCTCGTATGCGGGTTCGTGCGCGTGCCTAGAGCCTCTCACGATTGCTGCAGGAGCGGAGACTCGCTCGCTACACCGAGCGTGAAATTACTCTAGCCCGCGCATTGACTAGAGTTATGAACCCTGTTCTGAGGAGTTGGACGTGCGAAGCGAGGAATTTGTTTACCGGTGCGCCAAGTCCGCTTGCGCGGCGAGCCTCACATGCATGACGTAAACACGTCACGCATGTGAGCGGCGAGCTTTGTCTCTCGCGTTTCAGCTTAGTGAATGTCGAACTGCTCCGGGTGCAGGGCCGGGTCGCTCTTGATGATAATCGTCTTGGTGACCATCTCTTCGAGCTCGTTGATCCACTTGCCGCTGTTTGCTTTCAGCTGCTTAACGACCTCAGGGTGCACGCGCAGCATCACATCCTTGCCGTCGAGGTGCTTCATCATCTTGCGCATCTCGGTGTAGATCTCGTTGCAGACCGTGATCGGGCTCTTGACCATCCCGGTGCCCGTGCATGTTTCGCAGGTGACAGAGAGGGTGCGCTCGAGCGACTGCTTGACGCGTTTGCGAGTGATCGCAACCAGGCCAAAGTCGTTGAACTGCAGAACTTTTGACGGCGCGCGATCGTTCTTGAGCTCTTCTTCAAGCGCGGCAAGCACGCGGTTGCGGTTCTTTCGCTCGTCCATGTCGATAAAGTCGATTACGATGATGCCGCCCAGGTCGCGCAGGCGGATCTGGCGCACGATTTCGGGGATGGCATCGAGGTTGGTCTTGACGATCGTGTCCTCGAGCCGCGAGGTCTTGCCGACATACTTGCCGGTGTTGATGTCGATTGCGACCAGCGCTTCTGTCTGGTTGATGACGATCGAGCCGCCCGATTTGAGCCAGACCTTCGACTTGAGCGCCTTCGAAATCTCCTCCTGGATGCCGAAGTGCTCAAACAGCGGCGTCTCCTTGGTGTAGAGCTTGACCCGACGCACCAGCCCCGGCTGGAACCGCGAGAGGAAGCGGATGATCCGCTCGTACTCGGCTTCCGAGTCGACCCAGATAGTTGAAAAGTTCGATGAGACCTGGTCGCGAAGGATGCGCTCGATCAGGTTGAGATCGTGGTAGATGAGCGCCGGGGCTTTGGCGGTATCGGAGCGCTGCTTGATCTCGGTCCACAGCGAGATCAGGAAGCGTAGGTCGGCGCGCAAATCTTCTTCGCTCGCATCTTCAGCCGCGGTGCGCACGATAAAGCCGCCCGAGCTCTCACCCTTCTCCGAGATCAGGATGCGCTTGAGCCGCTGGCGCTCTTCATCCGACGCAATCTTGCGCGAGACGCCGACGTGCGAGACGGTCGGCATAAAGACCAGGAATCGCCCGGGAAGCGCGATATGCGAGGTGATGCGCGCGCCCTTTTTCGCGATCGGCTCCTTGGCGATCTGGACCAGGATCTCCTGGCCCTGCTTGAGCAGCTCCGAAATGATCGGCAGATCCTGGGCCTGCGCGGAACGTCCGCCGCGCCCGGGCCCGTTCCGCCGGCCCCCATTGCGGCTCATGCCGCGCCCATTGCTTCGTCCTCGCCCGCGGCCACCGTCGCCGCGCCCGCTGCGCTGCGGCTCGCCGGGCTGCGCACCCTGGGCAGGCTCTTCGTCATCTTCCGCTCCCTCGAAGTCGTCCTCTCCCTCCTCCACTTCTTCGTAACCGAAGCCCGCTTCTTCTTCCTCGGCAACGAACACAGCCTCCGGGGTGTGGTGGATCGACTCCTCACCCTGCTCCAAACGGTGATTCAGGCGCAAGTCGCGCACCGCATCGCTTAGCGCCGAGGGCTCCATCGCCAGGTCGAGCGTCTCCTCTTCGAGATCTTCCTGGTCGCTCTCATCAGCGTGCGCGTGGATCGGCTCAAAGTCATACTCTTCTTCATCAATCGTCTCTTCCTCAAGCAGACCATGGCCGGGCGCAAAGCCCTGCATCCGGTCGACCAGTTGCGAGAATTCCGACGGATGCGCAGGCGCCTGCTGGATCTCCGGCTCAGCCGGGGCAGTTTCCAGCTCAAAACCATGTGCTTCGAACGGTGCGGCTCCGGCTGGTTCAGGACGAGGCTCGATGAATGTTGCGGAGCCTTCAAAATCAAAGCCACCGGCAAGATCGATACTTCCATCCTCGTGGAGGATCTGGAGCGGAGGCGCGCTCTGGCCGGCATTCGACCACGGCTCTGCTGCCCGCACAGAGGCCGCGAACGCGTCGGCATGCGGGGCGAGGCTGCCGCTGGCGAGGCTGCCGCTGGCGAGGCTGCCGCCAAATTCCGGAACTTCTGCATGCGGGTGGCTGGCCGGCTCGTGCACCGCGGACGCGTGCTCTGACCCGGCGAACTGGCCTGCAGGCTCGGCGAGCGTCTCGAACTCTGGCGCAGGCAGGCGCAGCTCGCTGGGGCCGGTGCGCTGCACCCGGTAGGAGGCCGAGGCGCTCTCCGGCTCGTACTCGGCTGGCTCGGGAACCTCCGGTTCAGCAGACGCTTCCGCCCGCGGCGCCACTTCAGGCGCGTACACAGGTTCCTCTACGCGGGCGGCCGGCGCCTCGGCCTCTGGCGTAAGAGCTGCCGCCATGATCTCAGGCTCGGCCAGCGCGGTGAACTCGTCGCTCGAGGCATGTTCAAGCTCGGGCTGCTCCTGATGCGTCAGACCTGTCCCCTCTGGCGCTAGTTCAAACTCTGTCGGAGCGAGCTCCTCATGATGAGTGGGCTCCGCTTCGTGCGCTGCTGTGACCGGCGCGTCAACCTGGTCGAGACCAACCTCTGCACTCGGCTCACTGGTCTCTGCGGAGGCCGCGGCCGGCCACGGCTCTGACTCGATGGCTGCAACCGGCTCGGCAGAAGCCGCGGAAGCCGCCGGTGCAGAGGCCCGATAGCGCGAGAGCGTCTCGCCCGGCATCACCGCTCCACCATCCCAGTCGCCCGCAAGCTCGATCAGCGTAGATGGCTTGGGAGCGACATAGTTCACCGGGCGCTGGGTCTTCGGCACGGTCGCAGTCGCAGCGACAGGGGCAACATTCGGGTCGGCCGGGGCGCTGCCGTACTTCGAAAGCGATTCGCCGGGCAGCACGATAGTGCCGGCCGGCGCGATCGCGGCGCCATTTGCATGAGTCTGCGGAGAGTCACCAGAGGAACGCTCGGCGTCACGCGCCGGTCGGTCGAGGGTCGAGGCCTGGGCATACGGTTCCCGCGGCCGGCGAGGGCTGCGGTCCCGTCCACGCTCACGGCCAGGGTCCCGCTCCCGGCTCGCAGGCGAAGCCTGGAGAACAGCCATCCCCCCTGCCGCCCCATGCTCGACGATCGAGACAGGCGTCTCGGGAATCGGCGATGGGCCACTCTCTTCCGCGCCGCTAACCTCCTCGAAAGGCTCCGGCGCACTGCTCAGTGGCGGACGCGACCCACCCTGTACC
>CAXTMM010000159.1:3399-5882 GCA_964245415.1 uncultured Acidobacteriaceae bacterium | reverse complement strand
GCAGTACAAACAGGAGTGGCGAAACATCCGCCAATGCGTCCTTGATCAGCACAAACGTCGCGCCCCAGACCAGCACAACAGCAAGCAGCAGCAGGTGGGCCAGTGTCGAGCGACGCATAGTGCTTCAGCCTATCAAAGCGGGTCCCGCCCAGCCGGGTACGGCGCTTGCCTGCGAAGGAGGGAAGGGAAGATGCTCAAGCTATGACCAACCGAACCCGGCGCATGCGCGGCGCGCTCACTTTCCTGCTTGGCCTTGCTCTGCTATCGCCAAGCGTGATTTTCGCTCAGATCCCGCCTCAGCACCCCACCAGCACGCCTTATAGCGGCGATCTGTCCATCTTCGAGTACAAGGATCGCGATAAAAGGCTCCAGATCAACCGCGTCATGGACCTACTCGCCATCCAGCCCGGCAAAGCAGTTGCCGACATCGGCGCCGGCTCAGGCTGGTTTACCGTGCGCGCCTCGCAACGCGTCGGCGCCAAGGGCGCCGTTTTTGCTGAAGACATCAACCCCAAGTCGGTCAAGGCCATAGCTCAGCGCGCGCAAGAGGAGGGTTTGGCGAACATTCATACCATTGAAGGCACCCCCGACGACCCCGAGCTGCCAAAAGCCGGCGTGGATGCGGTACTCATGCTCAAGGTCTACCACGAGATCGCCAACACCAGCCTGCTCCTGCGCAATGTCAAAGCATCGCTGCGCCCAGGCGCAAAGTTCGGCATTATCGACCGCAATGGCAACGGCGCCGATCACGGCCTCGACGAGGCGATTGTGGTCAAGGAGATGAACGCTGCAGGCTTCAGGCAGGTAGCCCGCTACGACTTTACCAAGGCGGATGGCCAAGACTACTTTCTAATCTTTGAACTCCGCTAACACGGCTCAAGCGGGCCCGCCATCTGCCCCGGAAAGTGCAGGTCCCGCTCGATCAGCACAGAACCATTCGGATCATCCTCGCGAAAGCGCACTGCACCTGCAGCTTGCTCACCGCCGCCAAAACTCCTCAGCTGGAGCCTTCTGCCGGAAGTGGCGGAGAGACTTGCCAGGCATAACGCTCCGTGTCGCAGACCTGCCACCGCTAGTGACCTTGGACGAGAGCCGCCTCTGCGTGCGATGGGTCCGTGTACACCAGCTTACCCCCCACATACGTGGCTAGCACCTTCGTGCCCAGCAACGCCGCAGGCGTGGTATGCAGCAGGTCCCGGTCAAGCGCCACAAAATCTGCCACGTACCCCGGCGCCAGCCGTCCCTTCCATCCTTCTGCAAACTCCGCGTAAGCCGATCCCTGCGTATACGCGTACAGAGCCTGCCCTATCGTGAGCACCGCCTCGGGATGAAAGCTCATCGTGTCCGCCTCATCGCGCCTGGTCACCGCGGCATACAAACCGCGAAATGGAGTCACCGGCTCGACGGGATAGTCCGTCCCAAAGGCCAGCGGCACCCCCGCATCAAGGAAAGCCTTCCACGCATATGCGTACCCGGTCCGCGCCGGCCCCAACCGTGCCGGCGCCCAATGCATATCCGTCAGCAGGTGGTTGGGTTGCATCGACGCGATCACCCCCAGCTGCTTATAGCGCGCCACGTCCCCGGGGGCGAGCACCTGCGAGTGCTCGATCCGGTAGCGCGGCTCCCGCGCGTGTGCAGCGCGCCCGGTCCCGTTGGCTTGCGTCGTGGCCGATTCGGCTACTGCGAAGGCGTTGAGCGCCATGTCGACAGCGCGATCGCCTATCGCATGGAAGCCCAGCTGGAAACCAGCCGCGGCGCGTTCGGCCGCCATCGTATCGAGCTTTGCCTGGTTATAGCGCGGCAGCCCGGAGTTAGTCGGGTCATCCGCATACGGCGCCAGCATCGCCGCCGTCCGCGATCCGAGCGAGCCATCCATAAACCCCTTGAGCATGCCCGTGCGCAGTAGCCGGTCCTCTGCCGGCTGCGAAGCACGCATGCGCTCGAGCACCGCCAGCGGCGCGTCAAAGGGCAGCCACTCGCTCACCCGCACCGGCAGCTTGCCCTCGTGCTCCAGCTGCTGCATGACGAGAAAATCGTCCCACTCGGAGAAGTCCTGCACCGAGGTAAGCCCATGCGCAGCCGCGTCGGCCAGTGCCAGCTCCAACCCGCGCCTGCGATCAGCCGCACTCGGCGGCGGAATGTGCGATCGCACCAGCTGCATCGCCGGGTCTTCGCGCACAATGCCCGTCGCCTCTTCCCGGGCATCGCGGTCAAAGTGGCCGCCCTGCGGATCAGCCGTTTGCGCTGTAATGCCCGCCGCCTTCAGTGCAGCGCTATTCACAACCGCGATGTGCCCATCGATTCGCTCAAAGAACACCGGATGCCCGCCGGCCACAGCATCGAGATCGGCGCGCGTAGGCAGCGTTTTCGACGCCCACAGGGTGTGGTCCCAACCGCCTCCCGTCAGCCACGCACCCGGCGCTGTCGCGGCCGCAGCCCTGGCAACCCGCGCCTGCATCTCCGCGAGCGACGGCGTCCCGGTC
>CAXTMM010000159.1:1898-3389 GCA_964245415.1 uncultured Acidobacteriaceae bacterium | reverse complement strand
GGTCAGATCAACCGCCAGCTTGATGTGCCCGGCCGCGGCCAGGTGCACGTGCGCGTCGTTCAACCCGGGCATCGCAAAGGCGCTACGCAGATCGACGATTGTGGTTGACGGCCCGCGATATTGCCTCAGCAGAGCAGCGTCCGTACCTGTCGCCAGCACCTTGCCGCCGCTGACCGCAAGCGCCTCCGCGGTCACTGGAGCGGCCGTCGTTAGACCATCCCCAGTCAAGATATGACCGTGTAGGTAGATCGTGTCAGCTTGGGGAGTTTGCGCAGGAGCGCCCACACCCGTAAGGCTTAACGCGAGAGCAACCCAGCATCTTGAAAGGAAGTTCACGCGTAGGAGTGTAGCAGGGCGCAGGGTGCGGAGCTGAGGAGGGAGCAGGGAACCGGGCCTTCTAGAAAACTAATCTGCTGCCATCGCGCGTTCCGATCGGCTTGCCAGCGCGACCAGCAGCAACAACACCCGCCGCAATCCCAGATCCCGCCCCCGCGCGTCATACCACTCGCCCTTGGTATGGATCCCGCCCCCATCGCCGCCCGCGCCGATGCTGATCGCCTCGACCCCGAGCGAAAGCGGAATATTCGCGTCCGTCGATGCAGTCCGGCACACAGTCCGCAGGTTCAGGTGCCGGTCGACCGCCCGCAGCAACCCCATGATCCGTGCTCCTTCAGGCAGCGCCCCGGCCGGCCGGCTGCCGATGCACACGATCGCGAACGTCAGCGGATGCTCGTGCACCCCTTGCGCCTCGGCCGCGGCATTCGCGCCCAGCACGGCATCCTCAACTGCCCGGTGCAGCTGCACTTCCAGCCGCACCAGCTGCTCCGAGTCTGTCGAGCGCAGGTCAAAGCGCGCCCGCGCCTGCTCCGGGATTGAATTGACCGAAGCTCCGCCCTCGATCATGCCCACATTCCAGGTACTGCGCGCAGTCACTGCCGCCTCGCAGCCGCCGGCCGTGGCCGCGCTCACCAGGTGCCGCAACCTGCCTCCAGCGGGCGCCTGCGCAGCGGACTCACCTCGCCCAGCCATGCCGCTCCCGGTCTCCTGGACTCGCCCCGGCTGCTCACGCAGCCGGTTCATCGCACTGATCGCTTCACTCATGGCCGCAATCGGGTTCGGTCGCCCTGCATCCGCCCATGAGTGCCCACCAGCCCCCTCGACCGTTACTTCAAACCGCCGGCTGCCGAGAGCGCCGGTCACCGCGATCTCATGGCCCGCCCCATCCAGCACCAGGTGGGCCGCGATCCTGTCTCGCCACGCGGCGCTCGCATACAAATGCCGCATTCCCCGCAGATCGCCTTCGCCTTCTTCGCCCACATTACCCGCGAACAGAATGTCGTGATCAGGCACAAAGCCCGCTCGGGTGAGCGCAGCTGCCAACGCCAGCAGCGCCACCACCCCTGCGCAGTTATCGCAAGCCCCGGGCGCGGTAAGCCGACTGCCCTCAAGCATCGGCTCAAGCAATGTTTGCGCAGGAAACACCGTATCGAG
>CAXTMM010000159.1:0-1888 GCA_964245415.1 uncultured Acidobacteriaceae bacterium | reverse complement strand
CGAGATGTGCCGAAAGCAGAACCACGGGCCTCAGTCCGGATTCGCCCCCGCCGCCCTTACGCATGGCCAGCGCATTGCCCGCCTCATCCAGTTGCAAGTCCTCAAGCCCAAGCTCGCGAAAGCGCTCCAGCAGCCATTCTGCCCGCGCACCCTCAGCAAACGGCGGCGCCGGAATGCCCACCAGCTCCACCTGCCACCGCATGATCTGCGGCTCATGCAGATGCAGCCACTGGAAAGCCTCATGCACGCGCCGCATGGAGGCGATCTGACCGATTTGCGCAAAGACAGTGGCTGGCATGGCAGGCTGACCCAGCGTAGCACTCAAGCCCTGTTTCTGGGGTACTTCTAGTACTCAACCGAGTCCAGGAACAGGCCCCGGGCGGGTGCCGTCGCGCCAGCCGCCGCACGATTGCGCGTCGCCAGAATCAACGCAATCGCCCCCGGCTCCATCTGCCCCCGCCCAACATCTAAAAACGTTCCCACTAGATTGCGCACCATGTGGTGCAGAAAGCCCGTTCCGCGCACGCGATAGCACAGCAGCTCTGGCGGCCGCTCCTCCCACTCCGATGAGAGCAGCGTACGCACGCAGTTCGCCTCCTCTGCCACGCTCCCAGCTCGAGTCGTCATATCCGGCTCCCGCGCTGCAAACGAGCGAAAGTCATGCACGCCCAACACCGCCGCCGCAGCCTCCCGCATCGCCTCCAGATTCAGCGGCCAAGGCCAGGCATACACGTAGGGTGCGGTCCACGGCGGGCACAGCGTACCGCGCCAGATCCGGTATTCATACACCTTTGACCGGGAGCTGTGCCGGGCATGGAACTTATTCTCCGCCAGCTCCGCTCCTAGCACCCGAATCGACGCTGGCAGCCGATGGTTGAGCGCCCGCATAAAACTACCTGGAGCAATCCCCGCGCACAGCCGAAACGACGCCACTTGCCCCAGCGCATGAACTCCAGCGTCGGTCCGCCCGCTCCCCTGCGGCAGTACCCGCTCTCCCGTAATTCGCTCGATCGCTGCTGCCAGCCGCCCCTGCACCGTCTCAAGCCCAGGCTGAAGCTGCCAGCCCGCATACGGCCCTCCATCATACGCAAGCGTCAACTTCCAAGTCCGGGCCAACCGCCCGGCCTTGCGCACCAACGCACGTTCCTCTGCTGTGCTCGCTGTGCTCACCTTCTAATCGCCGTTCTCCAAGTGTTCACTTGCATTCGCGCGCATCCCGACCAACCGCTGCATTCGCCGGAGGGTACCAACGCGGAACTCAGCTCTCCCTACGGTATACTCGCCCTGATTCTATGGCTTTTGTTCCCGGTCGTTCGCCCGCGCTTAGTAGCTGCCAACGCGCCGCTCAAGAGCTGCATGGAACCTGCTTCACCCGCGCCGCGTATGTGTTTTCAGCAGACCGCATGCAGGCGCCCGGCACAGTGTTCGTCTGAAAATGGAGAGTTTAAGGATGGGAGTTCCCCCCCGCGCCACGCCCAACGCCAAGGCGCATCCGCACTTCGGTCACCGCAGCATTTCCTCAAAGCTTCACTCTGCCGCCCTCGTGAGCTGCCTCCTGCTCCCGACACTCCAAGGCTTCGCACAGTCCAGCGCTGCGGGCGAGGCGACCGCCAAGGGCAAGACCCCGCCGCCCCAGCCCAGCATCTCCACTACCACCCAGGGCCTGCCCGCCGAGCCCGCCGTCAACTATACCCAACCCCTCTTCATGCGGCCCACCGAGCGCGACTTCACCCGGCCGCGCGGCTATTTTCCCGACCCGATCTCCCCCTACACCTCGACCCGCGACGCGCCGCCCAAGTTTGCGAACTCTCCACGCCTCCAGGACCTGGTCCAGAACGGCAAGATCTACCTGAGCCTCAGCAACGCCATCGTCCTCGCGCTCGAGAAC
>CAXTMM010000158.1:0-5954 GCA_964245415.1 uncultured Acidobacteriaceae bacterium | reverse complement strand
GTGCAGGGTCGGGTGATCGGAGTCACTGGAGGAGCTGGTGCTGGATGTGTCTGCCGGCTTGGTTGGACTGGAGGCAGTCTTATCAGGAGACGCCTGGGGGCTGGCGGCAGTGCCGGCCGGCGTGCTGCCGCTCGGAGATGGCGTGCTGTCCTCGGTTTTGCGATGCAGCGTTGGCCGTCCGTCCGCACTGCTGGCATTCTCAGAGCCGCTCTGGTCGGTGCCGGAAGGTTTGCCATTCGAGAGCGCGGGCAGGTGCTTTGAAGCTTTCAGCTTGGGCGGCGGAGGCGGAGCTGCTTCTGCCTGAAACCTGCCGACTCCAATCCACTCCCCATTTAGTTCGGCGGCAGCCCGCACGTTGTACAGGCCAACCGGCTGCCCCGAGCGTTCAAGCTCGTACTGAGTGCCAGTCTCGAGCGCCAGCGGGTTGGGCCGCGCCAGGTAGAGCCCGGCCGGCTGGTAGTGCTCTCCATCCCACACGGCAATCGGCATCAGCCGGCTGGCGCTCGGCTTTTCGAGCGAGCCTGTCCACTCGAGTACGGCCGTGGCGCGAAGCGTTCTTGGCTTGGCGGCGCCAGTGCCTACCGGGGTCGAGTACTGGGCGCCTACAGCGGTCGCGCCTAGCGCAGCCAGAGCCAGCGCACCCAGCTTCCATCCTGGTTGAAATGACATCATCTAAGGCCTAGCCTATAAGACGCGCGCGGGCGCTGCTTTGGCGCTTGAGCGCATGATCTAGTATTCAAACCGCAGCACACGAGGATCCGCACTGATGGAATTTCATGAGAAAGTCGCAGATTTCGCCCTCCAGAACGAAGAGGGGCAGACGGTTCACCTGTCGGACTACGCCGGTAAGCCGGTAGTACTGTTCTTCTATCCAAGAGCCGATACGCCAGGCTGCACAATCGAGGCCTGCGGTTTTCGCGACACCTTCACCAAGCTTGAGGCGGCCGGCGCGGTGGTGCTTGGCATCTCTCGCGACACCGTCAAAGCGCAAAAGAAATTCAAAGTCAAGTACGACTTGCTCTATACACTGCTAGCCGATGTAGACGAGCAGGTGTGCAACCAGTTTGACGTGCTCAAGGAAAAGAACATGTATGGCAGGAAGGTGAAGGGGATAGAGCGGACGACGTTTTTGATCGGCCCGGACCAGAAGCTTTTGAAGGTGTTTGCCAAGGTCAAGCCGGAAGGCCACGCCGAAGAGGTATTAGCGGAGCTTGGCGCGGCGGCTCGTTAGGCAAACGACGCGTTGCCGCTAAATACTTTGGGAAAGAAAGTATGACTGTGCTCCGTCGTGCTACATTAGGCGCGCAACATCAGGAGCTCGCCAATGTATCGTTCTGCCCCGTCCCCTTCAATTTTTCTCGTACGCAGCGGCGCTGCGTTTGTTGCGCTGGCGTGCGTGGCCGGATGTGCACTGAAACCTGCACCCATGCAGCCCCCGGCACCCACCTCTGGTCCTTTCATTAGGGTCGTTTTCCTTGGCGACTCCCTGAGCGCGGGCTTCCAGAATGGTTCTCTGCTCGACACGCAGCAGCCGAATGGCTTCGGCTCGCTCATCGCACAGCAGGCTCAGTTTCCTCTGCAGCTGCCATTGATCGCCCCGCCGGGCGCGCCGGCGGTGCTCGGGCTGCTGAGCGCCGGCTTTCCGCCAATCATCCAGCAGGAGCCCGGCATCACGACCGGCCGCGACAATATCACCATTCAGCCTAACGACCTTGCCGTGCCCGGGCATACACTGCACGATCTGATTAACCTGACGCCTACGCTCACACCGACAACCGATGAGGAAATCATCACGGACCTGGTGCTCGGCGCGCCACTCGGGAATACTCGGTCGCAGCTTGGCGAGGCGGTCGTGCAGAAGCCAACGACTGTGTTTCTATGGGCCGGCAGCGTAGACGCGCTTTTGGCGGACGACGCGGGCAGCCCTAGCGCCATGACCTCACTGGCGAGCTTTACGAGTGACTACACCAAACTGATCACAATTCTCAAGACATATACAACCGCGCACCTGGTGGTGGCGAATGTCCCGGATATCACGGCGATTCCCTACATGACGCGAGGCAGCCTGATTCTTAGTGAGGCTTCCGAGTATTCGCACCTGCCGGCGACGCTGCTGTCGTTGCTGCTTGGCATACAGCCGGGCGACCTGGTCAATGCGCATGGGCTGGCCGATCTCGAGGCCGAGGCAGCCGGCTTTCTCCATGGGGCGCCGCTTACTCCGCTGCCTGGCTCGGATGTGCTGACTGTTGCAGAGCAAGCGTCCGTGCGTGCCAACATAGCAGCGTACAACCAGGTCATTGCAGAGCTGGTAGCTGCTTCAGGGGGAACGCTGGTTGATCTGCATGCCTACTTTGCCTCGCTCGCTGCCGGCGTCACGATCAATGGGTACACAGCAACTACGAGCTTCCTGGGTGGGTTGTTTGGGCTGGATGGCATTCATCCAACCAATACAGGGTATGCGCTGCTTGCCAATCAATACATCACGGGTATCAATGCTGCCTTTAGGCTGACGACGCCGGCAGTCGATGTATCGGCGATCGCTGCGAAGGATCCTTACTTCGGGCCGAATATCAAACCGGCAGCGAAGCAGGCGACGCGGATACCGACGGTGGCTGCGCAGCTGGCAAGCCAAGTTATCCGTGGCGGCCTCCCTGCGAGCAAGAAACAATAAGCTCCAGGATAATGGTCGAGGGAGGCCTGCCCGGCTCCATCGACCGTTCATGAAGAGTTCTCCGCTTTCCCGCTCTTTCTTCCTTGGTCCGCCAGACATGGTCGCCGGCGAGCTGCTGGGTAAGCTCGTACTTTGTCGTCATGCAGGGGAGCTGCTGGCTGGAAGGATTGTCGAGACGGAAGCCTACTTCGGTGTCGAGGACGCAGCAGCGCACGCGTTCGCGGGGCGGACGGCGCGAAACGAAGTGCTCTTCGGACCGCCAGGCTACGCTTACGTCTACTTTGTGTATGGGATGCATCACTGCTTGAATGTTTCATGCGAGCCCGAAGGGCAAGCCGGCTGCGTGTTGATCCGCGCGCTTGAGCCCGTAGCTGGATTGGAACGAATGGCGAAGCTGCGCGGGCTGACCGTTGCGCAGCTTCGTCTGCTTGCCTCTGGACCGGGAAAGCTGTGCCAGGCGCTAGGGATTACAAGGCTGGCGCACAACGGCGTGGATCTCTGCGATCCTCGGTCGGATCTGATCTTTGCCGAGGATGATTTTGCTGCGCCAAGGGTGACAATCGGCCCGCGGGTTGGCATTCGCAAGGCAATGGAGCGAGCAGCCCGATATTGCATTGAGGGAAGCAGGTTTGTTTCAGGCGGGTGAGCTGCGCTTGGAATGACGGCTGTATATCGAATCTCGAGCCAGAGTGTCTCTTCTCTTACTTCGGTACATTGAGCACAGTATTGTCGATCAGTCTGGTCGCGCCGACATAGGCGGCCAAGGCGAAGAGCGTTCCTCCGCGAACCACGTCGACCGCCATCAGCGTCAGGGGATCGACCACAGCGATGTAGTCCACGCGCACCAGGGGTTCAGCAGAAAAGAGTCGCCTCGCTGCATCGACCAGCCTCGCCGCACCCACTTCTCCACTCGCGACGAGCGCCTCGACATCTAGCAACGCCCGACTCAGCACCAGGGCCTGTTGCCGCTCGGCAGGCGAAAGATAGCGGTTGCGGGAGCTCATGGCAAGGCCGTCCGGTTCACGGACGATCGGGCAGACGACTAGTTCTACAGGCAAGTTCAGATCGCGTACCATCGCTCGCAATACGGCCACCTGCGCGGCATCCTTCTGCCCGAAGAAGGCCCGCTCCGGCTCAAAGATATGGAAGAGTTTTGAGACCACCGTGGCGACCCCATCGAAGTGGCTTGGGCGTGAGGCTCCGTCAAGCCGCTCGCTGATGCTACCGACATGCACGCGGGTCGTCGCGGTCCCCGCGGGATACATCTCCGCGGCAGAAGGCGCGAAGACCAGATCCACACCCTCGGACTGGAGCAGTGCGCAATCTGCTTCAAGTGTGCGCGGATAAAGGGCAAAGTCTTCGTTTGGCCCAAACTGAGCCGGGTTGACGAAGATCGAGACAGCGACGGCATCTTGCGGATCCGTTCGGTGGCCTTCTCGTGCTGCGCGTACCAGCGACAGGTGCCCCAGGTGCAGGGCGCCCATCGTCGGGACCAGCGCGAGCGAGCGCCCGCTCGCGCGCAGCTGTTGTCGGGCAGCGCGCACGGCGGCGATGGTATTCAAAATCTGCATGGCTGTTGAGGATGGCGCGCGATCAAATTGCTCTACTACTGAATGTAACGACTAAGCAGCGAAAGCGGTAGGGTGACCAGGTGCCGCGATCCCCGATCCTGACAACGCCAGAATAGGGCAGTGCATCGAGGTCGCCGTCGAGCCGCTACTTGCCTCCTATCGTGTTGTTGCTTCTGTCATCATCCGGTAGCACATGATCCGGATCCACGGTCGCCGAAGCTACCGGCTTCTCGCCTACCCACACCATCTGACTCTTGGATTCCCATGTCTCAACCGGTATCCGGAATCGCGTCGTCGCTCCATCTGTGTACCTGACTTCAACGGTCGCCGGCAGCACCAGTTGGCCTTTGTTGACGAGCGTGACCCGTTCACCCTCGATCTTCGTGACCGCCACATCAAAGCGCCAGTTGTTCATATACCAGCCGCGCCAGAACCAACCCAGGTCCTCACCGCCTTCGCTAGCCATGGCGCGAAAGAAATCAGAAGGCGAGGGATGCTTGTAGGCCCAGTTGCGAATGTACTTGCGAAAGGCCCAGTCGAAGCGCTCCTTGCCCAGGACCTGCTCACGCAGCAGCACCATGCCATACGCGCCTTTGAAGTAACTTACCGGATGCCCGATCTGCCACGTATATGCATCCGCCGGCATCAGCACGGCCGGCGCCGCCGGATTATCGAGCACCTTGAGAATCGTGTCCGGGGGTTCTCCCCCGGCAGAATATTCTGAGTCACGCTTAGGCCCATAGACACCCTCCTGAAACTCAGCCGACTCGTCAATGTCAACAAAGGTATTGAATCCTTCGTCCATGAATGCGTTGCGGCGCTCATTCGAGCCGACGATCATCGGAAACCAGTCATGCCCGATCTCGTGCGCTGTAATCCAGAACAGTGTCTTGCCCTTGTCCTCGATTCCGTCGAAGACAATGCCGGGATACTCCATACCGGTTGAGAATCCTGCCACGTTAATAGCCGCCGGCCAAGGATAGGGGAACCACTGCTTCGAGAACCGCTCGACAGTATCCTTGACGTACTCAGTCGAGCGCCCCCAAGCATCGGCGCCCACGCTCTCGGGCGGGTACACGCTCTCGGCCAGGCTCGTCTTGCCATCCGGCAGGTTGATCCGGGCCGCGTCCCAGACAAAGACCGGGCTCGCGCTCCATGACACGTCGCGCGTGTGATCCATGTGGAAATGCCAGGTCAGGGTACCGCCGCCAGCCTTGGGCCGGCTCGCAGGGTCCCTCACCTCGGCCGCCGAGCGAATCATGACCGTCTCGTCGCTTTTGCGCGCAGCGTCCAGACGCTCGATCTGCGTTTTTGTCAAAACGTCTTTCGGGTTGACCAACTCGCCCGAGCCCGCGACAATCATCTCGCTCGGCAACGTAACGTAGTAGTCAAAGTGACCGTACTCGAGATAGAACTCGTTGCCGAGGTAAGGCAGCGTGTCCCATCCGCGCAGGTCGTCATACACGCACATGCGCGGGTACCACTGCGCCATGTCGTAGATGTCGCCCTGCTTCGACGTGCCCCAGGAGTTACGGCCGCCCCACACGCCCGGAATCGCGTAGTGGTAGGTGATGTGCACCTTCAGCTGCGCGCCTTTGCCCGCCAGCGGCTGTGCAAGGTGAATCTGCAGCCGCGTGTCGTTGACCAGGGTCTCTGCTTTGCTGTGCTGCTTGCCAGCTTCAATCTCGACCGACTCCAGCACGAAGCCCTCG
>CAXTMM010000157.1:2327-5959 GCA_964245415.1 uncultured Acidobacteriaceae bacterium | reverse complement strand
ATGTCGGTCTGCTCAAGGTGCCCCACCATCCGCCGTTGAAACTCCACTCCGTACCCAGCAAACACCTCAAGCGGAATCGGCAATCCTGACCGCTGATACGGCAATCCCTGCTCCCGGCAGTAATGCTCGAGCGTAAATGCGCCCTCCGGGTCATACAGGTTTGAAGCGAACCCATCCGACTTCAGACACATGCCATGCGGCATATGCTCCCGCCAGCTATGCATCGCCCTCCCAAAAATCCGGTGCCTTACCCCTGCCGCCTTCAAATGCGCAGCCAGCGATAGCCCATAAGGCCCGGCCCCCACGATTGCCACGTCCGTTTTTCTTGTCAAAGTCAACTTGCCCGCCTTCGCCCGATAGCGTTCTTGTTCTACCGGCTTTATCGGCAAGCATCAGCCAACCTCTAAAAATCTGCGCCCGCGCAGCAAAGCACCCGCAGCGTGTACCAAAACCAAACATCCATTCGAGCTTTCCCCCATTCTGCCGATTGCCTCCTCTATGCCGGCCGCTGCTACTTCAACCCGCCCAGGACGCCTCGTGCCACCCTCAGTGCCCTCCATCCTGATCGTCTGCACCCAAACCTGGCTCCAACTCACCCGCATGGCGGTCCGTTTCTCACGCTACGGCTGCCAAGTGAGCGCCCTCTGCCCCGCAGGCAGCGAGCTGCGCTTTTTTGAACCTCTGCACAGCTTTCACGCCTTCCACCCGTCAGACCCGCTCAAGTCGCTCAAGACCGCCATCCGCTTCAGCCGCGCCGACTATCTCGTCCCGGGCGACGACTTCTCCGTCTGGCTCCTGCATGAGCTCTCCGAGCGCTCGCCCGAGCACCGCAGCCTCATCGAACGCTCCCTCGGCCGATCAACCTTTTTCCCTACCGTGCGCAGCCGCCACGGCCTGCTCTCGCTCGCTCGCTCCCTCGGTATCGACGTACCCGAGACCGTGCTTGTCAAAACTCCCGAAGAAGCCCGCGCGTGGAGCGAGAAGCAAGGCCTGCCTTTCGTGCTGAAAAAGGACGGCACCTGGGGCGGGGGCGGAGTCCAGATTGTCGAAGACCCGGCCGCCATCGACGATCACTACGCCCGCCTCCATGCCCAGCCCGCGCCGCTCGACCGCATCATGCACCGTCTGCGCGCCGGCCGCCCCATAGAAATGCCCAGCTCCGCTTTGCCTGAGGCCGAGGTAAGCGCCCAGGCCTACGTTGAGGGTATCGCTGCCAACGCCATGTTCGCCTGCGACAAGGGCCGCATCCTCGGCACCGTCCAGGCCCGCGTCGTGGCCTCCAAAGGCAAAACCGGCCCCGCGCTTCTCATCGACCTGGTCGACGACCCACGCATCGAGCGTGCCGGCCGGCTTCTGGCTGCCAAGCTCGAGCTCTCAGGCTTCTTCGGGCTCGACTTCATCCTCGACAAGGACACCGGCGCCCCTATGCTCATCGAGCTGAATCCCCGCTGCACCCAGCTCGGCCACATCGCCCGCTCTCAGCAAAGCGACCTGGCCGGCCTGCTTTGGGCCCAGTGGAGCGGCTGCGCGCCGCCCCTGGTTTTTTTTTTTTATGTTTCGGCGTCCTTCGTGTTCTACACCCCGGCCAACCAGTGGCAGCCCGGCGTCAGCTTTTCGCAGCACACGCGACTCGACGTTTGCACCGAAGATCGCCCCATCGTCGACCGGCTGGCGATGGGCAACCCCGCCATGCTCGCTCGCGCCTACCAGGCTGCCCGCGCCCAACTCAAAGAGATCAAGCGCAGCGTAGTCGCCACCCGCCCCGCACCGGTCTACTACTTCCGCTCTCAGGACTCGTTTGCCCCCGGCTATCGAAACGCTCGTACCAGCTAGAGAGATCCACCTCGCACGGTATACTTCGGCCAGCGATGTTTCCCTATATTCACCTCGGCCACTTTTCCATCGGGACCTTCGGCATCCTCCTCTGGCTCGCTGCCGTGGCTGGCTGCTGGGTCCTGCACGGCAATCTGCGCCGCTACCAAATCACGGTCAACGGCGAAAGCGCCGACGCCATCTCGATTGTTGCCTTGGTCACCATCGCCGGAGTCATCGGCGCCAAGCTTTGGCATGTACTCGAAGAGCCTTCGGAGCTGATGGCCCACCCCCTCGCCCTGCTCTTTGACCGCGCTGGCTTCGCCTGGTTTGGCGGCCTGCTCGGCGGTATTCTCGCCCTTGCCTGGCAGGCTCGCGGGGCCGGTCTACGTCCGCTCTCAATGCTCGACCTCTGCACCCCGGCTGCCTCGGTCGGTTACGGGGTCGGCCGCATCGGCTGCCTCACCTCGGGCGACGGCGACTACGGCATCCATACCAGCCTGCCCTGGGGCGTCACTTTCCCGAATGGTCTGGTTCCCACCACTGATCACGTGCACCCTACCCCGGTCTACGAGTTCCTCGTCGCCCTCGCCATCGGCGCTCTGCTCTGGCGCCAAAGCGCACCCCGCACCGGCGCACTCGAGCGCCGAGGTCTGCTCACCGGCGAGTACCTGGTCCTCAGCGGCGCCGCTCGCTTCCTGGTCGAGTTCATCCGCATCAACCCGCGCATCTACTACGGCCTCAGCAATGCCCAGGTAGCCAGCGCCGCCACCGTCCTCGTTGGCACCGGACTCTTCATCCACGCCCGCCTCGCTGCCCCTGCGACCTATTTAGCCGCGCGCCCACCTCCCCTCGCCTCCACCCACGAAGTTTGACAACTCCTGCCCAATCATCAAAGCAGCCATCGTCACCGCCGCCGGCAAAAGCCCCATCTATGCAGATTTCTTCCAAACTCTTGGCGAAGAGCTCCTCTGGTGCGAGCCGCCGCACTCAGCAGTCTCACAACAGGCAAACCGCCTGGTCTTCACCGTTGCCTGCCGTAGCGCTTTGTGTGAGGCCGCCCTACGCGGCGCATTCTTCGCTCTCTAAACGGAAACTTCTCAGGCCGTCGCCGCAAGGGAACCAGCCTGAGCCTTTCTGCGCAGGCTCACAGCCGAGATCAGCGTAATGAGCAGCCCCACCGGAAACGGCTCGATAAAAGTGTAAAGCGCATTCACAAGAGGATTTTCGTAGAGCTGCTGCGAGTGCCGAATGGCCGCGACCTTGGTCCCAATTGCCTCCGGGCTGCCGCCCGCCAACTGCACCTTCTGGATCTGCCGAGCGAAGTAGCTGTCCATAAAGCCGTGCAGAAAGTTGAAGTAGAGGATTTCCCAGGTCGCGACATAGAACACGCAAGAGATCAGCGTGATGCCAATGCCGATTGTGAACGCGCGTGCAAAGGTAACCCTGCCGCCGGCCACATTATCGCGGTACGAGCGGATGCCGAAATAAACCAGCAGGAAGGAGAGCACGATCGCCGTGTAGCCGACGACCATGCCCATACTGCCATGATCCGGTCGTGGAAAAACAGCATCGTGCCGCACATCATGACCGACGAAAGAACGCCGGAGATCAGGCCGAAGGTGAGAATACTTTTCTTCATGGAAGGCTCCTGTGGAACAACTTGGAGACACTGTGCGCTGCGCAGCCGCCGTTTGTCGTCATGCTTTCGGGTGATTTTCAGAGTAACTTGAGCAAACCACCCTTTGGGGTGAGCGCTTCAAGGCAGCAGCCCGAGCTCTTTGCCCAGCTGCACGGCCTGCGTCCGGCGTCGAGCCCCG
>CAXTMM010000157.1:0-2317 GCA_964245415.1 uncultured Acidobacteriaceae bacterium | reverse complement strand
GAGTTTGTCAAACGCCCGGCTGCGGTGAGTCTTCACGGTGTTCTCGCTGACAAACAGCCGGTCAGCGATCTCGCGGTTACTTAGCCCCTGCGCGATCAAGCCCGGATTTCGAGCTCGCGTGGAGTAATCCCAAGCGCGTTCATCTGGCTCTGGTCCAGGCGAAAGCGCGCTGGCGCCTTGATCGGAACAAGCACTTCGCGCACGACGATCTTCTCGCGTGGCTTGGTGAGCTTGATGCCGAGCCAGATACCAAATCCCGCAAAGATGATCGCCACCAGCGCTCCATAAATCTCGAATGAATGGTCGATCACCAGGAACTGGTACTCGGACCATCGAAGCACAGCGATCAGCACGCCGCCAACCAGCCCGAGGATGAGAATATGGCGCTGCATATCCATTGCGTGGATTCTACTGCGCCGGCCGCCGCCCCCGCTATCCAACAATCGGGGCGCACTGAGCGCCTCTCACCCACGAACCCACCTTCCCGGCGTCTCCCCCATCGTCGCCTTGAACGCGACCACAAACGCGCTCACGCTCTCATACCCAACCGCCTCCGCTGCAGCCGCCACCGACTCGCCTTCCAACAGCTGCCGCATACTCTCGAGCATCCGCAGCCGCTGTCTCCACGCTGCAAAGCTCATCCCGGTTTCGCTCGTAAATATCCGCTCCAGCGTCCGAACCCCAGCCCCCGCGCCGTGCGCCATCTCATCCAGCGTCTCGCGCCTTGCCGGGTCGCGCCTTAACCGCTTCGCCACGCGCACAGCCCTCGCGTCCCGCGGCATCGGCAGCATCAATGGCGCCGATGAGGCACCCACCAGTAGCTCCATGATCAGCCCGGGACGCGGCTCATTCGGCGGCACAACGCTCCGCCGCACTGCCTCCACAATCGCTTCATGGAGTAGCGGCACTACGTTGATGGCGTGTGTCTCCTCCACGCGGTCCGTAAGCGACGCACGCATCTACAGCATGCGAAGCCGCACGACGCCGCGCATCCGCAAGACGCAAGCCATCCCCGCCGGAACCCAGAGCGCCCGCCGCGCGGGCACATACCACAGCCGCTCTCCCAGAGGACACTCGACCGTCAGCGAACCCTGTGTCGCGTAGATCAGCTGCGCCCACTCTGCAGACCGAGGGGGCACCAGCGACGCCATCCGCGTTGTGACCGCAAACGTTCTAATCGTGAATCCACTTTGACGCCTTCTCGACAATTCTTTTCAGAGTATCGTCTTCCTGCCGCGCGAGTTTCAACCTACCCTTGCAGGCATGAATCACATCGCGCACTTCGCCATCAACACCGACGACGTCGAAGCCACCCGCATGTTCTACCAGGCGGTTTTCGCGTGGAAGTTCAATCCCTGGGGGCCGCCGGGCTTCTACCAGATCGACACCGGCTCGGCATCGGTCACGCTCACCGGAGCCTTGCAGCAGCGACGTGCGCTCGTTCCCGGAGTACAAACCCGAGGCTTCGAGTGCACTATTGCTGTAGCCTCACTCGACCAGACCGAGGCCCTGCTACGCCAACACGGCGCAACCATCGTGCTCGAGCGCTCTACCATTCCCCAGGTAGGACATCTCTTGTTCTTCCAGGACCCCGGCGGCAACTTCGTAGGCGCCATCGAGTTCGATTGCTCCTCGGAATAGATCTTCACGCAGCGCACCTGAGACAAGCCCTGCACCCGGGCAGGCAATTGAGGTACCAGGGCTTGCGATGCCGCGTCCGCTTCCGGTAATAAGCACAATCGTATTCTTGAGATCTGTCACCATGGCCACCTACTGTTCGGGTGTTGAAGCAAACGAGAGGTGGGTCAGGAGAGCGCGCGTGACGCCCTCCTGCCTGGCTAAATCGACTGACCGCCGGAGACTTCAATGCGTTGAGCATTGATCCAGCGGTTATCCTCGGTGAGCAGCGACGCGATCATGGGACCGATGTCGTCGGGGAGACCCGGCCGGCCGAGCGCAGTCGCAGCCGACACCATCTTGTTTACTGCCGGATTGTCACGGACCATGCCTCCGCTGAAGTCCGTCTGGATGGCTCCTGGAGCGACAGCATTCACGGTAATCCGGCGTGGACCAAGCTCCTTGGCCAGATACTTGGTGAGCACCTCGATAGCCGCTTTTAGAGATCCATAGGGACCGCTCTCCGGGATGATGATGCGAGTAAGCCCGGTAGAGATCATCACGATGCGGCCGCCATCGTTGATAAGGGGAAGAAGCTTCTGCGTCAGGAAAAAGACACCCTTGAAGTTCACGTTATAGAGCTGGTCAAGCTCTGCCTCAGTGGTTTTCTCGAACGATGCATGATGAGAGATACCCGCAT
>CAXTMM010000156.1:0-6102 GCA_964245415.1 uncultured Acidobacteriaceae bacterium | reverse complement strand
CCCCTCACTGCGGCAGCACAATCAACTCCATCTCCGTATCCCCAAGCTCGCCCGGCGTGTACACCGCCAGATTCCTCGCCCGCGTCACCGACTCCCACATCCCCCCGCTCGCCTCCACCGAAAAATACTCATACTCCAGCCGCACCGGGATCGCCCGCGGCGGCACCGGCGTATGCACCATCCGTAGACCGGGCAGCGCCTGCCGGATCAGGTCTTCAATCTGCGTGCCCGAGCTCACCTTGGCCAGCACCGGGAAACGCGAAACCAGCTCCGCCTGCTTGATCGTCGAGCTCACCGCAAGATAAAAACGCGACCCGCGAAAATACTCGTCCTTGTCGATCGCCGCAGCATAGACCGAAGGCCGCACCAGCTTGAGCGGCAGCGCCACAAAGTTGCTCGGGATCACCGTCGCCAGCAAATCCCGCAGCAGCGCATCAAGCTCGGTAAAGCAGGCCCCCAGCTTCTCATGCTCGTAGCGCGGCAGCCCACGCGCTTCCACCTTGGTCGAAAACGTCGCAAGCGACCCGGCCAGCCGCAGCATCGCCGTAAACAGCGTCTCTGGATGCACCCGCGTAGCAAGCAGCAAATGCCGCAGCCCGGGCAGTTCGGTATTGAGCGTGTACAGCAGCCAGAAATTCGCAACATCGGACGCGCTAAAGTCGGCCAGGCTCTCATTGCGCTGCCGCCGCGCCCCGGCCAGTTGGCTCGTCCGCGCCACCAGCAGCTCCACCAGCCCGCGCAGAATCCCCGCCAGGTAAGGGCTCGCATTCACATCCACCAGCGGCGGCACAAAGGTCGGCGCCAGGCGAAAGAGGCCGGCCTCGGTCCGCTCCACCAGCGCCAGCGGCAGCAGCACCGAACCTTCCAGCGCCTCGCCTTCAGCCAAAATGGCGAGATTGTTCCGCGCCAGCGCCACCGGTCGCTCGCCCGAGGTCTGCCCGGTCTCATCGCGCAGCAGCTGCAGCTCTGAGAAGAACCGCGTGCTCAGCCCCCCGCGCGCCGGCCCGATGTTCATGCCGCCTTCGCGATACTGCGGCACGGCGAGAAAGAAAGCGCACTGCTGCCGCCCTTCGGGGAAGCACTCCTCGAGCGCCCGGACCGCGGGAACAGGGCTGCCTTGCTCCGTGTCAAAGGCCAGGTGATCAGCAAACAATCCCGAGCACGCAGTCACCGCCAGCGTCCCGCCCGCGAGCGCGCCGCCATCGATCGCAAGATGGAGAAACCCCCACCCTCGAAACGCCAGCGCATCCAGCCGAAAACCCAGCAGCTGCTCAAAGAAACGGTCCTGCGCCTGCAAGTGTTGCGGCGACAGAAACACGCCCTTGGTCCACACCACGGGAAGCATTCGGGGCATTCGTGGGCGCTCCTCGCCCATGTGCGGAACTAGGCCAATGTACAGCATGCAGGAGGAAGAGCCCAGGCTACTTTCAGGAATTTTTTACACTTGACTTGGAGCGGTATCGGGCACAATAATCGCTGGCAGTTTGAAACCAGCCCGCCCGGCGCACCGTTTTTTCTCAAGCGTGCGACTCGGAGCAGGGGCAGCTGCGCAACCTCGCACACTCACTCCCCGGTGCTCAGTACGGCAACACTACGGTCACACTTACCAGGAAGGCACAATGGTTTGCACGCTCCCGCTCTACGCCCTTGCTGGTAGAGCGATGCTTGTAACTTGCGTTTAGCACCAACAGCTTACCCTCGCAGGTACGCTGAATTTACGAAGTCCCCTCTGAGGTTTCACATGGCAAAGGAAAGCACGCAGCATAAGCTGGATCGCGTCCGTGCGCCGCGCGTCCAGATCACCTACGACGTTGAAATAGGCGACGCCATCGAGATGAAGGAGCTCCCCTTTGTCATGGGAGTTCTCGGCGATCTGACCGGCCAGCCGGAGAAACCGCTCGCCGCCCTCAAGGAACGCAAGTTCGTCGAGATCAACCCGGATAACTTTGACACCGTGCTCAAAGGCATGGAGCCGCACCTGGCCTACTCGGTCGCCAACAAGCTCGGCGGCGAAGAGGGATCGCAGCTCAAGGTCGACCTCAAATTCGAAGCGCTCGATGACTTCTCGCCCGAAAATGTCGCCAGGCAGATCGGCCCCCTGCGTGAGCTGCTCGAGCTCCGCACCCGCCTCTCTGACCTGCGCGGCAGCCTGCAGGGCAATGACAAACTCGACGAGATGCTGCTCGAAGCAGTCTCCAATACCGAAACCCGCGACAAGCTCAAGAAAGAACTAGGCTCCAACGGAGGTGCCGCATGAGCACAACCAGCCAGGCAACCGCATCCGCCACCACGGCCGAAGCGCAGCCAACGTCCCTGCTCGACCAGATCGTCGCCGAAGGCCGCTTCTCGCAGGATAGCGCCAGCCAGGAGCGTGGCCGCGACATGATCAAGGAGTTCGTCGCCCAGGTGCTCGAAGGCCACATGACCGTGAGCCGCGACGCCGAAGCCACCATCCAGGCCCGCATCGCCCAGATCGATCGCCTGCTTTCGCTCCAGCTCAATGAAGTCCTCCACCATCCATCCTTCCAGAAACTCGAAGGCACCTGGCGCGGCATCAAGTACCTGATGGATCAGAGCGAAACCAACGACATGCTCAAGATCAAGGTGCTCAACGTCTCCAAGAAGGAGCTGCTCAAAGATCTCCAGCGCGCCTCCGAGTTCGACCAGAGCGCCATGTTCAAGAAAGTCTACGAGGAAGAGTTCGGCGTCTTCGGCGGCGCCCCCTTCGGAGCGCTCATGGGCGACTACGAGTTCGGCAAGGGTCCTGAAGATATCGAGCTGCTCGAACGTATCTCGCAGGTCGCCTCCGCCGCCCACGCGCCTTTCATCTCCGCCGCCTCGCCCAACTTGCTCAACATGACCGACTTCACCCAGCTCGGCGGCCCGCGCGACATCGGCAAGGTCTTCGACTCAACCGAGTACGCGAAGTGGAAGAGCTTCCGCCAGTCGGAAGACTCGCGCTACGTCGCACTTACTCTCCCGCATATCCTCATGCGCCTGCCCTACGGCAAGGAGACCAAGCAGATCGACGCCTTCGATTACGAGGAATCTGTTGATGGCACCGACCACTCGAAGTACCTGTGGTCGAACGCCGGCTACGCTCTGGCCGCGCGCCTCACCACCTCTTTCGCCAAGTACGGCTGGTGCGCTGCCATCCGCGGCGTCGAGGGCGGCGGTCTCGTCGAGGGTCTGCCTTCGCACACCTTCCGCACCGACGAAGGCGATATCGCTCTCAAGTGTCCCACCGAGGTTGCCGTTACCGACCGCCGCGAAAAAGAGCTCGCCGACCAGGGCCTGGTCCCACTCGTCCACTGCAAGGGCACTGACTACGCCGCCTTCTTCAGCGTGCAGTCGGGCAACAAGCCCAAGCTCTATGACAAGGACTCGGCCAACGCCAACGCCCGCCTCTCTGCACAACTGCCCTACATCCTCGCAATGTCGCGTTTCGCGCACTACCTCAAGGCCATCATGCGCGACAAGGTGGGCAGCTTCATGTCCCGCAACGATTGCGAGCGCTTCCTCAATCAGTGGATCTCGAACTACGTGCTCAACAACGACAACGGCACCCAGGCCGCGAAAGCCAAGCTGCCCCTGCGCGAGGCCGCGATCCAGGTCACCGAGCAGCCCGGCAAGCCTGGTTCCTACCGCGCCGTAGCATTCCTCAAGCCCCACTTTCAGTTGGATGAATTGACGATTTCGCTCCGCCTCGTAGCCGACCTTCCTGAGTCGGCGCGCGGGTAGAGAGCTGGCTCTCTCCCTGCGCTATGGAGAAATCAGCAAAACCTGCCGTGACTTGTCCATCAGGCAAAGTCACTTCTCACACGAATTCACCCTCTACACCATGGGGAAAACGGCTGTATCGATTCGCCCCTGACTTTCACTACGAACCAGCAACCAGGCAACAACCAAGGAGACTCACGTGGCAGTTGATTATTTTCTCAAGCTAGACCCCGTCAAGGGTGAGACCAAGGCCGATGGCTTTGCCGACCAGATCCAGGTTCTCAGCTGGAGCTGGGGTGGTTCCAACACCTCCACCGTCAGCGGCAGCACCGGCTCCGGCGCCGGCAAGGCCGACCTCTCCGACCTCAACATCATGATCACCATGGACAAGTCCTCGCCCGAGTTCTTCAAAGGCATGACCATGGGCACCCACTACAAGAAAGGCACCCTCAGCGCTGTCAAAACAGGCGCAAAAGGCAAGCCCTACCTCACCGTCGATCTGGAAGAGGTCTTCGTCACCAGCCTCCAGCTCTCCGCCTCCTCTGAGGTGCCGACCGTCTCGGTCTCCTTCACCTACAAGGCGATCAGCATCGAGTACAAGCAGCAGGGTACCGACGGAACACTCACCTCCACCGGCGCGGTCAAGTACGACGTCGCCACCAACGTCAGCGCCTAAGAAACTTCGATGGACGCACTCGCGCTCTACAAGGCCGGGCAATTGGGCCCGGCCATTGAGGCGCTTGGTCTGGAGCTGCGCAGGCAGCCCACTGACACCAGGCGCCGCACCTTCCTCTTCGAGCTGCTTTGCTTCTCCGGCGCCTACGATCGCGCTGAAAAGCAGCTCGACGTGCTCGCCCACTCCAATAAGGACGCGCTCGCCGGCTCTCTGCTCTACCGCGCCGCCCTGCACGGCCAGTGCACCCGCGAAGAGCTCTTCACCAAGGGTCCTCTGCCGCTCGGCGACGCATCGACCGCGCCTCTCGCCGGCTCCAACGTTACCGGTTCGATCAACGGCGAGCCCTTTACCTCGCTCGTCGACGAAGACGAGCGCGTCGGCGCACACCTCGAGGTCTATATCGCCGGCTCCTACACCTGGGTCCCGTTCCGCTACATCGAGCGCGTCGAGATCGCCCCACCCAAACGTCTGCGCGACCTCCTCTGGGCCACCGCCATCCTCACCACCACCCCCGACTTTCGCCTCCAGGATCTCGGCGAGGTCTTGATCCCGGTCCTCGCCCCCGGCACTGCCGCCTGCTCCGACGACGCGGTCCGTCTGGGCCGCACCACTATCTTCGAAGGCGAAAATCCCCTTGGCCTTAAAGTCTTCCTCGCAGATGACGAACGCGAGGTCCCACTCCTCGACATCCGCGAGCTCACCTTCACCCACGCGACCATCGCCCAACCGGCCGAGCAGGCAGCCAGCCAGGAGAGCCGCTAGTGCCCCTGCGGGAAGACCTCCTGACCCCCATCGCCGGAGAAAACCCCTCAGGCCTCAGCCTCCGCTACGACCGCGTCTACGACCAGATCAAGGACGCCCGCACCGAGGAAGACGACTCGCTCCCTTCCGGCGGCTGGTCCCGCCAGGTCAAAAAGGCCGACTTCCGCGTCGTCATCAAGCTGGCCGGTGACGCGCTCGCCACCCGCAGCAAGGACATCCAGCTCGCCGTCTGGCTCGGCGAAGCTCTCTTCAAGCAGGAAGGCGTCTCGACACTCGCGCCCCTGCTCAGGCTCTGTCTTGACCTGCAGCAGACCTTCTGGGACACCCTTTACCCCGAGATCGACGAGGGCGACGCCGGTATGCGTGCCGCGCCCCTGCAGTGGGCCGCCACCCGCTATGCCAAGCTGGTCAACGAGGCCGCCCTTACCCGCAAGGGCATTGGCATCCTCGAGTACAAGGCCGCCCGCGCCATCGGCACCGAAGCTGATGCCAACGCAAGTACCGCCAAGCGCGAAGCCCGCGAAGAAGCCGTAGCCGCCGGCAAGCTCACCGCGGAAGATCTCGACGATGCCATCGCCGCCACCCCGAAAAGCTTCTACGTCACCCTCGAGCACTCCTTCACCGACGCCCTGACTACCCTCGCCGAGCTCGACCAGTTCTGCGAAGAGCGCTACGGCGATGACAGCCCATCGTTCCGCAACCTGCGCACCGCCCTCGAAGAAGTCCAGAACCTCGCCTCCTCCCTGCTGCGCGAAAAGCGCAGGCTGGAGCCCGACGCAGCTGCTCCGATCGAAGAAGAGCCCGAAGAGATCCGCTTCAACGAGACTACGGAAGAAGAAGCACCGGCAGCCGTCGCCCAGACCCGGGTGTACGAAGAAGCGCCCGCGCAGACAACCACACCAGTCAAGACCGCCCGCCCCAAGCCAGGCGCCCAGCCAGCCACC
>CAXTMM010000155.1:0-6107 GCA_964245415.1 uncultured Acidobacteriaceae bacterium | reverse complement strand
CAACCAACCCTGCTCAGCAACGCAGTTCTTACACCACGCCGTGGGACACGATCCGAGGCCTTGCTGACCGGTCGCAAGGATGCCCCGCTGCGCATCGCCTTTCCGGTCGGCGAGACGGAGCGGATGTTTCCTCATCTCTGGGCGCCAGCGGGCTTGGGGACGCTCGTTGAGCCATCTGAGGATATCAAACGTGCGTTGCAGCCGCCGGCCACCTAATAGCGTTGCGCGCACTCGTAAGCGCACAGGACAGTGAGACCAGATGGAACCGATGAAGCGCATCCAGCCGATGGCGCCGATCTCTGACGCGGCGCATTGGTAGCCGGAAAACCTTGGGCAACCGTCAACGAGTGGCTCACAAAACAGCCTGCGCTATGCCTTCTTTCCCGACAAGATGCGTTTGTTGATCGAACGTGATGGAGAGGTCATAGCGTATGACAGTGGATCGTGTCCGATTTGCGTACGCACGGTGTAGAAGTGTTCTCGCGTTTCAATGCCGGCCAGCACGGAACTCTCTGGTATTACGAGACTCTGGCAGAGGTGTTTTCGCGCCGCTTACCTGGAACGCTCTCCCGGGAGCTGGCGGACGCAGTTGCTCAAATGCGACTCGTAGTAGAGGGCGCATGAACGTCGCTTTGAGAGCATCCCAGGCGCGCCGTTTATTGGGAACGCCATCAGCCGGTGGCTGCTGTTGCAGCTGGATTCGCGGTGCATTGGTTGGGCTTGAACAGGATCACCTGGGCGCCGCTTACAGGATCCCGAGCCATCGAAGGGAACGCTCGTGCAATCTCGATCATTGCTCAACCCAGGGGTCGCCGGGATCATAGGGGGCATCCATACGGACGTGCTGCCGGATGGTCGTGAGGTGGTGCAGCTCGTGTCACAGCACATGGGCCAGGCGATTGTAGGCAAACCCCTTGCCATCGACGCTGCAGTTGCCTCCGGTTGGATAGACCCGCACGCGCATGTCTGTCCGGTCCAGAACAGGGGCATCGCCTTTGTTCCAAGTTCCTTTGTAAAGCCACATCGAAGATGCACCCTCGCCACCTCCGATAACCGTCGGAACCGGAGTGCCTGCAACAACCTCAGAGGCGATTGAGAAAAAGCGTACTCCGTGACTGGCGGCGTTCTCAAGGCTGCGTGTCGTGTCTGCCATCACTATCAGTGCCGTTTCGGCACTGAAAGCCAAGTTCCAAGGCCTGCGCAACTTGCAGTTTGAGTGGTGGTTCGTAGAGCTTGGAAAGATCGAAAGTAGCGTTTCCCGAGCGGTAAGTGTCAGCTCCCGCTTGTGCTGACGTGGTCGGAACCAGTCCTGCCGCCACGGTGAATCTCCCGAGTAAGTCTTGGCCCATTAATGCTCATCAATGCGGGACATGGCATCGTCACAAGCTGCTTTATCGGCGTTGGGATGGGGAGCGAGCAGTTTCGTTGAACCCACTCCGCGCGCGCCCTGACCAAGTTCCGGCTGCATTGTTCCCCACCTCTAGCAAAGGTCAGTAGCACAATCCGGTTTTGCGGTTCGGAGACACCTCTCAGGTTTTGTACAAAACCATGATCGGCGCCGTCGTCTCTCGTCCAAATGGTATATGCTGGCATCCCTCGTTTAGTGAGCGCATCCACGATCACCTCCAGCCTGTGCTTTGAAAGGTCAGGGGAGTGACCCTCCTCGGCACCGTCGATGCGCCCGGACGCCAGCACCGGGCCGGCATCGACATGCCAAGCAGCCACCAGACCATCGAGGCGCTTCCGAGCAAAGTCACTCAGTTCAGCACTCCCTTGATCAAAAGGGATGAGCCATGGATTCGAGGAACAAGCGTCCGTTGCATATACCGGGAACGTGTCGGCTGGCTGCGCGCGTGCCAGAGGAGCTTGGCCGAAAGCGGCTAAAAGGGTCGTCGCCGTTAGCAGAGTATAACGACCAAGCAGCCTCATTTCATCGCCTCGCAAGCTGCTTGCATCCTAGACGGGGTCGCCGCACGATTTGTCCAGAACTGCATGCTAAGGCCGTTTGAGTCCTGGTTTCCTTTGGCGTGCATTCTGAAAGAGGGTTGTGAAAAGAAAGTCGCCTGCTCCCGCCGTGCTGAGCGATTTCTCCCACAAACGACCGTTTGCGGCGGGTTTTGCGGTCACGACAGATCCTGGAGAAATCCTTTCAATACCCTGTTGCAGAATAGCATCGAAAGGCAAGCAGATCATGAACGGCCTTACCCTGCCGCAACGAGGCCGCCTTGTCCATCCGAGCCTTTCTGTCCGCCGAGCAGCGCAATCGCCTGTTCGCCGTTCTAGTCGAGCGCACCGAGATGGCGCGGCGTTACGTCCTCGCCCGGGACGACCTGGCGCTCATCGGGGCCAAACGCCGCGACCCGAACCGGCTTGGCTTCGCGATTCAGCTCTGCCTGTTGCGCTACCCCGGCCAAGGTCTTGTGCCAGGCGAACACCCCCCCGGAGCCGCTGACTGGCTTTGTCGCCGCAGCTTGGGCTGACGTCGGCCGCATTTGCTGAGTACGCGGGTCGTGATCAAACCCGCCGTGAACATGCGGTCGAACTTCAAGCTATTCTCCGACTTTGGCGCTTCGGCTTTCCTGCTTGGCGGGATTGCCTCCGTGTTGGCAGCGAAGCGGCGTGGGGCACAGACCGCGGCGAGAAAATATCGGTCGAATTGCTCGGGATCGGGCTCACCGGCGTAGCGACCGTAACGCCGCTCCTGTTTCTCGTTCAGGAACGAGACGGGCACTCCAGCTCCTTGCCGATCGCCGCCGTGCCCAAACCTGACCAGCCAGCGCGGGCGAGAGTTTCGATCAGCGTCGTGCGCTTGGCACCGAATGTTCGGCAGACCGCCGAAGGGGCGCCGCTGGCCTTGTTTTCGTAAAAATGCCGGTCATCGACTTCCACCACGAGACGAGCATCGCGTTGCAAGGCTGTGGTCTGGCGGTCGCCGTCCGACGAGACGTGCATATAGCCGACCAACATGTGCGGAAAATCTCCGTTCAGAGTTCCCGCACACAGCTTCATTCCGATAGCGTTTGTCGCACAAAAAAACAGGGGTATGACAAGCCTTCGCTTGATCCGCCAGGATGGTGACGGCGATCACATGATTCTCGATCAATGGGTAGGGCGTCGGGTCGGTGGCAAGGACCGTGCTCGACCTCGTAAGAAGACGCCGCGCAACGACTACGACGCAGTTGGCTGGGCGGTAGAAGGCACATCAAGGCAGCGACCTGAAGTTTCTGCCGACGCAATCTACTCTTTGGCGGGTTCGCCCGCAGGGAGGAGAATGAGTTTACCGTGGGCCTGCCCACTTAGGCTGAGGTCGAGCGCCTCTCGCCAATCTTCGAAAGCGAAGGTGCGCGCGATCGGCACCAAGAACCGCCCCTCGGCAGCGAGCTTCGCGAAGTCTCCAAACACGTTGTAGCGCAGTTCGCCTTCAAAGCTGTTACGCATCCCTAACTCTTCGGCGACCGGACCATGGTTGCTAACTGTGACTACGCGCTTCCCATCGCCGCCGGCTATCCGGAAAAGGTCAGGCAGCACTCCGCTAATTGGGCCGGCGTCCAGGATTAGGTCCGGCGCGCTCCCGCTGATCGCGAGCACACGATCGATCATCCCGTCTCCATAGGGCGTGACTTCGGCGCCGAGCGCGCGGAGCTGCCCAGAAAACGTTTTGCCTGCGGCCGCAATCACCCGCGTTCCGCGCATGAGCGCCATCTGCACAGCGGCGAAGCCGATCATCGTTCCCGCGCCGTAGACGAAAAGCGTGTGCCCAGCCGCCGCCGCCAAGATGTCGAGGGTCCGGCAGGCGGTCTCGACCGCCATCGGCAGCGCGGCGGCATCGACAAGATCAAGGCCGTGCGGCACCGGCGCCCAAACGGCCAGGACCGCCTCGTCTGAAACGCCGGCGCTCGGAAACCCTCTGAAATCGGGCACACCGAGCACACTTTGTCCGATGCTGACGTCCGTTACACCCTCACCGATCGCCTCGACCGTTCCGGACACATCCAGGCCGATCCCGCGGGGGAGATTGCCGGCGAAGAGTCCTCGACACAGGGCCCAGTCTGCCGGGTTGAGCCCGCACGCATGAACCCGCACGCGGATCTACCCGGGGCAAGGATCAGGCACGGCGACCTCATCCAGGCGTAGCACGTCCGCCGGTTCGCCATACTCATGGAAACGGAGCGTCTTCATGGCCCTATACACCTCCCGTTGCGCCAGTCACTGACATCTAACCGTCGAGACAGCGGCTGACAATACGTGTATGGGCGATCGATGCCACGCAACGCAGAACCCGCACGCCGCCGCTTGCAGCAGGCGACCTTGGAGTTGTTTCGCGAGCGCGGCTACGATGCGACCACGACGGCGGAAATTGCCGCCAGAGCCGGCGTGACGGAGCGTACCTTCTTCAGGCACTTCTTAGACAAGCGGGAGGCGTTGTTCGATGGAGAGGAAGCCTTCCGCGACGCCTTGACCGACGCAGTTGCCGGGGCACTTGAGGGGCTTGCCCCTATGGATGCTCTGCTCTGCGCGTTCCGCTCCGTCGAGCCGCTGCTTGAGCGCAATCGCCCCTTCACCGAGCCTCGGCAGGAGATCATCGCCCGCACTCCGGCGCTGCAGGAGCGGGTGCTGACGAAGACGGCAAACCTCATCGGCGCTTTGGCAGCAGCGTTAGTTCGACGAGGCGTTGATGATGGCCTCGCAAATCTCGCGGCTCAAGTCGGAATGGCCGCCCTCGGCTACGCCGCGAAGGCCTGGTTCGACGATCCAAGGCCAGGCCTGGATACGCACTTGAGGCGCGCCTTCGAAACGCTGCATCACCTCTCACCGACCATCTGCAAACCGGACCCGTACGCCGGCTAACCACCCGGCCGCTGAAGCTGTTTCAGCGCTTACATAGCTTTTCCGTTCCGTTGCTCCCCAGACCCCCTTTCTCTGCCTGGCAAGGCGCGATGCTGCGCTTAACAACGAAGCGAGGATAAGGACGGAGTGCCGCCGTGCCAGAGAGGCCGCCGTCCTGCTCGTACTGCGCGATCATTTAGGCCACGACGGGGTGCATTACCCGCCACCGATCACGAGGAAGGCGGCACGCCGAGAAACGCCCGGTGAACTGCTAGCGCTTCTTCTTCGCTCCATAACCTGGAAGCCACCACTTAACCGGCTCCGGTTCAGCTTGCTCAACGATAGCGCGACTGCCGCCGGCTGAGGGCGGCCGCCCTGCTTTCAAACGGCGGGTGATTTGTTGGCCGGTTCGGGTTGTGCGGCCTGAGTCAAAGCATCGAGTTGCGCCTGAGCCTCGAGGCGTGCTTTTCGCTCAGCATTGAGCGCTTCCGCTGCGGATACTTCAGAGTGCGCCAACTTGGTCTGCAGGTGTTGCACAGCAGCGCGTGCTTCTGCCAACGCTTTCTGGGCTGTGACACGCTCACCTCCTTCGACCTGCAGCCTCTCTTCTAAGACGGCCAGGCGTTCTCGAAGAGCATGCGGCACAGGCTCTGGAGCATGCCGATTGCGGACAGCCGTCGGGCTGTTTTGGCCAAACCGCGACTGACCCGGCTCTGGGTCGCGCCTTGCGAAGGTGGCGTTTGGCTCAAGACCAAGATCTGCCCGCATCCGTTGTTCGGCGAGGCGGTCTGCAGATAGCGTCAGCGTAGTCGTCTTTTCGGAAAGGCTCATCTTTGTTCGTAGGGTCCCCTCGTGTATTTTGTGCGCCGAACCATTTTACCGCGCATTAGGCGGCAGAGTTGCCTTGTGGAACGCGATGACCTCAACCCCACATCCGCCGCGCGATCTCTTTCTCCTCTGCACTCACTGCAGTGGCGTAGATCGCCGTCGTGGTGAGCTGGGCGTGCCCCAGCCACGTCTGCACCAGGTTGCGCGGGATCCCCGCTGAGACGGCCGCCACCCCGAAACCGTGCCGCAGCCCCTTGGGCGAGGCATGCGGCCCGTCGAGCCGAGCCGCCGCCATGACGGCATGCACCGCCCGCCAGCCGGTCATCCGGCTCCACGGCCACAGGCGTTCGCCGCGACCCTTGCCGCGGCTGGATTGCTGCTCGCGGATGCCGTGCACCATGTCGAGCGTCTCGAGCAGGGCAGGGGGCACCGGCACGGTCCGGTAGATGCCG
>CAXTMM010000154.1:0-6219 GCA_964245415.1 uncultured Acidobacteriaceae bacterium | reverse complement strand
TAGGCGGGGCTTAGCGGGTTTTGTTGGCCGGTACGTTGGCTGCGAGTCGCGAGTATGGGGTGGAGGAGTTCTCGAGGATGCTGGGGCCGCTGCCTGCTGCGAGCCATACAGTGGTGCGGCGGTGGCCCCGCTCGCTGCCGCAGTATGCGGTTGGGCATGTTGAGCGGATGCAGGCGCTTGCAGGTCGTATTGACCGGATGCGCGGGTTGCGGCTGGTTGGCAACGCGTACGAAGGTGTAGGACTGCCCAACCTGGTCGAGCATGGCCGCTCGGCTGCGCGCGCGCTGGTAAGCAGCCTTGAGGCGCAGCCACAGTCAGCCTGAACGCGGTGCGGTTTGAGTTTGGCCGGAAGTGCCGTGGAGCGGCTGCTGCTTTCGTCGGAGCAAAATGTCACTCATAGAGTGGCGGAACTTGTCTATCAAAGCTTCCGCTGATCTGTTTAGATGGGGTTACAAGAGTCATGCTGCCATCCCGAGGCGAGCCCGCCCCACGCAGGAGACAGAACCACACGATGAAGCAAATGCGGAAGGTTGTTATTGTCGGCGCTGGACCCGGCGGTTTGGCGTCTGCCATTTTGCTCGCTCGTTCGGGCGTCGATGTGACAGTGGTCGAGAAGCGCGGAGTGGTGGGGGGACGCACCTCGACCATCGAGCAGGATGGATTCCGCTTCGACACCGGACCGACTTTCTTCCTTTATCCGCGGGTGCTGCGCGAAATCTTTCTGGCTGCGGGTTTTGACCTGGAAGCGGAAGTGCCGATGGAGCGGCTCGATCCGCAGTACCGGCTGGTGTTTGGCGGCGGCGGCGAGCTGCTGGCCACGCCGAACGTCGAGCGCATGGCTGAGGCGATCGGCAAGCTCTCGCCGCCGGATGCGGCCGGGTTTCGCCGCTTCATTCTCGACAACCGCGAGAAGCTCGAGAAGTTTATTCCATTTCTAGAGACGCCTTTTGAGAGCTGGCGTGACCTGATGCATCCGGATATGTTGCGGCTGCTGCCTCTGCTAAGGCCATGGCGCTCGCTGGACCAGGATTTGCGGTCGCATTTTGTGGACGACCGCATTCGGCTCGGCTTTAGCTTTCAATCAAAGTACTTGGGGATGTCTCCATTTTCATGTCCGAGTTTGTTTAGCATCCTTTCTTACTTGGAGTATGAGCACGGCGTTTTTCACCCGATTGGGGGATGCGGGGCGGTCACCCGTGCGATGGCTCGGGTGGCGGAGAGCCAGGGCGTACGCATTCTGCTGGATGAGCCGGTGGAAGAAGTGCTGTTTGAAGGACGCCGCGCGGTTGGACTGCGTACAGCGTCACGGCGGCTGGCTGCGGATGCCATTGTGATGAACGCGGACTTTGCCGATGCGATGCGGCGGATGGTGCCGGACAGGCTTCGGCGTAAATGGACGGATAAGAAGATCGCGTCGAAGCGGTTTTCCTGCTCGACCTTTATGCTCTATCTCGGCATTGAGGGTGAGTACGACAATGTTTCGCACCACACGATTTACTTGGCCAAGGATTACAAGAAAAACCTGCGCGACATCGAGGACGATCATCAGTTGTCAGACGACCCGTCGTTCTATGTGCAGAATGCCTGCGTCACCGACCAGACGCTTGCGCCGCATGGCATGAGCACCTTATATGTGCTGTTGCCGGTTACACACGATACCGGGTCGGTGGACTGGAAGGCGCAGCAGCCGGCCTTTCGGCAGCTGGCAATCGAGCAGCTGAAGAAGATTGGGATTACCGATCTCGAACGGCGCATACGCGTCGAGAAGTGTCTGACGCCGCAGAGCTGGAATGAGGATTTTGGGCTTTATCGTGGAGCGACCTTTAGCATGGCACATAACCTGCGCCAGATGCTGCATATGCGACCGCATAACCGGTTTGAAGATGTGGACGGGATGTACCTGGTAGGTGGTGGGACGCACCCGGGGAGCGGGCTGCCGGTGATCTTTGAGTCGGCGCGGATCACTTCGCGGCTATTGCTTGAGGATATGCAGGTGGAGCCGATGTGGAATACGGATCCTGTAACCCCCGGGGTGCCGCCGGCCAGCTCGATCTATGAGACGGTGAGTTAGGCTGTGTTCGCGGAGGGCGCGCGGGTCGAGGCAAAGGATCAATTTGCAATGCAGTCGATCGTCGCTGCTGCGCGTGAGGCTCAGCAGCGATGGTCATTGCTGACGGTACGCGAGCGACTGGCAACCATACGCCGCCTGCGAAAAGAGATCGCTTCAGGCGCAGAGGCGCTCGCTCGGGCTGTGCCTTCGGACCTGCCGGGCAGCCTACATCGATCGCCTGCCGACACGCTGGTAGCTGAGGTGTTGCCGCTGCTTGAGGCATGCCGGTTCCTGGAGCGCGAAGCAGAGTTCATTCTGGCTCCGCGCGTCGAGAGTACAACCTCACGACCCGTCTGGCTTGGCGGTGTTTCGGTCGAAACGCGGCGCGATCCCATGGGGGTTGTGCTGGTGATTGGACCGGGCAATTACCCTTTGCTGCTGGCTGGAGTGCAGATACTGCAGGCACTGGTCGGGGGCAATGCCGTGCTTTGGAAGCCGGCTCCTGGTGGAGCGAGCGCGGCATACGCGTTGCAGCGCATGCTGGCGGCTTGCGGGCTGGATCAAGCGCTTGTCACAGTGATCGGCACAGAACCAGGACGCGCCACGGCGGCCATCCGCACCGGCGTAGACAAGGTGGTGCTGACCGGATCGGCCATGACCGGGCGTGCGGTGTTGCAGGAGGCAGCGGAGACGCTGACGCCCGCCGTCATGGAACTGTCCGGCTGCGATGCGGTGTTTGTGCTGGACGATGCTGTTACAAACGAGAAAGATCTCGGCCGGGTGGTGGATGCACTTACGTTCGGTCTGCGGCTGAACGGTTCGGCCACATGCATGGCGCCGCGACGCCTTTTTGTGACAGATGCAGCAGCAAATATTCTGATCGCACCGCTGACCGCCTCGTTAGGCGAACTGGCCAGGGTGCCCGTGCCTGCGCAGACACGCGACCTGCTAAGCGAGCTTATCGATGAGGCGACGCTTTACGGGGCCAGGGTCCTTCTGAATGGCCTGCAGCCTGAGGGAGACGCGCGCGGGGTAGGCGCCACGCTGCTGATGGGGGTGACTCCCGAGATGCGGATTGCGCAGACGGACATCTTTGCACCGGTGCTCTCGGTGCTGCGCGTCGAGCACGAAGCAGGAGCCATTGCCGCGCACAATGCCTGCCCGTACGGGCTGACTGCTGCTGTACTTGGGCCCGCGAAGCAGGCTGAGAGACTGGCTGCGCGGCTGCAGGCCGGCACGGTACTGATCAATGACATCATCGTCGCCACTGCCGACCCGCGCGCGAGCTTTGGCGGCCGCAAACAGAGCGGATACGGGGCGACTCGCGGGCGTGAGGGTCTGCTTGCGATGACTGCTACCAAGACTATTCTGCGACAACGCAGCCGCAGCCGCCGCGCTTTTGCAACGACTGGCGCGGTCCATGTTCCTTTCTTCGCCGGCCTCGCTCAGGCTTTGCATGCAGGCAGCTGGCGGCTGCGGCTTGAAGGTGCTCGGAAGTTCATCCAGGCGGCTCGGCAGATCAAGTAACAGTGATGAATGTACATGGTGTAATAGGAGGTTATAGATGCGCATTGCAGTGATCGGATCCGGACTGGGCGGCCTGGCGGCAGCCTGCACGCTGGCCGGGCGCGGGTACCAGGTTGAAGTTTTCGAGAAAAATCCCTGGCTCGGGGGTAAGGCGGCCCAGCTTGAGGAGCAGGGCTTTCGCTTTGACATGGGGCCGACGATCCTGATCCAGCCTTCGGTGCTGAGGCGGGTGTTTCTCGAGGCTGGGCGCGATCTTGACGACTATATCAAGATGGTGCGGCTCGATCCGCAGTGGCGCTGCTTCTTCGACAACGGGTCGGTGCTAGATCTGAAGCACAACGTCGGCGAGATGGCGATCCAGTTGAATGGACGGCGATCTGGCATGGGCGACAAGTATGTGCAGTTTATGAAAATGTCGGAGGACCTGCACGGGATCTCGGATCGATTTTTCTTCTGGAAGTCGGTTGGGTCGATGCTCGATACGTTTGATATCCAGGGGGCATTTGACATCAAGGTGCTCAAAGACGTCGCGCGTATGCGCATGGGGCAGAGCGTTGCCGGGACGATCCGCGACTACATCGATGACCCGGACGTAGCGCAAATGCTTGATCATTACGTACAGTATGTCGGCTCCTCGCCAGATGCTTCGCCTGCGATCCTGTGTGCGATCGGGCACATGCAGGCGGAGGAAGGTATCTGGTACCCGATGGGCGGGACCCGTGCGGTGCCTGAAGCGTTGGTGAAGCTTGGGCGTGAGCTGGGGATTGCGTATCACACGTCGACCGAAGTGGAGCGACTGCTGACTGCAGGCGGAAAGGTAACAGGGCTTGTTACAACCTCTGGTGAGCGCCACGAGTTTGACGCGGTTGTGTCCAATGAGGACGCGGTGCGCACGTACCGTGAGTTGGTAGGCGGGGCAATCGGTGAGCGCTTCGAGCGCAAAGGCGACTATGAGCCGGCGTGTTCGGGCGTGGTGCTGTACCTTGGATTGAACAAGCGCTATGAGCATCTGGCGCACCATGACTTTGTTTTTTCGCGCGATGCGCATGAAGAGTTTCACCACATTTATGACCTGGGGGAGCCGGCGCCTGACCCGACGTGCTATCTCGCATCGACGTCGCGGACAGAGGCGAGTACGGCGCCCGAGGGTGGAGACGCGCTGTACGTTCTCGTGCATACGCCTTACCTGAGGCCGCATCACGACTGGTCGAAGATGTTTCCTGCTTATCGGCAGGTGATCCTGGAGAAGCTGAAGCGAACTGCGGGATTAGTGGATATAGAAGACCGGATTGTTTTTGAGCGGGCGCTGACTCCTGAGGATATCCATACGCGCTACAAGGTTTTGAATGGCGCGATTTATGGACTGTCGAGTCATGGTCGATGGACGGGTGCGTTCAAGCCGGCGAACGCCAGTCGCGCGGTGGATGGGTTGTTTCTGGCTGGGGGGGCGGCGCATCCCGGGCCGGGGATGCCGATGGTGATGATGTCCGGGTGGATTGCGGCGGACGCGGTTGACCAGCGTTACCGGGGTGAAGAAGCGGCGGCGGCGGCGCGGTTGCAGGCGGAGTCGCTGCTTGCTGTGGCGCAGTAGAAGTTTCGTCTAACGGCAGGCTTGCATCGGGCCTGCTTTTTAGGCGATCGCACATCCTTCGCTGTACCAAAGATGACAAACAGGGTGGCGGGTGCATAAGCAACAGTGGTAGTTACGTATTGAGAAACAGCGCGAGAGGGCGGTAGCGATGACCTGGCAAGCGGCGACTGAGGATATTCAGGAGCAAGTCGTGCCGGATCGTCTGCAGCGAAAGGTGCGGGGAAGTTTCCCAGCGTCAGATATCAGCAACGCAGATGGTGTACGCAAGCCATCGCGATTCCTGCTCCGCTTCTTTGACATATACCTCAGCCTCTACGTACCTTTCCGTTTCAACGGGCTGCGGCTTGCTTTTGCTGAGCGCTTCCCCGTGGATACGCGTCCGCTGATCGTCGTCATCAATCACCCGTCCTGGTGGGACCCGCTCACCTCAATTCTAATTTCGCGCTTTCTGATGCGCCGTGCCGATCACTACGCGCCTATTGACGCGCTCTCGCTGCCGCGCCACCGCATCCTTGGCGGCCTCGGGCTGTTTCCGGTGGAGCAGGGTACGCCGCGGGGAGCGGTGCAGTTTTTGCGGGCGGCGCAGCGGGTGCTGGCTGACCGGAACGCAGTGCTGTGGTTGACGCCGCAGGGCGGATTCACCGATGTGCGGGTACGTCCGGTGGTTTTTAAATCGGGGCTGGCTTCGCTGATCAAGCGACTGGATGAGGTGACGGTGCTGCCGCTGGCCTACGAGTACACCTACTGGGATGAGCCGAAGCCGGAGATGCTGGCCTGCTGTGGGGAGCCGTTACGCTTCAAGCGCGGGCGGGCCGGGGGCGAGGCGGGAGGGCAGGTTGCGGCAGCTCTTGGACGCGCGCAGGATGAGCTTGCCGGGCTCGCCTCGATGCGGGACCCTCGCCTTTTTACAACGGTAATGGCGGGTAAGGGCGGGTTGCGTGCGGCAGGGCGCAATGTGCTGGCCGCGCTGCGTGCGCAGGAGTACCGCGGCACCGTGGAGGGTTCACCCGGACGAGCGCGGTATCCGGTCCCTCCCACCCCATGATCGGTG
>CAXTMM010000153.1:0-6425 GCA_964245415.1 uncultured Acidobacteriaceae bacterium | reverse complement strand
ACACCAATTGGAAAACGGCTCTATCGGCACCCGCATAATCCGGAGCACATGCCGGACCACATTCTGTCGGCGCTGGTGGGGACCTCGGCGAGTGTGCCGTTTGCGGATGGCCGGCTGGTGCTGGGCACGTGGCAGAGGCTGATCCTGCTGGAGTTTGACGGGCCGCGCTCGCGAGAGATGGTGGTGACGGTGATCAGCGAGGCTCGCTAGAACTAGCGAGGGCGCTAGAGCTTAGGTGCTTCGGTACGCTGGGCCATCTGCTCGGCTGCGACGGCGGCTTCGGCGGCCTGGAAGCCGATTTTGCTGTGCATGCCATCGCAGAAGGGTTTTTTGGTCGATGCGCCGCAGCGGCAGAGCGAGATAGCGGGCTTGCCGGTGAGGTCCCACTGTTGGCCGTCGGCATCGACTAGTTTGACAGGGCCCTCAACGCGAAAGGGGCCGTTGGGACGGACGGTGATGGTGACTTCGGACATGCTTGCTGCTCCTGATGGTTGGGGTGGGTGTTGGCCTGGTGCGAGTGTATCAGCGTAGTGGCGGACCGGCGTAGCGCTCCGATGGCGGCTGCAGGTCAACGGCCATAGGGCGCCTCCGGTGCGATAGGGAGGCTGAAGAGTTGCACTACCTAAAAAAAGAAAGGTCTACGGCCTCAGCCATCCTTTCGTACCCGTCGTCGTTTGGATGCAAGTGGTCCTTTGATGAAAGATTTGGAATCATCCTGCTTGGGCGATTCGGATCGCGCATCACAGCGTCAAAGTCGATCACCCCATCAAAGGCTTTACTGGTTCTGATCCAATGATTGACAGCCTGCCGCACGCGGTCTTTCGGCTCACTGTAATAGTCAGCAAAGGTAGCTCCTTCGGTGGGCGTGATTGTGCAGCCAATGATGCGAACACCGCGAGCATGTGCTTGCGAAATGAGCTGCCTGTATCCACCGATGATATCGGCGGCGGCCGGAGCATCTGTCCCAGACCCCATGAGGAAATCACCCCGGCTTGCCCCCGGAAAGCCGATATCGTTCGTTCCCTCAAGCAGCACAATGTCAGTCACTCCTGGCACGCCCAAAGCATCGCGCTCAAAACGCGTTAGGCCTGAAACGCCGAGGCTCTCCACAGGGCCATTCCTCAAAAGCCGGTTGCCCGCAACACCTTCATTGACTACAGCGAAGACAGTCGTATTGTGAACTTTCTGCAAACGACGAAATAGATCGCTTGGCCACGCGCGATCCGCTTCAGGCGTACTCTTATCGCCATCGACGAGCGAATCACCAAATGCAACGATCACGCGACTTCCGGCTTGGTTGGGAACTAGCACCTGGCTGAGAAATACCGAGCTGCTAGATTGCTGTCCACCTTCTATCGTGACATCCTCTGTGTGGTCACCATGTGGCGCAATCACAGCGTCCCTGAGTGCCAGTGAATGCCAGGTAACGGATGTGATGCGCTTTGGGAAGTACAGACTGATTGCGAGTTCGGCACCACTGGTAACCGCGAGGCTTATCGGATCGCTGAGCGCAGTAGCTCCGGCCGGAATGACGATTCCGCTTTTGCCGCCAAAGGTCACGCCGCGTAGCGAACCCGGCACAACACCGCTCTTGCTCCGGGCACTTCCAACGCTCACTGCGCCCACAAGAACGGGTGAGCTGCTGTATTCATTGGAAAGCCGAATCCGTATTTGAGGGCCGCCCAGAGTGACGCGAATGCGTTCACGTACCGTTTGATTTTCTAGGTTCAGCAGAGCCTCTTCTGGGTCTGCCTCTGCAGCCTCTGGACTCGTTCCCCAAGTGGCGATCCAGGTGGACCGTTGCCTCGCAGCACCATGCGAGACTAACAATAGGAATGTAGCAAGTACGGCCTTAGTCGAGGCGTTTACCCAGCAGCAAGCGAGGCACATTGTCACTTCGCTTCTGAATAGTTAGTGGGTCGCATGTAAATCTCGTCCACTTGATAGTCCCCATCTTTTTGTTGAATCAAGGGAGTTGCAGCCTTGCGGTAAGGAAGAAAGGCCGGATCTAGCATGTAGTGCGTTCCAATTGGCCTCCGCAGTCTGCCGATCCAAGTGGACCACCAGGTACACAAACGTATCCTTCCACATGGGACTATCGTCCTTTGGGACCCAATAGCCGAGAGCACTGAGGCCATGCTTCGCTTGTAGTTTAGATACGTCTTTAAAGATCGACTCCAGAGCGGGGGCTTTCCCTGGCACGGCGTGGTAGACCATCAACTCATATAGGTGGCCCGAAGCCGCCTCAACCGATTCAGAGTGTATACGAAGCGTCTGAAATCCCATGCCCGCCAAGAAACAGAGGCAAGACACACATACGAAACGGAACGCTCCAGCTCCTCGGCGCAAGATTGAATCAGCTCGCAAACTGTTCACTTGGTACACCTCAGATTTTCGACAATGTGGACGGGTACATTGAAGGCCAACACCTTCAATGCAGGACACTTCACAGAAGTGTAGCAGCCGGATAATTACTGAGAAGTCGCCGCGTGTTTACCCAATGCCGGTGCCCAGCAATCAATTAACCCGAACAGGCCGATGTACTCGTTGAGGCGAGATTCACAATCTCCGAGCTCCGACTTTGCGGCAACTCAGCCGATTCCAAACACTATTTGGCCGCCAAATAGAGCTGACGGAAACCCGCCACTTATCGCTGAAGGTCACGCTGAATAGCGTGGCGTAGGTCGATTCTGAATAACGCTACTCTCCTGCGGTTATTTTCAGCGAGGGTTTGAGATACTCTTCGTCGGTGACATGCTCGAGCCAGTCGACGACTTTGCCGTCGAGTTTTTCCTGGATGGCGATGTGGGTCATGGCGGTGGTTGCGGTCGCGCCGTGCCAGTGCTTCTGGCCGGGGGCAAACCAGACGACATCGCCGGGATGAATTTCTTCGATGGGGCCGCCCTGGAGTTGTGCCCAGCCGGCGCCTGCGGTCACGATCAGGGTTTGACCGAGAGGGTGGGTGTGCCAGGCTGTGCGTGCGCCCGGTTCAAAGGTGACGCTTGCGCCGGCTACGAGCGCGGGCGCGGGCGCCTCAAAGAGTGGATCGATGCGCACGGCGCCGGTGAACCAATCTGCCGGCCCTTTGTTGGATGGCTGGGTTCCAACTCGTTTGATGTTCATGGTGGGTGTCTCCTCTTTCTGCTTGGATGTTGCTGCGGCGCGCTTTTGCCGAGTTTGTGGCGGCCAGCGCATGACATAGCCGCCGTCGCCAGAGATCGATTGTCCGGTACGTAGCGGCGGAGCTGCACAGCCATAGGACGGCGTCGGCGATCTCTTCTGCTTTGCCATGCGCCCACGGGAACCAAGACTTTGAGCATCGTATCCAATATTTCGCCCTGACCTTCCGCACTTATTGTGTCAGTCATAGGCGTTTGAATCATGCCTGGGCATACGCTATTGACGCGGATGCCGCGGGTTGCATATTGGAGCGCGGCGCTCTTGGTGAGGCCGACGACGCCGCGCTCGGCAGCGTGATAGGTGCTGCGCTTGCGCGCCGCCGACACCGGGGTCGCGTCCGGCCTCGGCCTCGCCACCGCCAGGGTTTTTACTGAAGCCGGTGCGTCCTCCTTGGTGGTTTGTTAGCTATAAGCCTAGCGAGCGATGGGTGAATCATGCTTTCCTGATCCCGCTTATTGTTTGCCTGATCCTGTCTAGTTTTGCAAGTTTAAGCACAGTATGGAGGCCATGAGTTAGGCTGGTGCTGGGTGGGAGATCAAAGTTGGGAAAGCCGAGAAGAGGTTGGGGCCCGCGCGACTTGGTGCTGCTCGAGATGCGGCGCTCGCTGGCACAGCGAATCAAGCTGCTGGCTGCAAAGCCGGGAGAGCATCTGACGGCAATACCGGGATTAGCGCTCTACCACCGGGCGAGGCCGACCGCCTGCTTTCGAGCTTCCTATGAGCCGGGCCTGAGCATTTTTGTGCAAGGGCGAAATCGCATTCTGCTGGGCGGAACAGAGTACCTGTGTGACAGCACGTCTTTTCTGCTCTCGTCGATCGATGTACCGGCGCAGAGCCAGATCATTGGAGCTTCTGACAAGACTCCGCTGCTTTCGATCTTTCTGCGGCTCGATCTGCCGACGGTGCGAGAGGTGTTGAGCCGGGAAGATATTCCGGCGTGCCCAGCGTCCACGCACCGGCAGGGCCTGGTTGTTGGTGAGACGACTGTTGGACTGCTGGGTGCGGCGATGCGTTTGCTCGCGCTGCTCGACACGCCGGAGGATATACCGTATCTAAGTTCGCTCGTCTATCGCGAGATCCTTTATCGCATTCTCCGGACGCCGCAGGCTGAGCGGCTGCGCGCGATTGCGACGAGCGGCGACCTGGGGCAAAGAACGGCGCGAGCGATCAGCTGGTTGAGGGAGAATTATGCGAAACCCTTGCGCATGGATGAGCTTGCTTCTACAGCGAGGATGGGGGTTTCGACGCTGCACCATCAATTTCGCGCGCTGACGGCGATGAGTCCGCTGCAGTATCAGAAACAGCTGCGGTTACAGACCGCCCGCAAGCGTATGCTGAGGGACGGACTGGATGCGACCACTGCGGCGTACGAAGTGGGCTACGAGAGTGTGAGCCAGTTTAGCCGGGAGTATAGCCGGTTTTTTGGCTTGCCGCCGATGCGCGATGTGAGGGCATTGAAGAGCAGCAGTGTGGCATAGCCGAAGTCGTACTGGAGGAAGTCATCGAGATAGCAAGCTGGAACGTGAATTCGATACGCGCTCGTGCTGAACATGTGAAAGCGTGGCTTGAGGCGAGGCAGCCGGACGTGTTACTGCTGCAAGAGCTGAAAGGCACGGAGTTTCCTGCGGGCTGGTTCAAAGAGCAGGGATATGAATCAGTGGCCGTGACACAGAAGACATACAACGGCGTCGCGATTCTCTCACGCAGGCCGATCGAGATGCTTAGCACGACATTGCCTGGTGATGAAGCGGACAGCCACGCGCGCTTTCTCGAAGTGGTGATTGAAAAGATGCGCGTGGTGAATATTTACCTGCCGAATGGCAATCCTGTGGGTACGGCAAAGTTTGACTACAAGCTCTCGTGGATGGAGCGGCTGGCGCAACAGATGGGGCTTTGGCTGAAGAGCGAGGTGCCGACGGTGATAGGCGGCGACTTCAACGTCATTCCAGAGGAGATTGACTGCCACAAGCCGGCATCGTGGATGCGCGATGCGCTCTTTCAACCGGAAACGCGTGCCAGCTATCGCGCAATGCTTGAACTCGGCTATACGGATGCATTTCGGGCACTGCATCCGGGGCTCGGCGGCGAGTTCACGTTCTGGGATTACTTCAGGCAGTCGTTTGAACATAACCGCGGTGTACGGATCGATCACTTTCTGCTTACGCCGAGCCTGGCGGAGCGACTGGAAAGTTGCGAGATTGACAAGGGGCCTCGTATGTCAGAGAAGCCGTCCGACCATACGCCAATTGTGCTGCGGCTGAAGTAGGCGGCTTGGTTTGCGTGTTAGGTGTGGCTTAGGCAAGGAGCGATTTGAGAGCGTCGAGGAGCGGAAGTTGCTCAGCTCGGATAAAGTGGCGGGCGCGATCGAAGGAGAACCAGTCGCCCCGATCCACCTCAGGGATATCGACGCGGGTCCCCGAACGCGGAGGCCATTCTATCTCGCAGGTGTTGCTGATGAGTTCGGCGGGATTGCAGTCACCTTCAAAGGCCCATGCGAGCACTCGTTTGCCGCTCTTTTGCTGGATGGATCCGAGCTCAAGAAATGGCTCGGCAACAGTGAACCCGGTTTCCTCCTGGAACTCGCGGATCGCTGCGGCAAGTGGCTGCTCGCCGGGCTCACATTGACCCTTGGGAATGGTCCAGGAGCCTTCGTTCCTGTTTGACCAGAAGGGGCCGCCGGGATGAACGAGGAAGACCTCCGTGTTGGTGGGGCTTTTGCGATACATCAGCAGGCCCGCACTCTGTGCGGGTATCTTGGTCACGGATCAGTGGGTTGGATGAGTCAAGGTAGAGCGTAAGCCAAGTGACCCACGTTTTCAATCGATCGCTGTGTGGACTGGAGCTGTTCCGTGCGTAGCGATCCGTGTACGCGCTTGACCGCGGATGTGTACGAGCAAGCGTGCAGCGTGATAGCGTGCAAACCTGAATCTCTCATCACCTTCAAGAATCAAGTTTGCGGAGGCGGGTGACCTTTTCCTGGGTTGAGAGGCGCTCGAGCACCAAAACGCGGCTGGTTCTGGTAAACTCAATCGTGTCGCTGCTTGGACGATACCCTTGTCAAAGCTGCTGTGAGCCTGGTGTGCAAGAGGCCTGGATGATAACAGTTGTGACATGGCAGAAACAGGGTGATCCTAGCAGAGGCTGCGAAACGTCTGCTCTTGTGTGTGATATGCAGGCAAGATGTTGATTAAGTGGGGACGTAGCTCAGTTGGTTAGAGCGCTGCCCTGTCACGGCAGAGGTCGCGG
>CAXTMM010000152.1:0-6496 GCA_964245415.1 uncultured Acidobacteriaceae bacterium | reverse complement strand
ACGACCTGATGGCGCTTGCCGAAAACTTCATCGCCCACATTGTTGACCGTGTCCGCACCCTCCGGGCCACCGACCTCGAAGTCATCGGCCGCGACACGCCCAAACTAGAAACCATCAAGGCGCCCTTCCCCAGGATCACCTACGATCACGCCGTCCAGATGCTCAACGACGCCCACGCCGCAGGCACGCTCGAGCAGCCCTTCACCTACGGCGAAGACTTTGGCTCCCCTGACGAGACCTACATCTCCTCGCAGTTCGACCGCCCGGTCATGGTCCATCGCTACCCCGCCGCCGTCAAGGCCTTCTACATGGAGCCCGACCCCGACAACCCGGCCCTGGCCTTGTGCGTCGACGTCCTCGCCCCCGAAGGCTACGGCGAGATCATCGGCGGCTCCCAGCGCATCGCCTCCTACGACCTGCTCAAGCAGCGCATCGAGGACCACCACCTCCCGATCGACGCCTTTGAGTGGTACCTCGACCTGCGCCGCTACGGCTCGGTCCCCCACGCCGGCTTCGGCATGGGCATCGAGCGCGCAGTCGCATGGATTTGCGGCCTCGACCACGTCCGCGAAACCATCCCCTTCGCCCGCACCCTCAACCGCATGTACCCGTAGCGCCACTCTGCGCACAAAGGCCAAACCGCTACTATCAACCAAGCATGAAGAAACTGCGCGTAGGCATTCTGTTCGGCGGCCGCAGCGGTGAGCACGAAGTATCACTGCTCTCCGCGGCTTCGGTTCTCCAGGCGATTGACCGCAGGAAGTACGATGTAACCGCTATTGGCATCACCAAGGAAGGCCGCTGGGTCACCTCCTCGCACGCCGAACGGCTGCTCCAGGGAGAAGCCATCAGTCCCCGGGTAGGTGCAGGCGACCCTCAGGCGACTGCGTCCGCCGCCGTCCTCGCCCGCGGCCAGGCAGTCATCGTCCCCCCCGTCCCAGCCGCCTCCTCGCTCATCCCCTTCGAGACCGAACGCCTCGATCCAAAACCCGGCCTGGAACGCGCCGTAGTTCTCCCCATCCTCCACGGCACCTTTGGTGAAGACGGCACCATCCAGGGCCTCTTCGAGCTCGCCGGCATCGCCTACGCCGGCTCCGGCGTCCTCGGCTCCGCCGCCGGCATGGACAAGGACGTGATGAAGCGCCTCTTCGCCTCCGCCAACCTCCCCATCCCCAAGCACCTCAGCCTGCTCCGTACCGAGTGGAAATTCTCCCCACGCAAGACCATCACCCGCCTTGAAGCAGCCCTCAAGTACCCGCTCTTCGTCAAGCCCGCCAACGGCGGCTCATCGGTCGGCATCAGCAAGGCGCATGACCGCAAGGAGCTAGGCCCGGCCATCGATCTCGCCGCGCAGTACGACCGCAAGATTGTCGTCGAGCAGGCCGTCGGCGGCGGACGAAAGGGTTCTGGCAAAGCCCGCGAGCTAGAGGTAGCCGTCCTCGGCAACGACAAACCCGAAGCCTCGGTCGTCGGCGAGGTTGTCCCCATCAAGGAGTTCTACGACTACGAAGCCAAGTACCTCAGCGAAGGCTCCGCCCTCATCCTCCCAGCCAAGATCACCGCCGCGCAGAAGAAAGCAATCCGCACCATGGCTGTCCAGGCCTTCCAAGCCTGCGACTGTGCCGGCCTGGCCCGCGTCGACTTCCTCATGGAACCCGGCACCAAAGGACGCCTCTACCTCAATGAGCTCAACACGCTTCCCGGCTTCACCGCCATCAGCATGTACCCCAAGCTCTGGGCCGCCTCCGGCCTCGCCTACTCAGACCTGATCGACCGCCTCATCACCCTAGCCCTCGAACGCCACAAAGAACGCAACGCCACAACGTACAGCCGCTAACTAAAAGGCACGTGTGTCTTGAAGCAGCCGGAGTCAGCTCGCCTGGTTTTTCTCAAGCAAATCGATCGCCTTGTCATGTTTGCCGAGGATCATGTAGAACTGCCGGAGATCGTCAGAAAGCCTGTCGATGCGCGCGTTGACCGATGCTTCCACCCGGTCAATCTTGCTCTCCAGCTTGTCCATCCTGGACTTCAGGGAAGATTCCAGACGCCCGCTCATGATCAGGGCAATGGCAATGGTGACCAGGCCCGTAGCCGTGGGAAAGCCCGCCGCGATCAGCAATTGCCAGTTCGTCATCCCAGGATTATAGGCCGGAAGCCGGCTCCAGGTAGAGTATCTTTCGTCATGCTGCGAGAAAGCCTGAGCCCTGTGGAACCTCAAGCACCGTCCCAGTGTCTAATCAGCAGGAACTTCAGCACACCCGCCAAGGAACCTCAATGACCCTGCTCGACGCCCCAGTTTATAACTCCGGCCGCGCACGCCTGATCCGCAACAGCCTGATCGGCACGGCGATCGCGATCGTCGTGCTGGCCATCCTGACCTGGCTCCTCTGGGACTGGCCCGAGCAGCACCGCGTCAACCACTTCCTCGCAACTGTCGAGTCCGGCGACCTCAACAAGGCCTACGCCGAGTGGAACCATGACCCCGACTGGCGCCAGCACCCCAACCGCTACAAGGGCTACACCATCGCCGACTTCAGCAAGGACTGGGGACCCGGCTCAGACTACGGCCCGATCCACACCCACAAAATCGCCATCACCAAAACCGTCGGCAACGGCGTCGTCATGGGCGTCAACATCAACGGCGGCAAGACACCTCTCTTCCTGCGCGTCGACCACAAAACCAAGCAGATCGGCTTCTCCCCAGTCGAGCTGTATGTCGGCCCTGACTAACTGGCCATGCTGGCAGCAAGTAGGGCGCCCTCTGTGATGCCGCAGCCACCTTGAGATAGAGAGGAGATAAAGGAGGAACGCCGCAGGCCTCTGCCGCGTTCCTTCTTCCTCGTTAGCGAAAGCTGCTTAAAGGTCCGGCGCCAATGATCGGCAGCTGCGCCGAATCCGGTGGGGGTTTATAGGCAGCGTCGTGACGAACCCACATGGCTTCCGTACGGCTGACCGGCATCCCGGTGACGATAATGTACTTCTGCCCATCGCTTTCAAAAGAGACGCGATTGAGCTCGGCTTTTGCTGGCACCGCGCCTTCGACCTGAGTCAAGGAGAGAAGGAAGCGTCCCTCACCAGGGATGTAAACATAAACGCACTGACCGGCCTCGCTTTCATTCGCGCCTGAATTAAAAAACTTTCCCGCTACTTTGTCGTTCTTCAGAATCAATGGAGAGGTAAGCCTGATTTCATTTGGTCCCGGATCCAGCAGTTGATCGTTCCCTAGCGTTACCGGGATGTGATCGGCCCACTCTCCTGTCATCGCAATCTTCAACTCTCCTGTGCCTGGCATTGAGAGCGCTTCTCCCGGAGTAAACCAGGACTGCGTCTCCGGAAGCGAGCTTTCCGTGTCGGGACCGTAGCCGCCTGGTCCCAAGGGGGCGACTCCGGATTTGATCGAGAGCAGCACACGATCGCCGTCTTTCCTGAGCGCTTTGATGGCGTAGGTAAGATTGCTCCCATCGACCTGCCAAAAGGCGGCGCAATCATTGTGAGTCGTATCAGCTGTTGACATGTAGCACGGCATGCTATCGCCATGCGCCGACGTGAGCTTCAGCAGAAGCACTGAACCCTCGCCATGCGCGCGCACCTCGACCAGCGCGAGGCGCGAGCCCAGAACAGCAAGCATTAAAATAAGTGAAGCGAACGCAATCCTCGGTATACGCATCATTTCTAAACCTTTCTCCCACCATCTGTTTCGATCGTTTCTTGTGGTGAGCCATCTGCGATCCGGGACCGGTTGCGCCGTCAGGAGGCTGCCATAGCTGCGCAGCGTGGCTCCCATCTCGGCGTACCCTTGCAACAACTCCCGGCAATCCGCTCAGTGGGCCGCGTGTTCAGCCGCTTCAAGCGGCACAGTCTCTCCGTCATAGATCGCCGAAACGAACTCCTTGGCCTCATCGCACCTCATGCGACACTCCTTTATTTGTGCCGAGCCAGATCTCTCGCAGCCCTTGTCGCGCCACGAATAATCTCGACCGAACTGTTCCTAGAGGGATATTCAAGATGACCGCCAACTCGGCATACGACCTCGCGCAGCCACAGCAGGGTGCGTTGCTCTTCAGGCAGGCGTTGCAGAGCGTCCGCAACCACGGATCCACGCTCCGGGTCGCAAGCCGCGCACCTGTCCTAGGGCAGTGGCGCCTCAGGTCTTCTACCCCGCCACCACTCAGCGGCCCGGTGTCTTCCTGTGCCGAAGAGATAAGCCCGCAGAGTTCCCCGCGCCGGATCAAACCCACTCGGGCGGCTCCAAAGCTGGGTAAAGATATCCTGGGTAAGGTCTTCAGCAGCCTGGAACGACCCGACGATCTGCCGCAAAAAAGCGCGCAGCCTGGGCGCGTTCTCGCGATAGGCTAAGTCGAACGCCTTCGCATCGCGCGCCCAATCCTTCCCGAGCTTCGGCTCACCGGTCAACGTGTGTCTCCAACCTGGTATTCGGTCCGGAGAACCAGAAAGTTCATTTGGGGGGAAAGATTTTCTCGGATGCGCGAGCGTGCTTGGTTCTGGCCGGAGACGACCACTATATGGAGCAGACCGGCTTTCTCAACAATCAAGATTTACGTCTGCCCAGATGGAGATGCCGGCAATATCCAGCGGTGTCATGTCTCTGATAGCCAGAGCCTCGCCCGAGATGTAGGCTTGTCTAATGGCGCTGTTGACCAAGCTTTCTATCCATGATGTTGGTCCTCTTAAGGAAGCAGACTTGGAGTTCGCGGACCTGACTGTTTTTGTGGGTCCGCAGGCGAGCGGCAAGAGTATCGCACTGCAATGGCTCAAGCTCCTCACCGATACAGATGCAATCAAGGCCCAACTTCTTGACTATGGAACGGATTGGGCTGGCCTCGAGAAAGATTTTTTAGACCTATACTTTGGCGAAGGCATGAGTTCAATCTGGCAAGCTCCCCAAAGCAAACTTGTATGGAAAGGCAGACCGGTAGACCTATCCAAGCTAATCAAGAGAAAAGCGACAAAGGGAGCAGAGACAGCCTTTCTAATTCCGGCCCAGCGCGTTCTAACCTTAAGAGATGGTTGGCCTCGACCGTTCGGTGACTACGGCACTGGCGACCCATACTCTGTGAGGGCCTATAGCGAAAAGCTTCGTTACCTGATGGAAACAGAATTCAAGATCGGCAAGCCTCTGTTCCCGCGCCCAAACAGGTTGAAATCTGATTATCGAGACATGCTCGATAAGAGCATCTTCGGAGGCTTTAGCCTCGGCATGACACGAGTACACTCCCAAAAGCGACTCGTGCTTCAAGATGGCGGGAACGACTTACCATTCATGGTCTGGTCTGCCGGTCAAAGAGAGTTTGTCCCTCTGCTTTTGGGCCTTTACTGGCTTATGCCTCTCGCCAAAGTCGCAACTCGCGGAGATATTCAGTGGGTGATCATCGAGGAGTTAGAAATGGGTTTGCATCCTCGTGCCATCACAACCGTCTTGTTGCTTGTTCTGGAACTCGTAGCACGCGGTTACAAGGTTTGCCTCTCGAGTCACTCACCTCAAATTCTGGAGCTCGTTTGGGCCTGGCAGAGACTAGGCCAAACGCCCAATGTCGATCCTGCCAAGCTGCTGGATATTCTCGGAGGCAAGCACTCCCAGGCATTGCTCGGTGTCGCGAAGAAGGTTCTTAGAAAGAAGTGCAAGGTTTTCTATTTCGAGAAGGGAGAGAAAACTGTCGATATCTCCAGCCTTGATCCAATCGCACATCATCAAGCCGAAGCTAACTGGGGCGGACTTCTGGAGTTTTCGGGTAGAGCGAACGAAGTTGTGGCGGAAGTAGCTGCTAATGCGGCTCTTAGCGCCCCTGCTCACACCAAAGGCGACTAAGCGAATGAGTTTCAAGCAGGATGTGAAGTCGTCGCCCGGTCTAAACGCGGCGTGGAAGCCAGGCATTAAGGCGTTGACAGGCAGCCATCGTGAACAAATCGACGCATCTGGCAGTCGCCTCTTAGGAAGTGCGGATATTGACGCCGCACTGCTGAAAACGCACCCGGATGCCAGTCGCTGGGATTATGTCGTCGGCTGTGGATATGGATCTGAGGAACGTAAGCACTTCATCGAATTCCATCCGGCATCAGGTATGTCAGACATACGCGTTGTGGAATTGAAAAGCGCCTGGCTGCTTCAATGGATTAAGAACACGCCTCTCAATGCAGGCAGACGATCGCTGCATTGGGTAGCAACAGGCAGCGTCTGCTTTACTCAAACCAATCCGAAAATTAGAGCGCTCGCGCAAAAGGGTGTAGCTTTCCGAGGAAGCAGACTCGACCTGAACGAGTCGTAAGCGCCTAGATTTCCGACGTGTTCGCGTATCTAAGAGTAAGTAGCACAGACATCTTGCCCCCTCCCCATCTCACCCACTACCATCACTCCCTATGCCCTACGTCCTAGCCCTCGACCAGGGAACCACCAGCTCCCCCCCCAACCTCTTCGACCAAACCCGCGCGCCCCTGGCCTCCGCGCAATCCGAGTTCCCCCAGCTCTACCCCCACTCCG
>CAXTMM010000151.1:0-6655 GCA_964245415.1 uncultured Acidobacteriaceae bacterium | reverse complement strand
GGTACGTAAGCCCACGTCCAGAGTCGAGACGCTGGGCATCACAGCACTAGATGAGTTGGACAGCTGTCTAGCGCATCAGAGGCGGCAGTCTTACTGCGATCACCGGACGGCCTATCGATGCATCTCGGGTAGTTACGCCATCTCCCAGCGGAGCAGGGAGGCGCCTACGGTGAAGCCTGCGCCTACGCTGGCGAGCAGGACGAGGTCGCCCTTTTTGAGCATGCCGCGCTCACGGGCAGTAAACATGGCCAAGGGGACGGTGGCGCCGGTGGTGTTGCCATAGATGTCGATGTTGATGATGACGCGGTCGCGGGACAGGCCCAGGCGCTCGGCGGTCGAGAGGATGATGCGCTGGTTAGCCTGGTGGGGGATGAAGCAGCCGATTTCGGCGGCGGTGACGTTGTTGCGGTCCAGGAGCTTTTGGGTGACTTCGGCCATCTTGCGGACGGCGAACTTGTAGACGGCCTGGCCGTCCTGGTGGACGTAGTGCATGCCGCCGGCCACGGTTTGGGGGGTGGAAGGATGGAGGCTGCCGCCGCCGGGCATGTAGAGCGAGCTTGCGCCGGAGCCGTCGATCTCATGGGCGTAGTCGAGCATGCCGAGTTCGTCGTCCTGGCATGGCTCGAGGAGGACGGCGCCGGCGCCGTCACCGAAGAGGATGCAGGTGGTGCGGTCGGTGTAGTCGATGATGGAGGACATGGTGTCGGCGCCGATGACCATGACCTTGCTATGGGCGCCGCTCTCGATGAGCTTGGCGCCGATCTGGAGGGCGTAGACGAAGCCGGAGCAGGCGGCGCCGAGATCGAAACCCCAGGCGTGGTGGGCGCCGATCTTGTCCTGGACCAGGCAGGCGGTTGACGGGAAGAGCATGTCGGGGGTGACAGTGGCGACGATGATCACCTCGATCTCGTGAGCGCCGAGGCCGCGTTCGAGCAGACAGCAGCGCGCGGCTTCGGCGGCCAGGTCGCTGGTAGCGACGCCCTTGTCGACGATATGGCGCTCGCGGATGCCGGTGCGCGCGGTGATCCACTCGTCCGAGGTGTCAACCATTTTTTCGAGGTCGGCGTTGGTGAGCACGCGGGATGGGACGTAGGTCCCGAGCGCACTGATCTTCGCGCGCTTTAGCTGGCGCGGGCGTACTTCGAGCGTCAAAGCGATCTCCTGGAAGTGCAACCTGAGGGAAAGGGTGCAAACACTTTATTGTCTCTCGTGGGTGGCGCGCTGTCGACGTAGTTAAGCTCGCATGGCGATTGTTCTGCGTTTGTTGATTCCACGTCTCGGGCGCGAGACATGGGGCAACGTGGCTGTATGACGGAGGGTGCATCGGAGCTAAGCCGAGCGCCATCCAATGGGCATGAGCATGGAACGCGTGAAGTTGGGTTCAGAAGGCGCAGTGGTATCCCACGTGGGGCTTGGCTGCATGGGGATGAGTGATTTTTATGGCGACCGGAACGATGAGGAGTCGGCGGCCACGATTCTGCGGGCGCTCGATATAGGGATCAACTTCCTGGATACGGCTGATATGTACGGGATCGGCGATAACGAGGAGTTGATTGGCAAGACGATCCAGGGGCGGCGGGATGCGGTCTTTCTCGCGACCAAGTTCGCAAATATTCGCAAGAGGGATGACCCGACGTACTGGAAGGTGAGCGGGAAGCCGGAGTATGTACGTGAGGCTTGCGACAAGTCGCTGCAGCTGCTGGGAGTGGACTACATAGACCTTTACTATCAGCACCGGGTGGACCCCGAAACGCCGATAGAAGAGACTGTTGGCGCGATGGCGGAGTTGGTAAAGGCTGGGAAGGTCAAGTATCTGGGGCTGTCGGAGGCCTCGCCGGCCACCATTCGCAGGGCGCACAGGGTGCACCCGATCACCGCGCTGCAGACCGAGTACTCTCTGTGGGAGCGGCATGTGGAGGAGGAGATTTTGCCGACGGTGCGGGAGCTTGGGATTGGTTTTGTGCCATACAGCCCGCTTGGGCGGGGGTTTCTGACTGGGGCGATCACGAAGGCGGGCGATCTGGGTAGTTCGGACTCGCGGACGGCGCGGTTTCCCCGCTTTTCCGCCGAGGCGCTGGATAAAAACCAGGTGCTGGTGGAGCGGGTGAAGGCGATTGCTGAGGAGCGGGGGGTGAAGGCGGGGCAACTGGCACTTGCGTGGGTGCTGGCCAAGGGTGAGGATTTGGTGCCGATCCCGGGGACCAAGCGGCGGAAGTATTTGGAGGAAAATGCGGCGGCGGTTGAGATCAAGCTAACGCCCAAAGAAGTGGCGGAGCTGGAGGCGGCGGTTCCGGCGCACGAGATCGCCGGAGGGCGCTATAGCGAGGCTAGTATGGCTTCGATCGACCGGTAAGTGGCTGAGGCCGGCCTGCGCGTTGGATGCTTCTCTGGGAGAAGGCCTTAGCCGGGGTTCTATGTACCGGGCGAACCTACTGCGCACGCACTAGCCCACTACCGTTGCTTCCTTACGGAGCTGGCGGGGTTTGCAGGATTGCGCCGCGTAGGGCCCGGCACAACTATGAGTTTACCATCTGCAAAATCGCCCGGGCGAGCGGGCGGCTTCCCGGCGGGCTGAGCCGGCCTTTCTGTCGTGCTACAACAGGATTGCTAAACAACACTTTTGACCGGGTGTTGAAGGGACTGCAATCGCAGCGCAACGTGGCGGCTGATAGGGTTCGGGCTAGATTCGATTCAGCTCTTCCCTGCTTCTTGCCATCCACGCCGCACTGCTTTTGAAAGGACCTGCCATGTTCGACCTGTTGCTTCAAGCAAAACGCCCTATGTCCGCTGGACCTTGCCTGCTCGCCGCTGCCTCGCTTACGTTGGCAGCAACCACCTTAGCCGCCCAGGTAGCCGGACCCACTGCACCTGGTGCGGGCAATGCCCGCGCTGTGCAGATTGCCACCGGTTCGCCGCTGGTGCAGTCGGCCTACCTGTACATCGGCGAGCAGATTTTCCGCCTGTCGGACGGCAACCTGCGCGCGCAGTCGCTCGACGCGATCCTGAACCCGAATACCTGCGTGCTGCACCGAGCCAACCTGCAGCCGGCTGACCGGCAGGCGATCGTGTCCAAATTGCTGGCCGAGGGGCTGCTCAATCCGGCTGACGATCTTACATTTCCGGGCGGGTTGATCACCGGCGTTTTTCCTCCAGTGGTGAACGATAACAGCGCCTGCCCGCACCTGCCGCAGCCTTTTGTCTCCGCGCCGGGCTCGAGCTTTGGCTCCCACCACTCCTACCCTGGCGGGCTACCGGTGCATGAGTCGAACAACGAGACGGCGGATATCAACCTGGCGTCGGAGTATCACAACGTCTACGGGCAGGCGGCGCCGGGCGGGCAGGATTTCGTGAACTCGGTTGCGATCGCGAATCCTACGCCGCAGCAGGTCTCAGGCTATGCGCCGTATATTAATGGTGACCTGATTGTCGGGGCGCCGCTTTGGCATGACTGGGCCAAGTCGATCGTCTTTCAGTGGAACGCCGATGGTTCGGAGTTCGAGGAGTTGAGCATCGGCGGCTCGGGCGCGGGGATGGACGACTATGGGGCGGCGGGCGACGCGCGTACGGGCGGACACCATATTTTGTCTATCGCCGAGTCGATGAAGCGCGGCTTTTCGCCGTCGTTCATCATTACACAGGCCTGCGCGCACTCTGCGCCGACCAGCGGCAATGAGTTCAAGGTGGTGAACTGGATACGCGCGGCGGCCATTGTCGCGCAGCAGGACCCTATCGCCAAGGGGTACCTGGCCAAGGACGCGAAGGGTAACCTTCGCCTGCCTGCACTGGGGGCGGTGGGGGAAGTGAACCTGAATGCGGCCGGGCAGACCAACATCCTGACCGAGTTTGAGCTGCACAACCTGTCGGACGCGGATTTTACCTTTTCAGGACCGGCAGTGGCGGCAGACCAGCTGGCGCTGGCGCAGGTGGCTTCTTCGTTCGGCTATGACCCGTCGAATGTTGCAATCTATAACCAGAAGTTCCGCAATGTGGTGCTGGCCAACTACAGCGCGGAGCGGCTCTATACGATCTACCAGACGGACGGGCTGGATGGGATCAAGTATGAGGTGCAGTTGCTGCGCAATCAAGGCAGCTTGTAGGTGGGTGTGAGACCAGCGCCCGGGGCTGCTTTCAGGGCAGTTCTGGGCGCCACCAGGTTGAGCGGAGTTCGAGGCCTTTGACTACCTCGGTGGGCTGGCCTGGGGCGGGGGTCCAGAGCTTGACTCCGTCGATAGCCATGAGGCGCTCGATGGGCTGCTTCCAGGCGTGGAGGGCGAGGTCGAAGAGGCCCCAGTGGATGGGCATGAGCAGGCCTTTATTCATGGCCTCGACGCTGCTTGCCAAGGCCCGAAAGGTGCGTGCGGCGCCGTCAGGGCCCATGTGGATGTCGGACCAGAGGGGGTCGTAGGCACCGATCTCGAGCATGGTGAGGTCGAAGGGGCCGTGGGTGTGCGCGATCTCGGCAAAGCCGGCCCACTCGCCGGAGTCGGCGCCATAGTAGATGCGATGTTGGGGACCTTGGAGGACGAAAGAGGACCAGAGGGTTTCAAAGCGGTTCCAGAGGCTGCGTCCGGAGAAGTGGCGGGCCGGGAGGGCAGTGATCTTGATTGGGCCTGCTGTGAGGCTTTGGGTCCAGTCGAGCTGGGTGATGCGGTCGGCTGGGACGCCGAAGCGGGTGAGGATGGGACCTACGCCCAGGGAAGTAGCCCAGCGGGCTACCGGTTGCAGGGCGGCAAGGCGGCGGACTGTCTGGGCGCCGAGGTGGTCGTAGTGGTCGTGCGAGATCACGATTAGGTCGATAGGCGGTAGGGCTTCGAGCGCGAGGGGTGCGGGGAAGAAGCGCTTGGGGCCGGCCCAGGCGACGGGAGCGGCACGCTCGTCCCACATTGGATCGACCAGGATGCGGGCCCCGTCGATCTCGATCAGGGTGGAGGAGTGGCCCATCCAGGTGAGGCGCAGGCCGCTTGCTGGGGGTTGCTGGTAGAGACGGGCATCGGTGTGGAAGGGGCCGAGCGGTCGGCGAGGGGTACGCTCAGCTCTGTTGGTCAGAAAGCACCAGAGTATTTTCGGGAGCATCGCTAGGGAGCCGACCTGGGTTGGGACCGGATTGAGGTACTTGTTGCCTGCTTGCTTGGCTCGTTCGATCATTGCCACCCTTTGGAGACTCTCTCTTCCATCCTCCCATGCTGGGGGGGTGAGGCGCGGTATTTTCGGCGATGGGGCGCAGGCGGAGCGGCGGGAGGCAAATCGGCTAGAATACTACAGTGAAACAGTTTGCGTATCCTGATGAGGCTGTGGCCGGGATTGCCGCCGGTGGCGAGCCTCCGGCCTCTACTTCCCTGCCCGGTCGAGCTCCTGCGCCGGTGCGTATCGGTTTTATCTCGCTTGGCTGCCCGAAGAACCTGGTGGATAGCGAGGTGATGATGGGCATGCTCGCGCAGGCGGGCGCGGTGATGACCTCCGAGCCAGAGACGGCGGATGTGCTGGTGGTGAACACGTGCTCGTTTATCGACTCGGCCAAGCAGGAATCGGTGGATACGATACTCGAAATGGCCGGGCACAAGGTGGCGGGTGGTGGGCGGGCGCAGAAGCTGGGGGTGGCTGGGTGCCTGGTGGAGCGATACCGTGATGAGATCCGGGCGAATATTCCCGAGGTGGATGCGGTGGTCGGGATCGGGGAGTTGGAGGGGATTCTGGCGGCGGCTGGGCTGTTGAAGCCTGCCTCGGTGGCCGGCTCGCCGTTTCATATTTTGAGCGATGCGGTGGTTGCTGTCGCGGAGGCGGTGGTGCGGCCGGCGATGGAGACGATCGCTTCCGCGCTCTCTGAGACCCGGATCGAGGTGCAGACCAGCCGGGCCGAGGGGGACTTGCGCGAGGGGCAGGGCCGGTTTTCGCGCGAGTCCTGGGCGGGCGCGAGTACTGCGGCCCCGGCGTATCTGTATGACGATACGACGCCGCGGCTGCTGGCTACGGGCAAGACTTCGGCCTATATCAAGATTGCGGAGGGTTGCGATCATCCTTGCACGTTCTGCGTAATTCCAAATCTGCGGGGCAAGTTCCGGTCGCGGCGGCTGGAGTCGGTCGTGGCTGAGGCGACGCGGCTGGTGGCGCTAGGGGTGCGGGAGATCACGCTGATCGGGCAGGATACGACCTGCTATGGGGAAGACCTCGGGCTGAAGGATGGGTTGGCCTTGCTGCTCGACCGGCTGGCGGTGCTGCCGGGATTGCGGTGGCTGCGCTTTCTGTATGCGTACCCGAACAAGATTACGCCGCGGCTGCTCGAGACGATTGCCAGGCATGAGACGATCTGCAACTACCTGGACGTGCCGCTGCAGCATGCCTCGCCTGCGGTGTTGAAGTCGATGCGGCGCGGCGGGCATGCGGAGATCTTTCTGCGCACGCTTGAGAAGGCGCGGGCGGCGGTGCCGGGGTTGGTGCTGCGGACCGGGTTTATTGTCGGGTTTCCGGGCGAGACGGATGGGGATTTTGAGGTTCTGCAGCAGTTTGTGCGGGAGGCTCAATTTGACTGGATGGGCGTGTTTGGTTACTCGGACGAGGAGGGTGCGGGGGCGTTCTCGTTTGGGGATAAGGTGCCGTCCCGGGTGATCGAGCAACGCAGGCGGACGCTGATGAAGTTGCAGAGGGGGATCTCGAAGCG
>CAXTMM010000150.1:0-6705 GCA_964245415.1 uncultured Acidobacteriaceae bacterium | reverse complement strand
CTCCGAGGCAGGCGACTTCAAGGCCGGCGATGTCGTCAAGCTGCGAGGCCAGGTCTGCCGCTACCAGGAAAAGCTCCAGGTCAAGCTCGACAAGCTCCGCCGCGCCGACGAGTCTCTCGACGCAGGCCAGTTCGAGCTCGGCGACTTCGTCCCCACGACCCAGTACGACATCGACGCGCTCTGGGCCAAGCTCGTAAGTCACGTCGACAGCGTCGCCGACCCCCACCTCCACCAACTGCTCCAGCTCTTCCTCAACGACCCGGCCCTCGCGCCCGCCCTGCGCCAGGCCCCTGCCGCCAAGACCCTTCACCACGCCTGGATCGGCGGCCTGCTCGAGCACGTCGTTTCCCTCGCCGGCATCTGCTCCCTCGCCGCCGGCCATTACCCCCACGTCAACCGCGACCTCCTGCTCACCGGCGCCATCCTCCATGACATCGGCAAGCTCGCCGAGCTGCGCTGGGGCACCAGCTTCGAGTACACCCTCGAAGGCCATCTCCTCGGCCACATCTCGATCGGCCTCGCCATGGTCGAGTAGAAAGCCGCCCTCATCCCCGCCTTCCCACCCCGCCTCAAGCTGCTCGTCCAGCACCTCATCCTCTCCCACCACGGGCGTCTCGAGTTCGGCTCCCCCAAGCTGCCCATGATCCCCGAAGCCATGCTACTGCACTACCTCGACGACCTCGAAGCAAAGATGCAGACCATGCGCTCAGAGCTCGCCCGCTCCGCCGCCGCAGGCCGCGCCCCCGCCGCCATGACCGACTGGATCCGCGCCCTCGAGCGCCCCATCCTCGACACCCACGCCTACCTGGCCGGCGAAGACTAGACCAGTCGCGCTCAGGCAATGCCGATCCGACAGGTACAATCAACAGGACATGTTACGTTTTTCCACCGCAGGTGAGTCGCACGGCGAGAAGCTGATCGCGCTGGTCTCCGGCATGCCCGCCGGCGTGCCCGTCGAGGCCGACTTTCTCAACCGCGAGCTATGGCGGCGCCAGCAGGGCTACGGCCGGGGCGGTCGCATGCGTATCGAGCAGGACACAGCCCACATCCTCTCCGGCGTGCGCCACGCAAAGACCATCGGCTCCCCCATCGCCATGGAGATCGAGAATCGCGATTGGCAAAATTGGACCGACATCCTCCCCGTCGAGGCCGGAGACGCCTCCAAGCACAAGGCCGTCGCCTCGCCACGCCCCGGCCATGCCGATCTTGCCGGCTCCTTGAAGTACGACTTCCCCGACGCCCGCTATGTGCTCGAACGCGCATCGGCACGCGAGTCAACCGCGCGCGTGGCCTGCGGCGCCATCGCCAAGCTCCTCCTTGCCCCCCTTGGGATTGAAGTCCTCAGCCACGTGGTCCGCGTAGGCCGCGCCGAGCTCACCCGCGACCCACGCTGGGACGAGATCGCCGCGCTCGCGCGCAAGGACGAAGTCGTCCTCGGCTGCGTCGATGAATCCGACCAGGCGCGCATGAAGGCCGAGGTCGATCTCGCCCTGCGCACCGGCGACTCCATTGGCGGCATCTTTGAGGTCGTCGTCCACGGCGCGCCCGCCGGCATCGGCACCTACGCCAACTGGGACGAGCGACTCGACGGCATCCTCGCCCAGGCAGTCATGAGCCTGCAGGCGGTCAAGGCAGTCGAGATCGGCCGTGGAGTCACCGCGGCCGAGTCGCTCGGCTCCGAGGTCCACGACGCGATCGGCTATGCCGGCCTTGACGAATCAGCCGGACGGCAGACGCGCTTTACCAGGGAGCGAAACAACGCCGGCGGCATCGAAGGCGGCATCTCGAACGGAGAGGATGTTGTCATCCGCGGATACCTCAAGCCCATCTCAACCCTGCGTCGTCCCCTGGCATCGGTAAACTATCAGGGCCGCGAAGAGACCAGGGCCGCCTATGAGCGCTCTGACGTATGCGTTGTCCCGGCCGCCGGCGTAGCAGCCGAGGCTATGGTCGCCCTGGCGTTCGCAAGGCTGCTGCTGGATAAGTTCGGCGGCGACTCGATGCGCGAATTAAAACGTAACTATGACGGTTACCTGGACCAGATTCACGCTTACTGATCTTCCGCGCTTTCATTTAGCGTGTCATCCTGAGCCTAATCCGGGTCCCGAGCGAGCGGTCTTTGCTCGCTCGGGTGGAAAACGAAGGATCTGTGTTTGCTTCTGGCCAAAGGTTTTGAGCGCTGCTTCGGCTGCTTGAGAGAAAAATGATTCGAGAGATCGTAAAGTACCCCGACCCTGTGCTGCAACGGCCAGCCGAGCCCGTCGCAGAGTTCGACAAGCAACTGCGTACCCTCGTCGACGATATGTTCGAGTCCATGTACGCAGCCAAAGGCATCGGCCTGGCTGCCCCACAAATCGGCGTGTCAAAACAAATCACCGTAATCGATCTCAGCTTCCAAAAAACCCCTGAAGACAAGATCGTCCTCATCAATCCCGAGATTACCTTTCGCGAGGGCCGCCAGTACGAGGAAGAAGGCTGCCTGAGCCTGCCCGAAATCCGCGAGAAGGTTTCACGCTCGGCTAGAGTGCGCGTACGCGCGCAGAACGAGCATGGAGCCTGGATCGAGCACGATGGCGAGGAACTGCTCTCACGCGCCTTCCAGCACGAAATCGACCACCTGCACGGCATTCTTTTCTTCTCCCGGGTAAGCTCGCTCAAGCGCGAGCTGCTCATGCGCAAGATCCGCAAGCTGCAGAAAAATGGCGAGTGGTAGCGCTGTGCGGGTAAGCCGATGAAGCTGGTCTTCTGTGGCACGCCCCGGTTCGCCGTGCCCACGCTAGAAGCCGTTCTCCATGCCGGGCACGAAGTCGCGCTCGTGCTCACGCAGCCTGACCGCCCAAGCGGACGCGGCATGCAGCTCACCGCATCCCCGGTCAAAACGGCCGCGCTCGCAGCCGGCATTCCCGTCGGGCAGCCACCAAAAATCAAGACCAATCAAGCCCTGCAGGCGCAGCTTGCATCCATCGCTCCCGACGCGATCCTCGTCGTTGCCTACGGCCGCATCATCCCTCCATGGATGCTCACGCTTCCGCCCTACGGCAACATCAACCTGCACGGATCACTGCTGCCCAAGTATCGCGGAGCCGCGCCCATCCAGTGGGCCATCGCGCGCGGCGAAACCGTCACCGGAGTCACCACCATGCGCCTTGATGAAGGCCTCGACACGGGCGCTATGCTGCTCAAGCGCGAGCTCGCCATCGGCCCAACGCAAACGGCTGCCGATCTGTATCTCCCACTGGCACAGATAGGCGCTTCGCTTATGCTTGACACATTAGCGGGACTCGAATCTGGGACCATTCCGCCCGAAGCGCAGCAGCATGAAGAAGCCACGCTCGCGCCCATTCTCACCCGCGACGATGGCCGCATCGACCCGCTTCGCAGCGCACAGGAAACATACAATCGCTGGCGCGGCTTCCAGCCCTGGCCCGGCGCATGGTCGATGCTCTCCAAGAAAAAGTTCACGGTTACCCGCATGGCCCTTGCACCTTCCATATCAACGGTGGTCGCGCCTGGAGCGCTCCTCCCGCAAGCAGGCCGTCTCTACCTGGGCTGTGGCGATCAAGCGTGGGTCGAGCTCATAGAGGTGCAGCTGGAAGGCAAGCGCAGCATGTCTGCGACCGAGTTTTTGCGCGGCGCCTCGCTGCCTGGGGGTGCCAAGATTGGCTGATGTCCCGCAAACGCGAGCGCCTCGCCGGCAGCAGGCCACACCCGCCGTAACTTCGACAGTAGCGCCCGCGCGCGCAGTCGCCGCGCATATTCTGCTGATGGTCGAGCGCGGCACTGCCCACTCGGACGACCTGCTGCGCACCCCGCGCGCCGAGGCGCTCTCGCGCCAGGACCGTGATCTGATGACGCAGCTGGTCATGGGAACGCTCCGCTGGGAGCGCGTGCTCGATCGCGAGATCGCAGCTAGGCTCGCGAAACCGGATGCTGATATGCACTTCGGCGTCATCGTCGCGCTGCGCCTGGGTGCTTACCAGCTCTTATTTCTCGACCGCATCCCGGCCCACGCGGCCATCGGCGAAAGCGTGGAGCTGGCCAAGCAGGCCGACGGACAATACGCGGCCGGCATGGTCAATGCCGTCCTGCGGCGCCTGGCACGCGAGAAAGTCGCAGGCACTGTTACAGACTGGGCACCGGAGGCCGCGCACCCGGACTGGATGCTCGCGCGCTGGCAGTCCCGCTTCGGCGCAGAGGCTACCAGGCAGCTCTGCGCCTACGATCAAGCCCCGCCCCCGGCAACCCTGCGGCTGCTCGATCAACGCGCAGAAGCCTCGCTCGCCTCGGCGGGTATCACGCTCGCCCCTGGCGAGTTTCTCACGGCTGCCCGGCGTGTCATCTCGGGCGATGTGGGCCCTGCCGCCGCGCTCGCGAGCGGCTGGGTGCGCATCCAGGATGAGGCCTCGCAACTGGTAGGCGAGCTCGCGGCTGCCGCTAGGGCGACCCGCGTGCTCGATACCTGCGCCGCTCCCGGCGGTAAGACGGCCATCCTGCTCGAACGCTTGCCCGATGCCCAGGTCTCGGCAATGGACCTCAGCGAGACTCGGCTCCGCATGATGCGCCGCCGCATGCCTGCAGAAGCGCGTCTCCACACCGTCGTCGGCGACGCCGCCATGCTTGCGCCCGAGCCGGCCTACGACGCGATCCTGTGCGACGTGCCCTGCAGCGGTACGGGCACCCTCGCCCGCAATCCCGAAATCCGCCATCGCCTCCAACCCGATTCATTCGCCCGTCAGCACGAGCGGCAGGTTGCCATCCTTTCAGCCTCCCTCAACGCACTCAGCCCGGGCGGCAGGCTGGTCTACTCCACCTGCTCGCTTGAGCCGGAAGAAAACGAGAGTGTCGTCGAGACATTGATAGGTAAGCTCAACGGTTACACATTGCTGAGCATGAAAGACGAGCTCGCAACTCTGGCCGCTTCGGCTGTCTTAAGCCCCTATGGGTTAGAGCATTTATGCAGCACCGCCATAACTGGTCCATACTTGCGAACGATTCCGGGTGTGCACACCTGCGACGGCTTCTTCGCCGCAATCATCACCCGGCGGTAAAACGAGTAGGCTCAGGCCTTGTCTCTCGCTTTATACATAAGGCATCACCGCGCGACATCAAAGATTATCGACGTTCCCGTAGAAACGCGTTCCCCTGGGGCCGGGCTCTGCCGCACCACCACGCCCGGCGTACCAGCGGCGCTTCCGTCTGGCGAAGGAAGCGCCGCTCTTTCCATCGCCGGCAGCAGCCCCGCCTGTGCAAGCTCCTCAGCGACCGCCGAGGCAGCCTTACCCGTACAATCCGGCATGATGAACGCAGCAGGCACTTCAGGCTCGGCATCCGCCACCAGGATGCTCACATTCGGCCGCTCAACGCCCGCCGCCATCGGCATCGGGTTCTGCGAGATCACCGTCCCGGGCGGCACCTGCGCATCGGGAATATGCGCGACCGCGCCCAGCTCCAGGCTTACCCGGCGTATCCCGATGCTCGCCAGACGCTCCTGCTCCCCAAGCACATTCGGGATCGCCACCTTCTGCGGCCCGAGCGAGTCCGTCACCCGCACCTGCCACTCTCGCCGGACCACTGTTCCCGGTGCAGGCGACTGGGTCAGCACCCGCCCTCGAGCCAGCTCGGTCGAGTAAAGCCCCCCCTCAACGCTCAGGCTCACCCCCAGCGCCGCCGCCCTTTGTGTCGCGACCGCAACCGGCAAACCTTTGAAATCCGGTATCCGCACCTCCTCGCCGTGAATCGCAAACCGCATCGTCACCACCGCCGCAATCGTCGCAATCAGTACCAGCATCATCGTCACCAGCACAAAGCGAAAGAACCCAATCACGCCGCAGGCTCCCCATCGGCATACTCGATCGTAAAGTCGATCTTCACCGCGCACTCCAGCATCTTTGACACCGAGCAGTACTTCTCCTTCGACAGCGCCACCGCATCCTCAACCGCCTTGCGGCTCAGCGCTCCTCCCACCCGGTAAGTCAGCGTGATATGCGTAAACACCCGCGGCGGCACAGCTGCCTGCTCAGCCACGGCCGAAACCACAAGCGATGTAACCGGCTGCCGCTTCTTCGCAAGAATCGAAACAACATCGACCGAGGTGCACCCGCACAGCGCCGCCAGCACCGCCTCCATCGGCGAAGGGCCTGCCGTGTGCGCAGCGTCGGTATCAAACAGCCCAACATGCCCACTCTCCGACCGGCCTTCATACTGCGTAGTCCCGGGCTTCCATGTAGCGCTTGCGATCATGTTTTCTTCCTAACGGTGATGGTTGTCAGTCGTCGGCTCCGGATGGATCATCACCCGCGCCACCTCCGGGCAGTCGCTCTTGAAGCGCGCCTCAAGCGTCGTGATCACCTCGTGTACCTGCTGCATCGCCAGATCGTCAGGCATGGTGCAGTGGCAGGACAGCAAAAATCGCTCCCCCACGCGGCTCACCACAACCTCGTGCACATCCAGTATCTGCGGCAGCGTCCCGGCCACGCTGCGCAAATGCTCTTCCATCGCGCGATCGCGGGCCAGCGAGACCGGCTGCTCGATCGTCGCAGGCTCGCTCTCAATATGGGTCAGCACCCGATCCACCTGCGGCAGCTCATGGCGAATCTCATCCTCGATACTGCGCACAAACTGGTGCGCATCCCGCAGCGGCAATCGCTCATCCACCTCGATGTGCTGCTCGATCGCAAGCTTGCTGCCAAAGCGCTGCACGCTCAC
>CAXTMM010000149.1:6594-6827 GCA_964245415.1 uncultured Acidobacteriaceae bacterium | reverse complement strand
GTAGAGCTCGGTGGTGCGGTCAAACTGACGGCCGGCGGTAACGGTAAAGTCGCCAGTTAGGACGATCTTGGAATAAGGACCGCTGCAGGTAGGCGCGTAGGAGAAGCTGTGCTGGCTGTAATCCGCAAACTCCATATTGGAGAAAAGCGTGACCGTGCAGGGAGTGCCCGCTGGACGTGAAACGTTGGGCTCAGCGGAAGCCGGGTTGGAGGAGCCGATCTGCGGCGTGACGG
>CAXTMM010000149.1:0-6584 GCA_964245415.1 uncultured Acidobacteriaceae bacterium | reverse complement strand
CGCAGGCACGACCTGGGCCATTGCAGGCAGAGTAATAGCGGGCGAGGTGAGTGCGCAGAGCACGGCAGCCCAGGAGAGAAGCGAGCGACCGCCGCGGGCAGGTTGCTGAGGAGTTTTGGTCAAGTGATTCAAGGTGTGGGGCCTCCGGTAAAGATGACAGCAGCATACCCTTAAAGATGAAAGCAGCATACCCTGCACCGTATCAAGGATGTTCCATTGTCTTGCATCCGTTTTGATCCTTGTGGTATCACATAGACATATTCAAGTTTGCTCCCTTGGAGCGAGCCTGGGTTTCATGAAGAGTGGTTGAGGGACGGGCCCTGTGACGCCACGACAACCGGCCGGAGCAATTTCGGACATCGGTGTCAACTCTCTCCTGTAGATCGGACGCAGGTCCAGTCTTACGGGGAACATGAGATTCGGGGTGTGCATCGTCGGCAACGACGGTCGCCATCTCGCACATTTTCCTGTTTTGGCAGTGCCGGCGATAACGCTGCTTGTGTACCTGCGTATGCGCCGGAAAAGCGTCAGATGTGCCCGTACCCGTCACCACTCTCAATTGCGAGGGTGAGATGGCTATAGCTTACGATTTGCGATGTCGCGAGTGCGGCAAGCGGTATGACAATGCGCCGATGTCGATCTGTGAGGAGTGTTTTTCTCCTCTTGAAGTCTTCGTCGATCTCGATCTGGCGAAGGGTAAGGTGACCCGCGAGTCGATCGCGAATGGGCCTGGATCGATGTGGCGGTACCAGTCGCTGCTGCCTGTTCCTGAAGCATATGTACCTACAACGCCTGCGGGATGGACGCCGATGGTGAAGGCTCCAAACCTCGCCAGGCGCATTGGAGCAACGAATCTCTACGTCAAGAATGATGCGGTCTGCATGCCGACGTTGAGCTTCAAGGACCGTGTCGTATCGGTTGCGCTCGCGAATGCGCAGGCGTTTGGATTTAGCACTGTCGGTTGCTCATCGACAGGGAACCTGGCCAATGCTGTTGCTGCGCAGGCGGCGCGCCTCGGGCTAAAGACTTACATTCTCGTTCCCGCTGACCTTGAGGCGGCGAAGATACTGAACACAGAAGTTTATGGCGCGAACCTGGTTCGCGTCGATGGCAACTACGACCATGTAAATCGGCTCTGCTCGCAGATCGCCGATCGCTTTCACTGGGGATTCGTGAACGTGAATCTGCGGCCCTACTATGCCGAAGGCTCGAAGACGGTTGGCTACGAGATCGCAGAGCAGCTCGGCTGGCGCTTGCCCGATAACATCGTCTGTCCGATGGCGGGTGGATCGCTGATTACCAAGATCAAAAAAGCCTTTCGTGAGTTGGTTGAGCTCGGCCTGGTTGAGGACAAGCCGGTGCGTTTTTATGGCGCGCAGGCGACTGGTTGTTCTCCGATCTCGCATGCGGTCAAGACGGGTGCTGATCACATTGAGCCGCAGCGCCCGAAGACGATTGCGCGCTCGCTCGCGATCGGAAATCCGGCGGATGGGGTGTACGCAGCCCGCGCGATATTACAAAGTGGTGGTTGGGCTGAGGATGTCTCTGATGTGGAAGTTGTCTCTGGAATTCGCGAGCTGGCAGAGACCGAAGGAATCTTCACTGAGACTGCAGGAGGCGTAACAACTGCTGTCACAGCAAGGCTTTACGCGCACGGGCGCATTCATCCGGATGAGCTGACGGTGACCTGCATTACTGGCAATGGACTCAAAACGACCGACGCGCTCGCGGGTTGTTTTGAGGCACGAGAAGCAGTCCGGCCGCGGTTGACGGATTTTAAGGAGTACATCGAGAGGAACGAATTTCTCGAACACTTGGTCGTGGAGGGTGTGGATGTCCGTTAGAGTTCTTTTACCGAACGCGTTTCAGAAGCATACCAATGGGGAACGGGAGTGGCAGTCTTCAGCCAGCCATTTGCCGCAGTTGATCGATGAGCTCGAGACCAATTATCCGGCGTTGAAGACCCATCTGCGGACCGAGGATGGCAAGGTTCGGAAGTTCATTAACTTTTATGTGAATGAGGAAGATATACGGTTTTTGGGCAATGATGAGTATGCATTTAAGGATGGGGATGAGGTGCTGGTGATCCCTTCAATTGCGGGTGGGTCGGGGAGCGATTGCTCGTGTTGTTCGTACTGCGGACAACAGGATTGTCGCTGCGCCTAGGCTGCATTCGTGGAGCGAAGAAGGCCACCGGCAATGAATCTGCGGCGTTTACTTTTTGCTATGACACTGTTGTTGATTCGCCCTTAACTAAGTTGAATCGTCAGCTTGACCACAGAAGACGCTGGGAAAGTAAAACTCACCGTGGCCCCACTTACTATTGCAGCCGCTGTTTTCGTCTGCACATTGTCTGGCTCGGCGAAGGTATTATGCGCGTGCGCATCTTCGCCCCCGCCTAGGACCACGGCGGTTGCCGATGCCGCGGTTGCGCCGCGAAGCATGATCTGGGTTTCGCGCGACTCGGTGAGGTGGGGATTGACGACGGTGAGGGTGAGGGTTTTGCCGCTGCGTGAAGCCGAGCCGTTTAGACCCCAGAACTGGGCCTGAGGTGCCTTCTCTTCCGGCAAGACAGACTCGTCGCCGACTGCGCTAAGAGTCTTCTTCAACTCGACGCGCGGGTAGCTAATCGACGGCGCGGCGAACTCGACGCGTATGGCTTGGCCGCCCATATGGTCCTTGTACATGTCGAAGACGTGGAAGATGGGCGTGGTGATGAAGTGGTCTTCGTGCGAGAGGAAGAGCGAGTCGATGCAGTTGATCAGCTGTGCGCAGGCGGCCATCGCGACCTTCTCGGGGTTGCGATTAAAGATGTCGAGCGTGAGCGCGGTCATCACGGCGTCGCGGACGGTAAGCTGCTGGCCAAGGACGTGCGACGGGTCGAGCTTCGAGTCGCTGAAGCGGTACCAGGGGCCGTACTCGTCGACGATCAGCTTGACGCGGTGGTCGCGGTCATACACGCCCATGGTCGTCCAGTGATCGTTGATGATCTTTTCCATGCGATTGGCGAGGGCGTAGCCGGGATAAACGTCGGTGTTTCGGAAGTCGAGTGCTTTCGGAAGATCGGTGTAGTAGTGCATGGACCAGCCGAAGGGAACCGTAGGCCGGCGCCTGCTGAAGATGTTTTCGAAGAAGCCCTGGGTCCAGGAGACGTCGTCCTGGTTGGGGCCGGAGGCGATGAGTTTAAGGCCGACGCCGTAGTCGGGGACCCAGGCAGAGTAGCGGCGGTACTCGGCGGCGTACTCGTCTGGCGTGAAGGTGCCGCCGCAGCCCCAGCTCTCGTTGCCAACACCCCAGTACTTGACGTTGTAGGGTTCGCTCGTCCCACCGTTGGCGGCGCGCATGTCCGCGTACGTCGTCGAGCCGGCGGGGGAGTTGCAGTACTCGACCCACTGGTCAAAGGCGTAGGCGGGCAGGCTGCGGACGTTGGCCGCCAGGTATGGCTCGGCGCCGCTGAGCTTGCAGAAGCGGACGAAGTCGTCGGTGCCGAACTGGTTGGGGTCGTAGTTCATGGGACCCAATTTGGGCGTGGCTTTTGAATCAGGGTCATCGACCCAGAAGTCGGTGCGTTTCGGCCGCCTGTCGCGGGGCCCGACGCCGTCGCGCCAGTCGTAGCTGTCGGCAAAGCAGCCGCCGGGCCAGCGGACGGCGGGGGCTTTGATCTGGCGCATCTTGTCGATGAGCGCGGTGCGGATGCCGTGGGTGTTTGCAATCTTCGAGTTTTCGCCGACCCAGACGCCGTCGTAGATGACCGCGCCGAGCTCCTCGGTGAAGTGGCCGTAGATGAGCGGGGAGATGGTGCCAAGGGGTTCGTCGAGCAGGATTTCGATGGTGGCGTCGGCGGCGGCAGCCAGGGCGCGGGAGGTTTTGAGGAGCAAAGCTGCGCTGGCGACGGCGCCGGTTTTGAGGAAGTCGCGACGGTCGATCAAAGGTAGTCCTCCGGAGCTTAGCGGGCGCGCAACGAGGAGCAGGCAGCGCAAGCTTCGTGATAAGTAAACATTTACCGCCTGTCTTCGTCAACAGGGAAGATCACCAACGCGGCAGGCGGAGAAGCGGCAGGATGGATTGGGAGGCTTAAGTCTCGATGAGCCGAAGAGCTATCCATTTACTTACCTACTTAGTACTCAGATAGTTGTCACGAGTAACATGGGAGAAAGATCAGGCTATCCGGCGATATGCCGATAGAGTAAGTTCCTCCGCATCGTGTAGGATGCGACAAATGCCGATGGAAAGACTCGTGTGACTTCGTGTACCGTAGTGGTCCCCGAAGCTATTTCGAGCGAACCATGCCACTGCTAAGCGTTCTTAGAGCGCCGGCTTGACCGGGCGTGCCGAGCCAGGAAAGGCACACAATGACACGTAAAGAGATGATTGCTGCCGTAGACGGGGAGATAGGGCGACTGGAGCAGGTCCGCGGACTGCTGAAACAGTCGCATAGTGAACGGTTTAGGATGCCGACGGTAGAGGGTTTAAGCCAAGACCGCGACTTGAGCCCGCAGGCGCGCGGAAGGCTTGCGCAGGGGCAAAGGCGGCGGTGGGCGGAACAAAGGAATCGCGGGGCAGCGGGAGTTTCCGAGGCGAAGTAGCAGGAGTTGGTTTGGCGCTTTTTAGAGCAGAGTCACGATAGGTGTACTTGGGTAGCCATCGGTCACCCTGCCTAAGTAGGGTGGTATTGACTTTGACGCGCCTATGAATGGCAACCTTGCTATGGTAGGCGTGCGGCGCTTCGCGCATCTTGACGGGTCAAAACGTTCCGCCCGTGTTAAATCGATCAGAGTCTATCGTTCCGCAATAACAAATACTTCCCTGTATTTCAAGCCGCAAACATGATTTCGTATAAGGCTAGAAAATACGAGGTAAGCGAAACTCAGGTCCTGTTCATTCTTAGCAATCATTTACTCATGACTTTCGGGGAATACTCAACCGCAATTGTTCACAGTATGGTCAGCCCATCGATTGTGCCTTTATGTTTCGCTTTATCGAGAGATGCACTGGCTGATGATGGGACCAGGGAGGATTGGGCGAAGTGGACTCGAGAATATTGATACAGCTGCTGCATGCTGAGGCGCGACCACCTACGGTAACGTATGCGGGAAGCGATCTTGGGTTTGATTTGTACTCGATTGAGGAGGTGCGGTTGGAGCCGGGGGTTCCGGTGAAGGTGCGTACAGGAATCGCGGTGGAGGGGCCTCCGGGATACGGGTTTGTGCGGGGCGATCGGTCTTCAATGGCGGCCAAGGGGGTGACGTATGCCGGTGGGCGGATCGATGCGGGGTATCGCGGGGAGATACTGGTTTGCCTGGTTAATGTGAATCAGCCGGTGTACGGAGTGCTGACAGAGTGCGATTCGCACGGCCGAGTGACGGGGGTACGATTGGAGAAGAGTGATGTGAGCGTAGTGATCGGGAAGGGGGACAAGATCGTGCAGATGTCTCCGTTTATGGCGATGACGCATCATGAGATTCGCGTGGTGGAGGAGTTGTCAGTCAGTGTTAGGGCCGGGCGGGGTTTCGGATCGAGTGGGCGTTGATACATGACTGTTCAAAATGAGGAAGCGCAAGCCACCAGAGCTTGCGCTTTCACTTGTTAAGCCGCGGTTAGTTGACTGGGGCGGCGACTATGGTGTTGTTGGGCTTGACGCGAAAGCGCTTGATTTTCACGGCAAGCTGGCGTTCGATCTTGCGCAGGTCATTGCGTTCGCCGGCGGTTGCGAAGGTGGAGGCGAAACCGCGGTTGCCGGCCCGACCCGTCCGGCCGATGCGGTGGACGAAGTCTTCTGCTTCCTTGGGCATGTCGTAGTTGACGACGTGGGCGACATGGGCGACGTCGATGCCGCGGGCGGCGACGTCGGTTGCGACGAGGACACGCTGCTGGCCGGCGGAGAAGCTGCGCAGGGCGGCGTTGCGCTGAGCCTGGGTGCGGTCGCCGTGGATGCGGGCTGCCTCGACGCCACCTTTAGAGAGGCGCATGGCGATCCGGTCGGCGCCGTGCTTTGTGCGCACGAAGACAATGAAGCTCCCGGCCTCGGACTTGATGAGGTGCTGGAGCAGCTCAAGCTTGTTGTCGGACTCGACTTCAAAAGCCTGGAGCTCGACGTTTTCAGCCGGCTTGAGGACGGAGCCGATCTCCACCCGGACCGGACTTTTGACATAGTCCCGGACGACTTCCTTTACCTGTGAGTCAAGGGTGGCGGAGTAGCAGAGGGTTTGGCGGTCCTTGGGAAGACAATCGGCGATGCGGCGGATGGCGGGTTTAAAGCCCATATCCAGCATGCGGTCTACTTCGTCGAGGACGAGGATCTGCACTTGGTCCAGCTTGGCGAGGCGGCGAGCGATGAAATCTTCCAGGCGCCCGGGGGTGGCGACAATCAGGCGAGCTCCGCGGCGGAGCGCTTCAAGTTGCGGACCCTCGGCCATGCCGCCAACCACAAGCGCGACAGGGATGTGGTGACCCTGGGTGAGGGTGCGAAAGGGTTTCTCAACCTGCATCGCGAGCTCGCGGGTAGGCAGGATGATGAGGGCAGTGGCGCCGCGGGTCTTGGTGGCCTGGAGACGTTCGATGATGGGGATGAGGAAGCTGAGGGT
>CAXTMM010000148.1:5206-6857 GCA_964245415.1 uncultured Acidobacteriaceae bacterium | reverse complement strand
CGCTTGATGTGCTGGAGCAGGCGCGGGGGGTGCGAGATGAACCGGAGGCTTACGCGGCGGCGCGGGGGATGTTGGTTCAGGCGCATTGAGTTGTGATCCCATGTCTTGAGAAGCGAGACATGGGCACCCTGGGTATAAGCCGGCTGTAGCGTGGACGCATGTCTTTGAGGCGAGACATGGGGCCACTCTGGGAGGGCAACCGCAGATCCTTCGCTACGCTCAGGATGACAGCTGGTGTGGGGGGGCGGGAGGAGAGCTTGTGTTAGTGGGCAGATGACAGCTGGTGTGGGGGTGCTAGAGGCCGGCTGTGGCGTCCAGGATGAACTCGGCGACCTCGTCGGGGTGGGCGGCAATGACGTGGTGGCTGCTGGCGATCTCGCGGGTGGTGGCACCGATGCGGTGGGCGAGCATGTGCTGGGTTTTGGGATTGAGGATGCGGTCTTCGGTGGTGATGAGGTAGGCGCTGGGCTTGGTCTTCCAGGCGGGGTTCTGGATCGAGCTCAGGAAGAGCTTGTGGGCGTAAGGCTTCTGGACGGCGACGGCGAGGTTGACCATGCCGCGATGGATGTCGTGCGCGATGGCGTCGGCGAAGATGGCGGGGGTTGCCCAGACAAAGCCATGCTGGTCGGGGCCTAGCTCGAACCCGGCTGCGGGCGGGTTTAGCGTGAGCAGGGAGCCAAAGGGCTCGTTGCTTTCCGGGGCGAAGGCGGCCAGGTAGACGAGCTTTTTGACCTTCTCGTGGCCGCCGACTGCGGAGATGACGGCTCCGCCGTAGGAGTGGGCGACGAGCACGACCGGACCGACGACGTGGTCGAGCAGGCGCTCGACGGCGGCCACGTCGCCATCAAAGGAGGTCAGCGGCATCTGAGCCGCGTAGACCTTGTGGCCGGAGTGGGCGAGCGGGGTGAGTACGTCGCGCCAAGTGGAGCCGTCAGACCAGACGCCGTGAACCAGGATGATGTTGATCTTTTGCGGGGTGGATTGGCGTTCCGGCACGTGTGTCTCCTCAGATGGTATAGCTCGATCGGCTGCTCGCCGGCCGTGCGTACTCGTCTCAGACGAGCAGCATGGCGGAGGGTACTTGCTCTTGTTTCGGGACGGAAAATGCATCGGCCAACAACCGGTAGGAGTTGAGGCGCGCCTGCTGCGAGTGGGTGATGGTGACCACTAACAACTCTTCGATGCCGAGGGAAGCGGTCATTCGGGTGAGCTCGCGATGCACTTTCGCAGGATCACCAACGAAGTAGCGCGGCCACTCGCCTTCTTCGCTTATCGCAGCACGGGTGTCGCCGAGCTCGGGGAGTGCGTCTTCGGGGGTGGCGATGGGCCGGCGATCGCCCTGGCGGATGCGGCGCTGCAGGAGGCGAACGCTCGAGTGGAGGTACTCGGCCTCTTCAGTTGTGGGGGCGCAGAGGACGCCGACCGCGAGCGTAGCTTCAGGGTGCCGGCGGTGGGCGCTGGGAATGAAGTGACGCTGGTAGGCCTCGATGGCCTGGCGGGTGTATACGGGACTGAAGAAGTGGGCGAAGGCATAGGGCAGGCCGAGCTGGGCGGCGGCGCTGCTGCTCCAGAGGCTGGAGCCGAGGAGCCACACGTCAGGGCCACCGGGCATGGCGGGGGAGACGGTGATGCGCGAGAAAGGGTGATTTGG
>CAXTMM010000148.1:0-5196 GCA_964245415.1 uncultured Acidobacteriaceae bacterium | reverse complement strand
GCGAGGAGCTCGGGGAGCTGCTCGCCGAAGTCGTCTACCGGGAGGCTGGTGCGGTCGCGGCGCAGGGCCTGGGACTCGATGGGTCCGCCACCGGGAGCGCGGCCGATGCCGAGATCGATCCGGTCGGGGTAGAGGGCGTGGAGGGTGCGGAAGCACTCGGCGACTTTAAGCGGGCTGTAGTGGGGGAGCATGATGCCGCCGGAGCCGATGCGGATGGTGCGGGTTTCGGCGCCGATGCGGGCGAGCATGACCTCGGGCGCGGTGCAGGCAAGGGTATCCATGGCGTGGTGCTCGGACATCCAGAAGCGATGGTAGCCGAGCTGCTCGACGTGGCGAGCGAGGGCGATCGAGTTCTGGAGGGCCTGGGCTGGACTGGCGCCCTGGGGGACGGGAGCCTGGTCGAGTACGGAGAGACGCAGGAGGGGGGATAGGGAGGCTTGCATAGGGGCCTTTCAATCTATTGGATGTTTCAGGCCGGCGGGACGAAGCAGGAATGAGGGAGCGCATTGGCACGCTGGATCCCGGGAGCGCCGTTCGAGGAGAGATCGGCACGGGCTGGAAGGCGCCGGGAGAGGGACAGAACGGCTGGCGGCGAAAGCGAAGGCCTACAAAGGTCATGGTGGTGCGGAAAAAGCTTTGCATTTCGATGGAAGCTGCCGTAGAGTCACGTCCAAGAAGATTACCGAAGATTTCCCGAAATGTGACTATGGCAACGATCCTCAAGCTCGCACAGCGTCTGCTGAGAGGTTCCGGGAAGGTGACAGAAGCGCTCCGAAGCTTACCCATCGATGTGGCGATTGTTGCTTTTTGATTTTGCGCGGCACGCGTGTCAAGGTCCACGTCGGGGAGCCCGGGTTTGGTGGCGCGCCGACGGCCACATGGTTTGTGCGGGCGCGCTGTGACCATGTTTGACCAGGAGAAGTGCAGGCCGGCGCGAACGCGCTGTGCCTGGATGAGGTGTAAGCGATGTTGCAAGCGCAGGAAGCAAGCGCCAATGGAGGCGCAACCCATAGACCCAGCGTTCTGCTGGTGGACGACAGCGATGCGGTGCGCAGCTCGCTCGGGCTGGTTCTGGAGCACAACGGCTTTGCGGTAGTAGGCGCGGCGAATGTGCGCGAAGCGCTGCAGCTGATCGCCTCGCGGAGCTTCGACGTGCTGCTGAGCGATCTGCACATGCCGCATGCGGGGGATGGGTTGACGGCGGTGAGCGCGATGCGGCACTCGAATCCGGCGGCGGTGACGCTGATTTTTAGCGGTTACCCGGGGATGCGGGAGGCGGCGAGTGCGATCCTGATGCAGGCGGACGAGATCCTGGTGAAGCCATTGGCCGTGAACATGCTGGTGGAGACGATCCGGGAGCGAATGAAGCACGGGAGGGTAGCGCAGCGGGTGGTAGAAAACGTGGCGACGATCGTGGAACAAGAGGCGGAGAACACGATCACGGAGTGGCTGATGCGGGTGGACCGGGAGCCGAGCATCACGGCGGTGCGGCTGGACTATGCCGAGCGCAGCGCCCACCTGCCGCAGCTATTTCGCGACATCGTGGCTCGGCTTCGCGACCCCTCGCCGCTGGGCACGCGGGCGGGGAGGTCGTCGGCGGCGGCCCAGCATGGGCTGAGGCGGCGAGAGCAGGGTTACTCGGCGGCGATGATGGTGGAAGAGTCGCGGATGCTGCAGGTGACGATCTTTCAGATCCTGCAGGATAATTTGTACAAGGCTGATTTTAGCCAGTTGCTGGTGGGCGTGATGGCGATCGCTGACGAGGTCGACTCGCAGCTGGCGCAGGCAATGGCGGGTTATACGTCGGGATCGAGGATGGATGTTGCGTGCTGAGCCGATCTGAGCTGATTCAGGACATCTGCCTGGTTCGCTGAGGACAGGTGAGCCGAAACCGCATGGCTCAAGTGGTATACTCGCGATGCTCATGCCTGACTCATTCTCAGCCGTAGCCTCGCGCTCACCGGGCAAAACCACGCTTGTTGCGAGCGAAGGGCAAGTGCGGCCGTTGTGCGTGGATCTTGATGGGACCCTGGTCAAGAGCGATACCCTGGTTGATTCGCTGCTAGTGATGGTGCGGACGCATCCGTTAGACCTGGTGAAGGTGCCGGGCTGGATTGCCCAGGGGAAGGCGGCGCTGAAGGCGCAGGTGGCGGAGCGGGTCTCGCTCAATGTGGCGCATCTGCCGTATAACAAGCCGCTGCTGGCATTCCTTGAACAGGAGCATGGGCAGGGGCGCAAGCTCTACCTGGCGACTGGCGCGGATGCGAGCCTGGCGGTGCGCGTGGCGCAACATACGGCGCTGTTTGATGGGGTACTGGCGAGCGATGGCAGGACCAACCTGACCGGATCAAACAAGCTGGAAAGCTTTGAGAAGCACTTTCCCGGGAGCGGGTTCGACTACATCGGGAATGCGCGGCCGGATATCCCGCTGCTGGCGGTTGCCGGGCAGGCGATGGTTGCGAACCCGGATGGAGCGCTGATCTCGGCTGCGCGTGCGGGGAGGTTCAAGGTCGCGCAGCGGTTTGATGATCGCGCGCCGATCTTGCGCACGCTGCGCCGGGCGCTGCGGCTGCACCAGTGGGCCAAGAACGCGCTTATTTTCCTGCCGCTGGTCCTGGCGCACTCGGGGGCTTTGCCGCAGGTCGTCAGTACGGTGGTCGCGTTCCTGTGCTTCAGCCTGTGCGCTTCGGCAACCTATATATTGAACGACCTGCTGGATATCGAGGCTGATCGGCGGCATCCTCGCAAGCGCTATCGGCCGTTTGCCTCGGGCGACCTGGCGGCGAAGACGGGCGTGTTGATTGCCGGCGGCTTCCTGGCGGTATCGCTGGCAGCGGCGGTGGCGCTGCCGGTGGGCTTTCTGGGCTATCTGCTGCTTTACCTGATGACCACGCTCGCCTACTCGTTTTATTTCAAGCGCATTGTGCTGATCGATGTGCTGCTGCTTTCGGGGCTATATACGGTTCGGCTGCTGGCCGGGGCAGCGGCGGCGGCGGTGCCGATCTCGCCTTGGCTGGCGGGCTTTTCCATTTTTCTTTTTTTGTCGCTGGCTATGGTGAAGCGGTTCAGCGAGATGCAGAACCTGCGCACGGCGGGCGCGGTGCCATCCAACGGGCGCGGGTACCTGATCAGCGATATCGAGCAACTGCGGGCGTTTGGGACCTCGGCGGCGTATGCAGCGGTGGTGGTTTTCTCGTTTTATATCAGCAGCCTGGCGGGATCAAAGCTGTACCTGCATGCGCAGCGGCTGTGGCTGATTACGCCACTAATGATCTTCTGGTTGAGCCGGGTGTGGCTGCTGGCCTCGCGTGGAGAGATGGATGAGGATCCGGTTATTTTTGCGGTGACGGATAAGGCCAGCTTGTTGATCGGGGTGGCGGTCGCGGCTATCGCGCTGTTTGCGGTGATCTGATGGCGGTGCGCCGGTGCATCGCACTCACGCCTCCAGCGATTACCTTGCAGTCCCTTTAAGCTGCGTTCACTTTATATAAAGCTACAGTGCCGGCATGGAACGGAGTTTTGCCCGTATGCAGAAGAAGAATGCACGCCCGCAGTTTGAGTCGTGGGGGCGCTATCCCACCCTTGAGGCGGATATCGCGCCGCTGGCTTGGACAACCGATTTTCCGCTGCGCAACCCGGTTGCGACGCAGATGCTGCCGGTGGGGATGGGGCGCAGCTATGGCGACGTATGCCTGCTTGAGGACGGGACTCTGCTGGGCGCGCGGGGGATGGACCACCTGCTGCAGTTTGACCCGGCAACGGGGATCCTGCGATGCGAGGCGGGGGTAACGCTGGCCGAGATCCTGGATTTCGGGGTGCCGCTTGGGTTCTTTCTGCCGGTGACGCCGGGGACCAAGTATGTGACGATCGGGGGCGCGATCGCGAATGACATTCATGGCAAGAACCATCACGTGGCCGGGACCTTTGGGGGGCACGTGCTGCGCTTTGAGCTGGTGCGCTCGGACGGGTCGCGGCTGATCTGCTCGCCGCGCGAGAACCGGGACTGGTTTGCGGCGACGATCGGCGGGATGGGCTTGACGGGGCTGATTACCTGGGCTGAGTTGCGGCTGCGGCCGATCGTCTCGCGCAAGATCAACTATCGCGGCGACAAGTTTGTCGGGTTCGAGGAGTTTCTGGCGATCTCGAAGGCCGCGGCGGAGGTGGAGTATACGGTGGCGTGGCTGGACTGCGTGTCAACGGGGAAGAACTTCGCTCGCGGCATCTTTATGCAGGGGACGCACTCAGAGACGCCGGACCTGCTGAGGCCGAGTAAAGAGCCGAAGCTGGTGTTTCCGATCGACCTGCCGGAGTTTGCGCTGAACAAGGCGACGGTGGGGCTGTTCAACTTTGCTTACTACAACAAGCAGGTGGGCAAAACGGTTTCGTCGGTGGTTGATTATGAGCCGTTTTTCTATCCGCTCGACTTTGTGCTGGAGTGGAACCGGATGTATGGCAAGAGCGGGCTGCTGCAGTTCCAGTGCGCGCTGCCGTGGGACGTGGATGTGCACGGGATCACGCAGATCCTGAAGGCGATTACTGCTTCTGGGCTGGGGTCGTTTCTGGCGGTGCTGAAGGTGTTTGGCGATGTGCCGTCGCCGGGGCTGCTGTCGTTCCCGATGCCTGGGTTGACGCTGGCGCTAGATTTTCCGATTCGGGCCGAGGTGAGCTTTGACCTGCTGGAGCGGCTGGCCGAGATCACGCTCGAGCACGGGGGGCGGATGTACCCGGCCAAGGATGCGCGGATGACGGCGCACCAGTTCCAGACGTTTTATCCGCAATGGGAGCGGTTTGCGCCGTACGTGGATCCGGCGTTCGACTCTTCGTTCTGGCGGCGGGTGAGCGGGCGTGGCTAGGCTGCTCCCGGTTGTTCCTTCTTCGGTGCTGATTCTGGGTGCGACTTCGGCGATTGCGCAGGCGACGGCGCGGCTGCTGGCGCGGGAGGGGGCGCGGTTTTTTCTGGTGGCGCGGGACAAGGGCAAGCTTGAGGCGGTGAGTGCGGATCTGCTGACCCGCGGCGCGAAGTCTGTGCGCGGGTACGTGGTTGATCTCGACAATTGCGAGCTGCACCTGGCGGTGCAGGCGTCGGCGCTCGACTCGCTGGGCGAGATTGACCGGGCGCTGCTGGCGCACGGGGGGCTGGGGGAGCAGGCGGCGGCGGAGAAGAGTGACAAGGCGGCGGAGGCGGTGCTGCATACC
>CAXTMM010000147.1:0-6896 GCA_964245415.1 uncultured Acidobacteriaceae bacterium | reverse complement strand
CCTACGGTGATTCCATACAAGGCGTCTCGAAACTCCAGCGAGAACACCCCCGCCGAGTCGGCGCCCCCTGCAAGCGGCACAATCTGCTTCTGCCAGGCGAAACCGAGAGAAGGTGTGTCCGCTGTCTTCTCGTCCCCGCCATAGGTTCCTCGGTAAACAAATGCGCCCTCTTTCCCGCCTGTTCCGAACCAGGCGTGTGGAAACAGAACGAACAGGCTCGAGTTACTCGCCGCAAAGGCTCCAGCTCCACCCGGGCTCGCGCGCAGGTTCTCTCCATTGCCGCCGGCATTGCGCGTCCAGGTCTTCCCGGCATCGGACGTGTATAAAAGCGAAAATGCCGGCCCACCCGAGGACGACTGCTCGACCGGATCCCCAAGAATGACACCATGATCCTTGTCCCAAAACCGCAGCCCATCCCAGAAGCCGTCCTTGTCCGGATTGGTGTACAGCAGCATCCAGTGCGAGCAGCCATCCATGGTCTTATACAGCCGCGACAACTCACCTGACCCACTCGACATGACAATCGCCGTATTCGCGTCCCAGGCCCATATAGAGCGAAAGTCAAGCTTCTCCGCCCCCGGCGGCATCGCGCAGGTCTGCCACATGTAGCCGGAATCTTCCGTGCGCAAGACCGTCCCATGCGAGCCGCTCGCCCAGACCACACCTCCGCCAACCGCATGCACACCGCGCAGGCTGGCTGTCGTGCCGCTGGTCTCCATCTGCCAGGGCGTGACCGGGCTCTGTGCCCCCACAGAAGAGACACTAAGCAACAAAGCGGCTAACAAACGACGACGCATGATGAGGACCAGCATATTCGCTTTTCAGCTTACCGTGGCACCGAAAGCCGCTAGACACACTAGACAAACTGTGCCCAAAGTGTAAAAAGTGTCCGACGCTTAAATCTGCTCCAAAACAGGTGCAAGTCATTCAATAAAGAGCTGCCAAACTCCAGCCTAAATAGGGGGCATACCGTCAATCACATGAGTGCCGGGAGGCGGGATAAAGGTAAAAGCATCCGGCGGTATGGGAGGATCCGCCAGCTCATCCGTCAGCTGAAAGATGTTGATGGCCCCATCCGTCTCTTCGATCCGCATAACGTCAATCGTTCCATCTACTTGCGCGACAATGGCGAGCGAGGCTATCCGCTGCTGCATACCGTGTGGTACCCCCTTGAGGGTCCAGGTACCCATACCGCTACGCTCAAAGGCCAGCCCATCCAATTCCCTGGCAAGCTCCGAGTGGCCGAGTAGAAAAGCAACCGGCGAGCGGAGATCGTCGAGCTTCTTCGCCGGCACGCGCGGAATCTCCGTCTGGCCGGGCGTGTAGAAGTAGGCGTCATGACCATCAAGAATGAACAACTTACCGGCTGGATCGCTGTAGCTCCAACGCATCTTGCCCACAGCTCCGGGCAGCCTGCTGGGCCGCTTCAGCAACAGAACACCACTCTCCTGCCGGTGCATGCCCATGCCTGTGTACTTCTGGGTAAAGTGCACCGATAGCGTGTGAAGCTGGTTGTAATGATGGTCTATGGTCGCGGCCAAGGCTTGCGCGGACGTAGGGACCAGCACCGGTCTGTTGTTGCTATCCGCCGCGTGCAGAGGGGACTTGCCCCAAGCCGGAACCACAAGGTTCGGGCAGAGCAGGGCTGCCATAGCAACCCTGCCTAAGCGATGCGCACGCACTACTGGAGGGACTGGGTGCAGTTGGTGCCGCCGGCAGGATCAGCCTTGACCTCACCCTGCTGGTCGATGCAGAAGCCGCGGTGTCCGGTCTTGCCCACTGCCTGGGGAACCGCCGTCGCCTCGTAGCCGGTGTACATGTCGTGGTTGTTCACGGTCACCTTGGTAGGGTTGACGATGGAGAAGGTGTAGCCGCTCTTCTGGCCGCTAGCTAGATCATTCTGCAACACTTGCGCCGACTGCGGTGTGGGTGCGCCAGAGCTGACGGCGCCGCCGAGCGTGGTTAGCTGCGGGGCAAAGCCGTCCGCCGGGTAGTTGGTCTGATACTGGATCTGAGCCTGGTAGATCGTCCGCAGGGACTGGATCGCCGAAGTCTCATTGGCCTGCATCTTCATGCCGGAGAAATTGGGTATCGCGATCAACATAAGAATGAGCATGATCGAGATGACGATCAGCAACTCCATTAACGTGAAGCCAGCTTCCGCCGCATGCTTGTCGGCGATTTGCGCGTTGCTTGGTGCTTGGTGGATCAGCAGGTCTGGTAGGTTCATAGTCCCTCAAGTCGCACAGGGTAGCGACGCCTCTACAAATGGCTCTTCCGAGTTTCGCTGGGTGGCCGCAGCCTTGTCGAGCCAAGCCTAAATCAGATAGACGTCCTAAGCCAAGATTCTGCTTGCACGGAAGTAAGTCAAAGACCGACCGCCTCCCGCGCAGGGGTTTTGCTCTTAACAGACAAGCTGGGCTCGCTCGACTTTGATGCCATCCAGACGGCCCAGCATGGTGAGGGCGACGCGGTCGGTCTCAAAGAGCGACTGGGCCATCGTCTGTACTTGCTCGACGGTGACTTCTTCTACCTTGGCCAGGATTTCATCCGGGCCGAAAAAGTAGTTGAAGTACATCTGCTGCCGCGCCAGGTTGGACATGCGGGAGCCGGAGCTCTCGAGCGAGAGCAGCAGGTTGCCCTTGAGCTGGTCTTTGGCGCGGCGCAGCTCGTCGGCCTCAATGGGCTGGTCTTTCAAAAGCTTGAGCTGCTGCATGACGAGCTCAATCAGCTTCAAGGCTTTCTCAGAAGACGTTCCCGCAAAGACGCACAGCGAGCCGGTATCGCGGTAGGGGCTCAGGTCAGAGTAGATCGAGTAGGCCAGGCCATTCTCTTCGCGAACAGTCTGAAAGAGCCGCGAGCTCATGCCGCCGCCGAGCACCGTGTTGAGCATGAGCGAGATGTAGCGGCTCTCATCGGCGATTGGACGCGCCGGGACGCCCAGACAGAGCTGGACCTGCTCGAGCGACTTCTTGTTGCGCAGGATGATGTCGGCGGCGGTGCGGGGTGGGGCCTCCACAGTCAGCGACTCGCCGGGCTGCAGGATGGCGAAGCGGCGGGTGACCTGTTCGACGAAGTGGTCGTGGTCCAGGTGCCCGGCAGCGGAAAAGACCATGTTGCCGCCTCGGAAGCGCGAGCCGTAGTAGTCGAGCAGTTTGGCGCGGTCAAAGCCGGAGACAGTCTGCTCGGTGCCGAGGATGGGCTTGCCCAGCGCGTGACCCTGCCAAAAGTGCTGCGTGAAGATCTCGTGAACTAGATAATCAGGATTGTCCTCATCCATCTTGATCTCTTCAAGGATGACGCCGCGCTCGCGGACAACCTCATCTTCCGCAAAGGTAGGGTTCAGGACCAGGTCAGAGAGGATGTCGAGGGCCTTGGGAACGTGCTCGTCAAGCACCTTCATGTTGAAGCAGACAGTCTCCTTGCCGGTAAACGCATCGAGATTACCGCCGATCGCGTCCACCTCACGGGCGATTCGCTGGGCCGAGCGGCTGGTCGTGCCCTTGAAAACCATGTGCTCCACAAAGTGGGAGATGCCGTTGACCGGCGATGCTTCGTGACGAGAACCGGCGCGGATCCAGACACCCATGGCGACCGAGCGCACGTGGGGCATCTCCTCGGTCAGGATGATGAGGCCGTTGGGGAGGTCGGTCCTGCGGATATTTCGTTTGTTGTCCATGCACCTTCCTGCGGTGTTTGCTCGTGCCTTGTGTGCCTGTGATCAATGGAGCGCTACGTTATCCTGAAGAGTGAGGAGGATGATACCGACAGTGCCTGGCGACGAGAAGTTCTTTCCTATTGTAGACGTGCCGGGTGGGCTTTCGGGTTCGGCTGGGGCGCGAGGGCCGGTGACGGAGGTGTCCCAGGGTGCTCAATCGCGCGTGCTGTTTGGCCGATCCCGAGCAGAATTAGGCGCGGTCGTAGCTGGGTTGGGCCAGCCGGCGTACCGGGCTCGACAGCTGGAAGAGGCGCTTTACCGGCATTGGGTGACAGGTTTGGGCGAGGTTTTGACTCTGCCGAAGGCGCTGCGTGCGAGCCTGGACGAGGTTGGGTATGTGGTTGGGCTGCCGGATATAGTGGAGACGTTCCGGTCGGTCGATGGCACAGAGCGGTACCTGATCGCCGGCTTGGACGGGCAGACGGTCGAGACAGTGTGGATGCCAGGGGGCGATGGCGGCGAAGCCGCCGATCTCGATTCGCTTGCCGAAGAAGAGCTCGAGGCCGCTACTCAGTCAACCACGCTGCCGGACGGGCCGGCCGACACGCGGGGCATAGCTCGCAAGCCTCCGATTGCGCAGCGGCGCGCCACCATCTGTGTCTCTTCGCAGATCGGCTGCGCGGTTAACTGCCAGTTCTGCCTCACCGCCAAGCTCGGCATCCTCCGCAACCTGTCGGCGGGCGAGATCGCCGGGCAGGTAGTTGCTGTGCTCAAGCGCCAGGGCGTCCACCTGGGGCGCGACCGGATCAACCTGGTCTTCATGGGCATGGGCGAGCCATTCCTCAACTACGACGCCTTCATCGCCGCCATGCACCTGCTCACCGAGTCGATCGGCCTGGCTGCTTCGCGCATGACCGTCTCTACCTCCGGCATCGTCCCCGGCATCCTGCGTTTTGGCCAGGAGCCGGTGCGCTGCAAGCTTGCCATCTCGCTCAACGCCTCGAACGATTTGGTACGCGAGCAGATCATGCCCATCACCCGCAAGTGGGACATTGCGGCGATCCTGGACGCGGTACGCACCATCCCGCTCGGGCCGCGGGAGCGGATTACCTTCGAGTATGTGCTGCTCGGCGGCGTCAATGATCGGCTCGAACACGCCGACGAAGTGGTTCGCCTGGTGCGCAAAGCGGGTTTCGCCTGCTACGTGAACCTGATCGTCTGGAACCCCGGTCCGGGCACGCCCTACGCTCAGCCCGAGCAGTCAGCAGTCGACGCCTTCCAGCACCGACTCATCTCGCAAGGAGTCACCGCCTACATCCGCCGGCCGCGCGGGCGAGACATCTATGCAGCGTGTGGCCAGCTTAAGCGCACGACGAGTTGAGAAACACAGCGTCTGCCAGTATGGTATTGCCAAAAGCTGCATTTGGTATTACTTTCTAGAATATGACAACCATCACCTGCAAGCTTCCTGACACTCTTGCCGCGCAGCTCGATCGAGCGGCGCGCGAGCAGCGATCTTCCAAGTCTGCCATCCTTCGGGAGGCTTTGGAGCAGCAGCTGCAGGGCAGGCGAAAGCCCGTCGTCTCTGCCTTCGATCTCGTAAAGCAGCTCTGCGGTTCGATCGAGGGGGGGCCAACCGACTTGGCTACCAATCCGAAACACCTCAGCGGCTTTGGCGAGTAGGCCCAGGATCATCGTCGACGCAGGGCCATTAGTCGCCTTCATGCACGGCAATGAGCTGCATCATCAATGGACGACGATGCAGTTCAGAGAACTGCCAGCGCCGTTTGTCACCTGCGAGCCGGTGCTTGCGGAGACTGCCTTTCTGCTCTCTCGCCATGGCGAGGGCTCGCGACGCTTCTTCGAGCTGCTGGCCTCGGGCCTTCTTGAAGTAAACTTTTCCGTGTTCCGGGAGCAGCAGGCCCTCGCGAAGCTATGTCATAAATACCGGGACCTCCCGATGTCGCTCGCGGACGCCTGCCTGGTGCGCATGGCAGAACAGTTTGCAGACGCGACGGTACTTACGCTCGACGCTCATTTTCGCGTATATCGCAAGAATGGCCGGCAGGCAATCCCTAGCATTATGCCAACTGCGTCTCATTAATACGGACTCATTGTCCCACCTGTCAAAGCGACAGTGGCGCGCACCTTGCCAGCTTACCTTGAACGGTCCTAGTCGGCAGGCTAGTCTTCGGCTACAACTCAGTTGCCGTTACGGTGATCCGGAGCGGCGCCGGCCGCGGGGTTCCACTCCCGTTGATCGGGTTGAGTGACCTCACGTCGGTAATCTCCGTCGGCGATGCGAGCGGCAACTCGATCTGCTTTTCGAAGACGAAGCGGCTGACCAGATGTTCCGTGGAACCAGGCATGGATTCCGGAGACACGCTCTCCATGGTGTAGGAGACCCTGGCGGCAAGTCCGGTCTTGGAGGCGTGCACATCGGTACACTTCAAGGTTTGTTTTGCGCCGTTCTCATGCTCGCCGGTCGGGCCTGAGCTAAGGTTCATCTCGGCTTGGCCGGTATGGTCGCCCGTAACTGGTACGTCGAAGACAAAGCGCTGGGACGAATCTTGATTTTGAGGGTTGGAAAGCACAACTGTGAGTCGGTAGTGCTTTACAGCGGCGCTACCGGGTTCTGCGCCTTGTGCCGCGCAAACGCCAGCAGCGAACAGCGTGAGAATCATACTGAAAATACCTTTCAACGCAAGCCTCCCTGGACTCGTCCATCTATCCGACTGCACGGTCTGTCAGCACAGACGCAGGCAGGTGGCGAAGTGCTCTGGCCGGTTGCGCATGTTTTGACATGGAGATCGTTGCTGGACCAACATCGCTATAGCATGACTTGAAGTTTCGGCCGGGTAGGGCGCCCTTCGAGAGCCAACTGCAAAGCAGTCTCGGCAACGCGATCAGCATTATGCCGCAACACATCCCCTTCGGCAGCAAAGTTGCCGGTGATGCAGCGGATGCCCATGGCCTCAATACGCTCAACGTCAGGAATGATGGTCTCGGCGCCTTCAGCCGCGTAGCGCTCGCGCAGAGCTTCGGAGACCGGGGCGACATTGATCAGCGCGTAATCAAACAGCGGCTGCCGCGCGTGCTGGTACATGCGCTCGATATGCTGCGAGGCGGTAAGGTGCAGGCTCTCGTTGCCCTGGGTCATCAGGTTGCCGATGTAAACGCGGGTGCCCTGCGCAGCACCCAGCGCCTCGGGTATGCCGGTCACCAGCAGGTTGGTGAT
>CAXTMM010000146.1:0-6904 GCA_964245415.1 uncultured Acidobacteriaceae bacterium | reverse complement strand
GATCGAGGACATGCCGGCGGACGCGCTGCGGTATGAGTAGCGGGTGGGCTTGGGTACCGGCCGGCAAGGATTTGACGGAGGGAGCACCAGCGGTTTGTAGTTTCGAGCGTCCAAGGAACATCTTCGGTGATCGGCGGGCTTGGGGGTCAGGCTGGCCGAAGGAGCTGTGAAAGTGTTGCTAGAGGGTATGCGCCAGCTGGAAAGCATGCCTTCGGTCATTACTTGGGTATCTTCCTCTTTTCCTCTGAGAGTGGTACAGGTAGATATGGAACGGAACTCTTCCAGCATCGGAGATCCTGACGGAGCGGTCGGCGGGCTTGCGTCGGCTGCTGTTCAGCCGGGCAGGGAGCGCCCTGGCGGCGGCTTTGATGCGCCTGCAAGAGGCGAGATGCGGGAGCGGGCGGCCCTGAGTCCCCGGGCGCCGATGGCTCATCTATTTCTACAGGCTGAAAACCTAACCAAGAGTTACACGGCCGGCGGACGTGAGCTGCGTCTCTTCCATAGCTTGAGCTTTCGGGTGCAGGAAGGCGAGCTGGTTGCGATTGTGGGCCAGTCGGGCGCGGGTAAGAGTACCCTGCTACACATGCTGGGGACCCTCGATGCTCCGACGAGCGGTAATGTGCGGTGCGGGTCCACTTCGCTGACCACACTTACGAGCAAGCAGGCTGCGCGCTTTCGTAACCACGAGGTCGGTTACGTGTGGCAGTTCCATTACCTGCTGCCTGAGTTTACGGCGGGAGAAAATGTCGCGATGCCGCTGCTGGCCCGAGGGGCAAAGCGGGCAGAGGCGCTGGAGCGAGCGCGGCACTGGCTGGGGCAGGTGGGATTGAGCGAGCGCGTTGACCACCGTGCGGGCGAGCTTTCAGGCGGGGAGCAGCAGAGGGTAGCGATTGCGCGGGCGCTGGTAACAGAACCGCGGCTGCTGCTGGCGGACGAGCCTACGGGCGACCTGGACAGTGAAACGGCGGTCAGCATCTTCTCGCTGATTGAGAATCTGCATCGGACGCAGAAGCTGACCACGGTACTGGTGACGCACAATATGGCGTTGGCCGGGCGCGCTGACCGGGTGATGCGATTGAGCGCGGGCCGGCTTGAGGAGGTTGTTCGAGACGCAGGCGGACGTTGATTTTTGCTGCCGGCTTGCGTAAGCGGCAGCAAAGCACGAAGAGAGACTGCCGGATTTAAGGCTGATGGTGGCCCAGGCAGAGGGCAACAAGGAAGCAATCAAAGGCATACGCGGGGTACCGGGCTAGCGAACCAGGATAGGGCGCACCGGGGCCACGCGGAGGTCGTTCCAAGGGGGAACATGTTCGAACGCTATACAGAGAAGGCGCGGCGCGTAATTTTTTTCGCGCGGTATGAGGCAAGCCAATTCGGCTCTCCGTATATCGAGACCGAGCACCTGTTGCTCGGTCTACTGCGGGAAGATAAGGCGCTGACCAACCGTTTTCTCCGCTCGCATGCGTCCGTGGAATCGATTCGCAAGCAGATCGAGGCGCACACCACGGCGCGTGAGAAGGTATCCACCTCGGTCGATTTGCCGCTAAGCCACGAATGCAAGCGTGTCTTAGCATATGGAGCGGAAGAAGCAGAGCGGCTCTCGCACAAGCATATTGGGACGGAGCACCTGCTGCTGGGGCTGCTGCGGGAAGAAAAGAGTTTTGCCGCGGAGATACTGCACGAGCGCGGCTTGAAGTTGCTCGCGATCCGAGAAGAGCTATCGAGAGCGACGCAGGAGAAGGCCCCGGCGGCTGCGCGGAATCGCGAGTCGAGCCTGCTGGCTGAGTTTTCACGCGATCTGACCCAGGTCGCGATGGATAACCAGCTGGATCCACTGGTTGGACGTGATGCTGAACTTGAAAGGGTCATCCAGATCCTGTGCCGCCGGACGAAAAATAACCCGGTGCTTATTGGTGAGCCGGGGGTGGGTAAGACGGCGATTGTGGAAGGGTTGGCGCAGCGGATTTCGGATGGCGAGGTGCCGAGCTTTTTGGCTGATAAGCGGGTGCTGGCGCTGGACCTGTCGCTGATCGTGGCCGGGACGAAGTACCGCGGGCAGTTTGAAGAACGGCTGAAGACGATTATGAAGGAGCTGATGGAGAACCAGAACTCCATTATCTTTATCGATGAGCTGCATACGCTGGTTGGGGCGGGGTCGGCGGAGGGCTCGCTCGATGCGGCGAACATTCTAAAGCCGGCGCTATCGCGGGGTGAGATTCAGTGCATTGGCGCTACCACGCCGGCTGAGTTTCGCAAGTCGATCGAAAAAGACCGGTCGCTCGAACGGCGTTTCCAGGCAGTCAAAGTGCCGCCGCCGAATGAGGCTGATGCGATCAAGATCATCATGGGGATCAAGGACCGGTATGAGAAGTTTCATGCGGTTTCGTATACCGATGATTCGATCGAGTTTGCGGTCTCGCACTCGAACCGCTACATTCCGGATCGGTTTTTGCCGGATAAGGCGATCGATTTGATCGATGAGGCGGGGGCGCGGGTGAAGCTGCGCCAGACTTCCCTGCCCGAGGAGATCACCGAGGTTCAGAAGCGGATCAAGTTTATCGTGCACCGGATGGAGAACGCGATTGCGAACCATGAGTTCGAGAAGGCGCGGTTTTACTCGGACGAGGAGCGCAAGGAGCGCGAGAACCTGAGAGCGCTGCGGGACAAGTATCACCTGGATGACTCGACGGCCGGGATTGTGAGCCGCGAGGATATTGAGGATGTCGTATCGCGGTGGACCGGGGTGCCGGTGACCTCGATCAAGGAAGAGGAGACGCAGAAGCTGCTCCGGGTTGAGGGCGAGCTGCACAAGCGGGTGATCTCGCAGGAGAAGGCGATTTCGGCCTTGTCGCGCGCGATCCGCCGGTCGCGTGCGGGCTTGAAGTCGCCGAACCGGCCGATTGGTTCGTTCCTGTTCCTGGGGCCGACGGGCGTAGGCAAGACGGAGATGGCGCGGACGCTGGCGCAGTTTCTGTTCGGGTCGGAGAAGAGCTTGATCCGGTTTGATATGTCGGAGTTCATGGAAAAGCATTCGGTGTCGAAGCTGATTGGTTCGCCTCCGGGATATGTAGGCTATGAGGAAGGTGGGCAGCTGACGGAACGGGTCAAGCGATCGCCGTACTCGGTGGTGTTGCTGGACGAGATCGAGAAGGCGCATCCGGATGTGTTTAACATTCTGCTGCAAGTCTTTGAAGACGGGCACCTCACGGATGGCCTTGGCAACACGGTCGACTTCAAGAACGTGATCATCATCATGACCTCGAACATTGGGGCACGGCACCTGCAACGTAAGCAGGGACTTGGCTTCCAGTCAGAGCGGGAAGACATGGTGATGGACAAAATCGAGGAGCTGGTCAAGAACGAGGTCAAGCGGACGTTTAATCCCGAGTTCCTGAACCGCGTGGATGAGATTATTCTCTTCCATTCGCTCTCGGACGCGGACCTGATCCAGATTCTCGAGCTTCTGGTGCAATCGCTCAATACGAACCTGGCGCAGAAGGCGATCACGATTTCAGTGACCGAGGATGCGAAGAAGTGGATTCTTGAGAAGACGCTGGTCGACCGCTCGTATGGGGCGCGGCCGCTGCGGCGCGCCCTGCAGCGCTATGTGGAGGATCCGCTGTCAGAGGCCTTGATCGCCGGGCACATCAATGACCGGCCGGCGTTTCTGGAGGTATACCTCGAGAACAACCAGCTGTTCTATCGTCCTGTCTCGGAAGAAGGCGAGGAGAGCGAAGTGCGTTCGGAGGGGATCCTACTTTACAGCGCATAACGCAGGTACAGACCAGAACGCCCTGTCCGACAGTGGACAGGGCGTTCCTGTTTCGATCGCGGGTGTTTAGAACCTGGCTTGTGCGTCTTTGGCGGCGGACTGCAGGTTGCTGACCACGTCATCCGAATAGTCGGATGCGGTTTCCCTGCCCTTTTTATAGGCCTTGCTGGCCTTGTCGCCGAGGTCGCTGGCAGTATCCTTGACGTACCCGCCGGCATCTTCAAGCGTGCGGCGTAGCTGTTTGCGGGTTTTTTCACCCGATTGAGGCGCACAGATGAGAGCGACGATTGCGCCGGCAGCAACACCTACGGAGAACGCGGCCCAGAACTTGAAGGTATTCATGCATCGACTCCTTGTATGAGGCGTGTGAGCGCCTACCCGACCACTGAGATACGGGTGCGCATGGGAAGGTTGCTGAAATGAGGAAAGTTATGCGGATTGTTCAGTGACTATTGGAACCAGTGTGAGTGCTGGGCAAATCCGCGGCGGGCTTGATCCAGCATCTCCTTGAGATCAAGCCCGGCGTGCGGGCAACGAATCAGTATTCGCGGGCGTCGTGCAAGCCGGGCTGCCATTGCAGAGGGGGAGAGAAACCGCCGATGAGCAGGGCGGTTTTCAAGCCATGTCGTAGAAGTGTGTCACCTGGCGAGATTGGCCGCCAGCGGGAGCGGTCGAGCACCCCGGGCGGCAGCAGTATGACCGTTTCTCTGCATGGAGGGGAGCTGACGCCCGGTTCCAGCGGCCGCAAAGGTAGGGGATGCGAAACGCCGAACCGGCGCAACCTTTCGAATCTTCACTAAAGAGAGCCTCCATTGCGCCGATGAACAGCTTGCACCAAGTCGCAAGGTGACGCGGTGCTCTCATACGAAATCGAGGTCAACATGAAGCATCACGCTCTTCTATATGCAATGGTTGCCGCTGCGGCCATTCCATTTTCGGCAAAGATTGGAGCAGCTCAAGTAGTAGAACCATCTGCGGCTGTTTCAAACCGCGAGTATGATCACAGGATCGCTTCGCTGCCCACCGTCAAGCTTTCAAAAGAAATTCTTGCCGCCGACGCTGACAAAAAGCTTTCGGTCATTGTCCAGTTCAAGAACGACGACACTTCTGAGCATGAGCGTGTGGTTCAGGGCGTGAACGGAACTTTTCAACGGCACCTGACTTCGATCCGCGCTGTTTCTGCCGAGATGTCCGGCAGTGCCGCCCAGGCGCTGGGGAACGATCCGCGTGTCGCCTATGTTTCGCCGGATCGACCAGTCAGCTCCCGGGGAGCAAACATTGTTTCCGTCAGCACCAGCGCAGAGTACACAGTTGAGCCAATCAATGCGCCGGCTGTGTGGCAGCGCGGCTACAATGGCACGGGCATCGGTGTGGCGCTTGTTGACAGCGGTGTGCAGAGCGAGCCAGACCTCAGTACCCAGGCGGGCTCCTCGCAACGGATTGTATACAACGCGAGCTTCCCTGCGAACCTTGCTGGAGGAACAGGCGATCCATTTGGACATGGAACCCACGTTGCCGGATTGATAGCGGGAAATGGAGACAAGTCTACCGGTCCTCAGTTTACCCGGACATTTTCAGGTGTCGCACCGAACGCCAACATCATCAACCTGCGGGCTCTCGATCAGAATGGGCAGGGGTCGGATTCGACGGTGATCGCCGGGATCGAGGCGGCTATTGCACTTAAATCGACATACAACATCCGCGTGATCAATCTTTCCCTGGGCCGCCCGATATGGGAGAGCTACAAGCAGGACCCGCTCTGCCAGGCGGCTGAGGCGGCATGGCAAGCAGGCATTGTTGTCGTTGTCGCGGCCGGCAACAGCGGCCGCGATAAAAACCTGAACCCCGAGGGATACGGCACCATTGAGGCTCCCGGCAACGATCCGTACGTTCTGACAGTCGGCGCTATGAACACCATGAACACCGCGCTTTTGAATGATGATGTACTGGCCAGCTATAGTTCTAAAGGACCATCCTTCATCGATGACGTCGCCAAGCCGGACATCGTGGCACCGGGCAATCTTGTGACCAGCCTTCTTGTGACCGGTTCGACACTTACAACGCAGAACCCCAGCTTCTATACACCGCGGTTCTTTTACATGTACGGCACGAACCCGAATCCATCCGCCGACTACATGCCTCTGAGCGGTACGAGCATGGCGACTGGGGTGGTGAGCGGCGCCGTGGCGCTGCTGCTTCAGGCGCAGCCGCAGCTCACGCCGGACCAGGTGAAAGCCCTGATCATGTATAGCGCGCAGCGCTCGTACTTTCCCTTGGTGAGCCTGGTCATCGATGCGCTCACTGGGGCGCAGTACACATCGCACTACAATCCCCTGACGATAGGAGCAGGGTACCTTGATATCCAGGCCACTCTCAACAACGCCCTGATCATGGCGTCTTCGCTTCCCTCCGGCACTGCGATGTCGCCGATCGTCAACGTCAATCCTGCGACTTCGTCGGTGACCCTGGTCACGGACCAAACAGCACTCTGGGGCAGGGGGGCCCTGTGGGGCGCCTCGAACGTCTACGGCCAGAATGCCTTTCAGGGCGTAGCGAGCGGCGCGACGGCTCTCTGGGGTGCGACTGCCCTCTCGGGCAGCGATGATCCGACCGGCTTTACCGCGCTGTGGGGCGCAACTGCCTTGTGGGGCCGCGGTACTGCAGACGCAGCCACTGCACTGTGGGGCGCGTCGACTCTGGCAGGAAGTTCAACGATCTCGAACGCCGCGATGACCGACGCGAACTAGCCGCAAACCAGGATGTAAACCTGCCTACAGAGCTCGCCGAGTTTCGGCGAGCTCTGTAGGTTTAGCGCTTCCACTCAGGACTCGGCCCACAGCCGGGCAGGTCTGCTGGTAGCTCCTGATGCTTTCAGATCTGGTGCTCAGGCAAGCCTCTCGAAATCGGTAAACAGGAAGTACGCTCATTACGCGAAGCTGCCGGCCGGCCGCCGATCTCGGGAGTTCGGCGGCTTTTCGACTAGAAAGCGCCCTTTTCCTGTTCTGTCTGTCGAGCTTCTTAGACCGGGCCTGGCTCGGTGACCGGAACATCGGGTGCATTTGAACCGAGATTGATTCTAAGTGGAGCGGGAGACCGGGATCGAACCGGCGACATTCAGCTTGGGAAGCTGAC
>CAXTMM010000145.1:5138-6911 GCA_964245415.1 uncultured Acidobacteriaceae bacterium | reverse complement strand
GCTAGGGCGGCAGGATCTCCTTTGAGCTCGGCTCACTGGAAAGAGCCAATCGTCTGCTGAAGCAAGTGCGGGTGTGCACGCTGGCCGAGTCGCTGGGCGGGGTGGAGACGCTGATCTCGCACCCGGCGACGATGACCCACGCGGCGATCGGGCAGGCGGCGCGGGACCGGCTGGGGATTACCGATGGGCTGGTGCGGATCTCGGTTGGGATTGAGGATGAGCGGGATCTGGTTGCGGATCTGGAGCAGGCACTGGCTCGGATTTAGAAGGATGTGCGGGACCCAGGTCTCAGGACGAGACCTGGGAGCCCTGGTTCTTCCGGCTGGCGCGACAGGGCGCTCCAGTGGTGGGCTACTTGCAGTTTGGGTCGACGAAGCAGGTGCCGTAGACGAGGATGACCAGGGCGAGGCCGGCGGTGAGGCCCATCACTGGCCAGGCCCATGTGGGCATGCCGAAGTCTTCTATGTTTACCTTGCGTGGATCGGGGAGAGTTGTCATGCCGCCCATGGTACGCCTGGGTGCGCGATCTGTTCGGCCGGCTGCCGATCCCGGTTTTCGTATGATGGAGCGAGCGTTCCAGAGAAGTCCGCGAGAGAAAGCGAGCGCATGACTGGGCAGCCCCGACCACGCAAGATTCTTTACGCGGCCACTACGAACCCGGGCGAGACCTCCAGCTACCGCCTGGAAGCTCTGCGGCGCCTCGGGCAGGAGGCTATTGTCTTTCCTCTGCAGGAGTTTGACACGCGCTCCCGGTACCTGGCGGCGCTCAAGTACCGCTACCCGGTGGGCCCGCTGATTGGCCCTGTTAACCGCGCGCTCCAGGCCGCAGTCCGCGAGCACAGGCCGGACGTCGTGTGGTTCGACAAACCGGTGCACTTTCACGCGGGAACGCTTGACCTGATCAAAAAAGCCGGAGCGCTCTCAGTATCCCTGGTGCAGGATAACCCATTTGGTCCGCGCAACGATGGCTGCTGGATGCAGTTTTCCAAGGTGCACCGGCTGTTCGATCTGCACTGCCTCTTTCGCGAGGCAGATGTGGTTCGCTACCGCAGGTGGGGGCTGCCGTACGTCAAGCTGCTGTTCTCCTACGATCCCTCGCAGCACTTCCCCCCGCCTGCGGGATGGGGAGACGCGGACCGTTCGCGCGAGGTCTCCTACACGGGCAGCCCTCTCGAGGAGCGGCCCTCATTTCTGCAGGCTTTGGCAGAGACGCAGGAGGTGCCCTTGATGGTGGCAGGACCGCGTTGGGACAGAACCTGGCCGCCGGAGTTGCAGGCGAGGTACGTGACCGGCGGCATGATGAAGGACGCGGCCTACCGGGAGAGTCTCTGGAAGTCGAAGGTGAATCTGGCCTTTGTGACCCATAAAAACGAAGACGACGTGGCGCACAAGGCGATCGAGATCACGGCGTGCGCGCAGTTTCTGCTGGCCGAGCGCGCGCCCGGGCACCAGGCGTGCTTTGACGAGGGAAGGGAAGCGGAGTTCTTCGGCTCGGTTGAGGAGTGTGGAGACAAGGCGAAGTACTACCTGAACCACCCGGCGCAGCGGGAGGCGATCGCGGCGGCGGGGCGGATACGGTGCATGAGCTCCGGGTATGACAATGACACGCAGCTGGCGAAGGTACTTTGGAAGCTGGATGGCGTCGATGCTTAGTCCGGGAGCGTGCCGAGCTCTGCACCGGGCTCGAACAGTGCCGCGATTTCCTGGTTGGCGGCGGCTTCCTAATCGTCGGCGATTTGCAGAACTCGCTCGCCACGCGCGTGTTTCTACGCC
>CAXTMM010000145.1:4673-5128 GCA_964245415.1 uncultured Acidobacteriaceae bacterium | reverse complement strand
CTACTAGGGTCGGCGGAGATCCCGGGGCGGTCCACTGCAGCGATGCTGGTTCCGCGACTGGAGCGGATGCTTGTGGAGGGTGGCCTGTCGATGGCGGATGTGAGCGGGTTAGTGGTAGTCGATGGGCCTGGAAGCTTTACCGGGATACGGATTGGGCTGAGTACGGTGAAAGGGCTGGCTGAAGCGTGCGGTATGCCGGTGTTTGCTGTGTCGCGGCTACGGGTGCTTGCGGGAGTAAACCAAGCGCGGTGCGCGGTGCTCGATGCGGGGCGGGGGGAGTTTTACCTGGGGTGCTTTGGCGGCGGGGATACGGAGCGGCTGGTCGTGTTAGACGAGCTTCGTGCTGAGCAGGCGGGGCTGGTTTGCTGCGAGGCGAAGGTGGCGGCTGCTGTTCCCGAGGCGCGGCTGGTGGCTGTGCCTACGGCGGGAGATGCGCTCGGAGCTACTTTGGGCGC
>CAXTMM010000145.1:0-4663 GCA_964245415.1 uncultured Acidobacteriaceae bacterium | reverse complement strand
CGCCGGACGGAGCACGGAGGTTGCGGGATTGGCTGGGCGGTATCTGCGGCGGACTGATCTGTACCGGCTGGCGCAGCCGCTACCTTCATGAAGTCAGACGAACGGCCGCCGATCGCCACGGTGCGTGCAATGCACGGGGAAGACACCGCAGGAGTGGTGGCGCTGGCGGCTGGAGAGCCTACCGCGCCGCACTGGCCGGTGACTGAGTACCGGCGGATGCTGGAGGTGATCGCTGAGGCGCCCTCGTGGCGAGGAGCGTGGGTGCTGGTGCTTTCGAGCTTCGAGCCGGCACTGTCGCTGGTTCATCGGCGGAACAGCAGGAGTGTGGGTGCGGAGGTTGCGCAGATTGCCGGCTTCGCAATGGCCAGCCATGTGGCTGGAGTTTGCGAGCTCGAAGCCGTGGTGGTGGCTGAACCCTGGCGAGGACGGCGGTTTGGAGCGGCGCTGGTGGAGGCTGCTGCCGAGTGGGGGCGTGGGTTGAGGGCTTCGCGGTTGGACCTGGAGGTTAGGGCCTCGAACCTGGGGGCGCGGCGTCTGTATGAGCGGATGGGCTTTGCCGTGGATGGGGTGCGGGCTGGGTACTATCGCAATCCCGAGGAGGAAGCGGTGTTGATGAGCTTGCGGCTGCGGGATTAAGGTGCGGTGGGAACGGCATCGAACCGCCTGCGCGGCCTTCACTTTCCCTGCTAGAAGGTGTGGGCCGTGACCCTTCACTGAAGGGGCTCACCTGAGCAGAAGCTTAGCATAACGTATGACAGGAGAACTGAACCTGCGCCCGGTTCGGTAAGGTGGGTCTACTTCCTCCAGAGTCAAGACTCTTTGCTTTCGGCTTGTAGATCCTTCTTCGGCTGTTTTGAACCTTTCCGGGCTTGTGAACCTTCAGCCTTCGGCCTTTCACCTGTTTTTTCGGGCGAACTATAATAGGAGGTCTCCTATGGTTCGTGACGGATACCTTTACGGCATCGCTCTTCTGGTGGTTGCAGTGGCTGTGGCCCTGCTGACCCATACCTGGTACTGGTCGCTCATCCCGCTGCTTTTCGCTGCGTTCTTCCTGTGGTTCTTTCGTGACCCCGAACGGGTGATTCCCCAAGGCGAGGGCCTGGTGGTTTCGCCGGCGGACGGCCAGATCACGAGCATCAGCCCGGTAATCACCCGCAATGGCGAGCGCATCTCGATCAGCATCTTTTTGAATGTGTTTAACGTGCATGTGAACCGGTCACCGGTGACCGGTACGATCAGCGAGGTGCGCTACAAGAAGGGCGCGTTTCTGAACGCGATGAATCCCAACTCGGGCGCCCGGAACGAGCAGAATGTGTGCGTGGTGCGGTCCGAGGACGGTTACCACCTGATCTTCAAGCAGATAGCCGGGCTGCTGGCGCGGCGGATCGTCTTCAAGCACAAGGTGGGCGACCGGCTGGAGCGCGGGCAGCGGGTGGGGCTGATCAAGTTCGGCTCGCGGACAGACCTGATTCTGCCGCCCGATGCGCGCGTGGTGGTGAGCGTGGGCGACAAGGTGCAGGGCGGGGCTACGGTGCTGGCGCAGGTGCTGCGCAGGGCGGGAAGTGAAGTGGCGGCACAGGTGGAGACGTTGGATTGAGCGACTTTGTCCAGCTTGGTGCGCCGATGGCGGGGGCAGGGCCGCTGCCCTCCGGAGGGCCGATCGGCCTGAAGAAACCGCGCGGGGCTCGGCAGCGGGGACGCGGGATGTACCTGCTGCCATCGCTGTTTACGGCCGGCAACATCGCGGCTGGGTACTACGCGATAACGCAGAGCCTGCAGGGGTCGGCGCTCGAGCCGCGGCATTTTGATTACGCGGCGCTGGCGATCGGGTTTGCAATTCCCTTTGACGCGATCGATGGGCGGATTGCGCGGATGACGAACACGACGAGCGAGTTCGGCAAGGAGCTGGACTCGCTTGCGGATGTGATCACGTTTGGCGTGGCGCCGAGTCTGCTCGCGTACACGTGGGGCTTTCACATGCTGCCGCAGACGATGGCTCCCGAGCTGCGGCACACGCTGGTGCAGCTGGGCGCGTTTGTGTGCTTCCTGTTTCTGCTGTGCGGGGCGGCTCGGCTGGCGCGGTTCAACTCGACGACGGTGCCGCTGCCGAAGAATCCCGGGCGGCCGGGAAGAAAATATTTTGTCGGGATGCCGATTCCGGCGGCTGCGGGCGCGGTGGCGGCGGTGGTGCACTTTTTCAGCGGCATCCCGGTGGCGGTGCACTGGGTGGCCGTGGTGTGGATGGTGTATGTGGGCTCGGTCGGGTTCCTGATGGTGAGCACGTGGCGGTTCTGGAGCGGCAAGGAGATCAATCTCGACCGGACGCATGGGTTCCGGTGGATTGTGCTGCTGGGGCTGTTCTTGTACTCGCTGGTGTTCTTTTCGCAGTATGTGTTGGCGGCGATTGGGCTAATCTACACGTTTTCAGGAGTGCTGGCGCGGCTGGCCTACTCGTGGCAGCGCAGGTCTGCGCGGATCGGGCAGTGATGTTGATCGATAGGGAAGAAAGCACGGTGAAGCATTGATACACCCGCTGAAGATTGCCATTGTAGGGGCCGCTACGCTGCGGGGCAAGGAGCTGAGTGAGGCGCTCGAGGAGTCGAACTACGCGGCGGCCGAGTACGTGCTGATGGACGAGGACCAGTCGCTGGGGCAGATTGAGGCTGTCGGGGACGAGGTCACGATCATTCAGCGGATTGAGCCGGACGCGTTCCGGCGTGTGGATTACGTGTTTTTTGCGAGCGACCAGGAGGCGACGCGCAAGCACTGGAAGGCGGCGGTGAACGCGCATGCGAGCGTGATTGACGTGAGCGGGGCGCTTGAGAACGAGCCTGGGGTGCTGGTGGTGTCGCCGTGGGTGCGGGATGCGATCGACAACCCGGCGACGCCGATGCCGGACCTGCATACGCCGGCGTTGGTGCCGGCGCATATTGCGTCGACCGTGGTGGCGCTGATTGTGGCGCGGTTGCAGGATTTGGGTGCGGTGCGGAGTGTGTGGGCGACGGCGATGGAGCCCTCGAGCGAGCATGGGCGGGCGGCGGTCGATGAGCTGCACCAGCAGACGGTGACGCTCTTAAACTTTCAGAATATGCCGAAGGAGATCTACGACCTGCAGGTGGCATTCAACGTGACGCCGATTGCGGGGGAGCAGTCGAAGGTGGATCTGCCGGAGGTGGAGGCGAGGATCCGACGGCACTATGAGTTGCTGTCCGGGGGGCGGCTGCCGAAGGTTGGTTTTCAGCTGCTGCTGGTGCCGGCGTTCCATGGGTATGGGATCTCGCTCGGCGTGGAGCTGGAGCGTGGGGTGTCGCTCGAGCACTTTGAGGCGGCGCTGGGCGGCGAGCATATGGATGTGGTGCTCGGGGAGAATGATCCGCCCAGCAATCTAAGCGCCGCGGGGCAGGAGGATGTGCTGCTGCGGGTGCGAGCGGCTGATCCTAATGAGGTGGTGGGGACGCGGTTCTGGGTGTGGGCTTCGTTTGATAATTTGAAGCTGGCTTCGCTGCATGCGATTGCTTGTGCGCAGGAGTTGGGGAAGTTAAGGCCGCAGGGGATTGTGCAGTAGGGTCGGGGAGCGGCTAGGTTCGGGAGAGCTGCCACTCCGCGAACTGGGCGAGGATGAAAGGGTCGGTCATGCCGGCGAGGTAGTCGGCGACTACGCGGGGGGCGCCTTCGGCGGCTACGCGGGTGACATAGCCTTGGGGTAGGAGCTCGGGGTCGGCGACCCAGGCGGCAAATAAGGCGCCGAGGACCTCTTCGGCCATCTGGTGATCGCGTTCGAGCTCGACTGAGCTGTAGAGGTGTTGGTAGAGGTAGCGCTTGGCTTCGAGCCGCTGGGCCTCGATGGCGGGCGAGAAGGCGGCCAGGCGGCGCGGGGCGTGGCGGACCTGGGCGAGGGAGCGAATGCTCTGCGACTCGGCCGCCGTGCAGGTGGTCTCGATCAGGTCGCCGACAAGGGCGTCGAGCATGCGCTTCAAGGCTTCGTTGAAGATGAGCTTTTCGGGCGCGCCGGTGTGTTCGGCGGCCATGGGAGCGTAGAAGCGCTCGAAGAGGCCAATGTGAGCTCGGACGCTTTCGACCTTGAGCAGGCCGGCTTCCATGCCATCGTCGAGATCAGCGGTGAGGTAGGCGATCTCGTCGGCGAGATCGATGATCTGGGCTTCGAGCGGCGGCTGCCGGTCGAGCAGGTAGATGGCCAGCTCCGGGTGCTCGGCTGGAGAGTAGTCGTGCGAGTGCTTGATGATGCCCTCGCGGACGCCGAGGGTGAGATTGAGGCCGCGGAAGCCGGCGTAGCGCTGCTCGAAGTGCTCGACGATGCGCAGGGCGTGGAGGTTGTGGTCAAAGCGGAGGCCGTGGAGGCGGAGAGCATCGTCGAGGGCGCGCTCGCCGGCGTGGCCGAAGGGCGGGTGGCCGATGTCATGAACGAGCGCGAGCGCTTCGGCGAGGTCCTGGTTGAGGCCGAGCGTGGCGGCGATGGTGCGGGAGATCTGGGCGACCTCCATGGTGTGGGTGAGGCGGGAGCGGAAGTGGTCAGAGAAGGCGGAGGTGGCGCGGGGGGTGAAGACCTGCGTTTTGCCGGCGAGACGGCGGAGGGCGCGGGCGTGAATGATGCGGGCGCGGTCGCGCTCGAAGCTTCATTAAGCAAGGAGCGGCTCGTCATTGA
>CAXTMM010000144.1:0-6921 GCA_964245415.1 uncultured Acidobacteriaceae bacterium | reverse complement strand
CTCGCAGGTCGAGCAGGTCAGCCCCGCCGCGCCCATATCCTGAATGCCTAGCACAGCGCCGGTAGCCATCGCTTCCAGGCAGCCCTCAAGCAGCAGCTTCTCCATAAACGGATCGCCTACCTGCACATTCGGCCGCTTCTGCTCCGCGCCTTCCGTGAACTCTTCGGAGGCCATCGTCGCACCATGAATGCCGTCGCGCCCTGTCTTCGCGCCAACATAGATCACCGGGTTGCCGATGCCTGTGGCCCTGGCATAGAAGATCTCATCGCGCCGCACTAATCCGAGGGCAAACGCGTTTAGCAGCGGGTTTCCGGAGTAGCACGCCTCAAACTTCGTCTCGCCCCCAAGATTGGGTACCCCGAAGCAGTTGCCATAGTGCGAGACGCCTGAAACCACGCCCTCCATGATCGACTGGTTCTTATGCACAGCAGCCGCATCCAGCCCAGGCTCGGCGGAAATAGGCCCGAAGCGCAGCGAGTCCATCACTGCCAGAGGCCGCGCGTTCATCGTAAAAATATCGCGCAATATGCCGCCGACCCCGGTAGCCGCGCCCTGGAACGGCTCGATATAGCTCGGATGATTATGCGACTCGATCTTGAACGCGCAAGCCCAGCCATCGCCCACATCAATAATGCCGGCATTCTCGCCCGGCCCCTGCACCACGCGCTCGCTCTTGGTCGGCAGCCGCTTCAGGTGCACGCGCGAGCTTTTATAAGAGCAATGCTCGCTCCACATCACGCTGTAAATGCCTAATTCAGTAAGCGAGGGCGTACGCCCCAGCGTCTGCTCGATGCGCGCGTACTCATCTGCGGTTAGGCTGTGCTGCTTGAGGAGTGCGGGCGTAGTCGCGGCTGCTTGCGGTGCCAGACCTTCAGATTTCATCGCGTAACAATATTGTCGCATGCGGCCTCGCTGTGGCAGCGTGGCAGATGGCCTGCCACCCGGGGAACGGGATACTATGCATCAGCACTCCGCAGCACTGTTTTGGTATGCTGCCGGCATGGTTTGTCCGTCTCGCGCCGCCCATCTCGTGATTGTTTGCGCAATGACCGTCAGCAGCGCGTTCCCGTTACCAGCCCAGTCCAGCGATGGTCCCTTGCCGCTCACGCTTCAGGGTAGAGGCGTGCAGGTATATCGCTGCGATGCCACAGGAACTTCGGCAGCTTGGGTCCTCGACCATCCGGAAGCCGACCTCATGAACCTGAAGGAAAAGGTAGTTGGCCACCACGATGCAGGACCCTCGTGGCGCCTGGACGATGGAAGTTCGCTCAGGGACGAACTTCTCGATAAGAAACCTGCGCCCGAACCTGGCGCCGTTCCCTGGCTGCTGCTTCGCGCCACCACCCACGAAGGGATCGGAGCTTTGGCAGGTGTAGAGACAATCCGCCGGACACAGACGCACGGCGGAGTTGCTCCGTTGCAGGGTTGCGACAGCGCTATGGCCAACGCGACCGTCCGTGTACCCTACACTGCCACGTACACCTTCTACGGCAAGCCTTAACTACCGTGCAGGCTGGACCTCGACCTGGTCGGCCACTGCACGTACAACGCGAATATGCGCCGGACCCGTGCGACAGCAGCCCCCAACCATCTGCGCTCCGGACGCAAACCACTCTTCTGCCAGCGCCCCATACCCATCCACATCGGCAGTTCCGGTCCAGCAGCGGCGAACCGCGTCCCATCCTTCTCCGGAGTTAGGGTAGACGATCGCCGGCTTTCGAGTAGCGGCACACAGCTTTCGCAGCAGCGGGGTTATCAACACGGGAGGCGTGCAGTTAATGCCGACAGCAACCACTTGGTCCACAGGATCAAGCATTGCCGCGCAGAGCTGCAGTGGCTCGCCATGGGAGACGTGCTCGGCGTCCCGGCAGCTGAACGATACCCATGCTGCCACGGTCGGGAACCGAGCCAGTGCAGCCACAATCGCCCGCCCCTCCTCGAGCGAAGGCACCGTCTCAAATGCCAGAAGGTCGGCCCCCTGCAACTCGCCGCGCGGCGCGAGCACCTCCAGGCGCTCACGATGAAAGTCGACCAGCTCGGTGAAGCTCACACTATAGTTGCCGTGGAACTCCGCTCCATTGTGCAGTGCCGCCCCGTAGGGCCCGAGCGACACGGCAATGAGCACCGGTCGCGTGTTGCCGGCCTCCCGGTACTCCGCCCGCGCTTCGCTCGCCAGGCGAACCGAAGTCGTGAGCGCCGCGCGGGTCGCGGCACGAGCCATTGTGAAAATACGTGCCTGTGAGCTGAACTCGACTGCGGCCTCAGGCGAAGCGTCGCCGCCGGCCTCCCATGGCTCCGGCTCAGCCCAGGCTCCGGCCTCAAAGCCGGCTATGTTTTCCTCCCGGGCAAACGCCTCCGCATACCCCAGTGTGGACGCCTGGTAGCTCGCGGTCAGCAAACAGTCCGCACCCGCCTCCAGATAATCGCGGTGTACCGCCACAATCGCCGCCGGATCGTCTCGCAGAGCACGCGCCGACCACAAGGGCCCGTCGAGCTGCACGCCCCGCTGTTCGAGTTCTGTGGCCAGTCCTCCGTCGAGTACCCGGCAGCTGCTCATATCAAGCGTCTCTATTCCCTTCGCGCTCACACTCACTCCCCGCACCCAAGTGCGACTCTCTCTCTCTCGCCATTTTAAACTTGTCTGCTTTGGCATTTAGCTCCGCCAAGCTCCGAAGTCAGACTGAATCGATCGCACATAAGTGCAATGCTTTGAATGACTTAATGCAACAAATTCCTTCTCTTCCGGGCAACCTGCAGGCGTACTGAGGCAGTCTCACACTCTGTAAATGGGGGTAACAGCATGCTGATTGTTCACGATGGTCAATGTGGTTTATGCGCACACTTCGGCGAGGGACATGAAAAAAGCCCGAAGCTAATCGCGATCCAGTCCACCCACCAGGCGTCGGAAGATGTAGTCGATGACTGTGGGCATCCGAAGCTTGTCTCGCTGCACCTCAAGGTCACGCCGGTAAGCGGATGCGACGGCTTCCTGCCGGCGATCGCCGCTTAACCTTCTCGATGGCTTCCCTCACGCGCCGCCGCTTGCTCAAGACTGGTGGTGCTCTGATGGGGGCGGCGTGCGCAGGATCGCTCATGACCCAGACTCCAGCCATTTCAACAACCAAGCGCAACGGAAGAATTCGGCAATCGGTCGCGCGCTGGTGCTATCAGCAGATCCCACTCAACGAATTGTGCGTGGCCGCGGCCGCGATGGGCCTGGTGGGAATCGATCTGCTGAAGCCGGAGGAGTACGAGGTACCCAGTCGTTACGGACTGCTATGCACCATGGGGTATGCCGGCGGCGGTGAGATCAACAAGGGACTCAACCGGGTCGAGAATCACGCGGCCATCGAAGCCGGGCTGCGCAAATACATTCCTCTCGCGGCCAAGGCCGGGGTGCCCAATGTGATTACCTTCTCCGGCTTGCGGAATGGACTGTCAGACGAGGAAGGCGCGCTCAATACGATTGTCGGGCTAAAGCCAATTGCGAAGATTGCCGAGGACAACGGCGTCCACCTCTGCATGGAACTGTTGAACAGCAAGGTCGACCACCCCGGCTACATGGCCGACCACTCGGCCTGGGGCATCCGTGTGTGCGAGGAGGTAGGATCGACGCACGTCAAACTGCTCTACGATATTTACCACATGCAGATCATGGAAGGTGACTTGATTGCGACAATCCGAGCACATGGGAAGTGGTTTGCTCATTACCACACCGGCGGGGTGCCGGGCCGGCATGAACTCGATAACACGCAGGAAGTTCAGTGGGATGGCGTGATGCGGGGGATTGCTGCGTCCGGCTTTACCGGGTTTGTCGCGCATGAGTTTGTGCCCACACGCGATCCGCTGACATCGTTGCGTCGGGCCGTCGACTTATGCGACGTTTCTGCTTAGCCTCAACTGCTTCACCCACTCCGCTTGCGAAACTCTCCCGCAAGATCGCTGGTTTGCGATATCACGATCGGTATACCCTAGCCTTTGCTGACTCGTTCGGCCGAGGGAATAGCCATGCCCGCTAACCCCAATGGACTTTCGCGAAGAGCGCTCCTCATCGGTGCAGCCGCAGGTTCTGCGGTCGCGCTTGCGCCTTCAGGACTCGCCCTTACAGCCGCTGCTGCCGAGTCCACTACCTTCCGCATCGCGCCGCTTCAAGAATTTGATTATCACCAAATTACTATCTTGGGAGAACGCCAACTGGCCCAGGTAGAGAACGTTCGTTCCATCCTGCTGGGGCTGAACGAAGACAGCCTGATGCAGCCCTTCCGCCAGATGAGCGGGCTGCCGGCTCCAGGCCAGACTCTCGGCGGCTGGTACGAGTGGAAGCCTAACTACGACTATCACCACGACGATGCCGGCCTCGCCCCCGCTGCAACCTTCGGGCAGTGGGTCTCCGCCATGGCGCGCCTGCACGCCTCTACCGGTGAGGCGGCTTTTGGCGAGCGCGCCATCCGCCTCAACGGCCTGCTGGCGGAGACGATCACTCGAGGCGACTTCCACGCATACTTCGTGCAGACACGCTTTCCGGCCTACAGCTTTGACAAGCTCGTGTGCGGCTTGATGGATGCTCATCGCCTAGCGGCCGACTCGTCGGCTCTGGCGACGCTCGACAAAGTACGGGTAGCGGCTGAGCCCGAGCTTCCGGGTCGCGCCTTTGACCGGGACGTGCAGGCAAAGGCGGGACGCGGGGCCACGCACGATATCTCCTGGACCTGGGACGAGAGCTACACGATGCCGGAGAACCTGTTCCTGGTCTCGCGCATGATGCCGCCTGCTCAGGGCGCTCAATACCGCACTATGGCTGAGGCTTATCTGGATGATGCGGCCTTGTTTGCGCCGCTCGCCCGGGACGAGAATGTACTGGCAGACAAGCATGCCTATAGCTATGTCAATTCGCTCTGCTCAGCGATGCAGTGTTATTTGACGGACGGCAGCGCAATGCATCTCGATGCTGCGCGCAACGGCTTTGCCATGGTTGCCGCGCAGAGCTTTGCCACTGGTGGATGGGGACCGGACGAACTGCTGCGCAAGCCCGGTTCCAATGATGTGGCGGCCAGCCTTACCAAGACTCATAACAGCTTTGAGACTCCCTGCGGAAGCTACGCCCACATGAAGCTGACCCGCTACCTGCTGCGCGCCACCCGCGATGGCCGCTACGGCGACAGCATGGAGCGCGTCATGCTGAACACGGTCCTTGGCGTGCTCCCACTCGAGCCCGATGGCCGCGCATTCTATTACTCGGATTACAACCTTGTCGGCAAACGCGTCTACTCTGACCATCGCTGGCCTTGCTGCTCGGGCACCCTGCCGCAGGTCGTCGCCGACTACGGCATCAACACCTATCTGCGGGAGCCTGCGGCTCAAGGCCGGCCGGGTGCGGTGTGGGTCAATCTTTATCAACCGTCAGAGTTACGCTGGCGCGAAAGCGATGCAGCGGTCGTCTTGAAGCAGACCGGCGCCTATCCGGATATAGATAATGTGCGGCTCCTGCTGACGCTCTCGCACCCAAGAGCTTTCACCCTGCACCTGCGCGTGCCGGCCTGGGCGACCGCGAGCTTCGCATTGCGCGTCAACGGAAAGGCCGTCGCGGTAACTACCTCGGTACGCAGCCGCGCCGAAAATGCCGCTACCTACACCGACGGCTTTCTTGCCCTGCATCAGACCTGGCGCAGCGGCGACGTGGTCGAACTCACCCTGCCGCTCACGATGAGACTAGAAGCCCTTCCCGGTCGCCCGGACACAGTAGCGCTGCTCTCAGGACCGCTGGTGCTCTTTGCCGTACGAGAACCGGGAGAGGTCGGCCCGATCGTCATAGCGCCTGAGGCGTTGCTGAGCGCGCAGAGGAGAGACCTACGCGCATGGCAGGTAAGCACCGGCTCCTCCAAACGCCTCTTCGTGCCATTTACAGAGCTGGGCGAGCGGCCTTACTCTACCTACGTCAACACGCGCCAAAGCTGACGTCATCCGCTGATTCGGCGTAAAAAGCCTTACAGCGGCTATCTGTCCTCAACTACTTGATGACTCGCGTCGTTCCAAGTCGAGAGCCGCCAGCTTTCTGGTACACTCAGGGCAGTTGCGATGTCTTTGAGGGTTCCTCTGCCGGCCACGGCAATCTCTCGAAAGACAGACACGCAAGCGTTCGGGGAGTGGCTCAGCCTGGTAGAGCACCTGGTTCGGGACCAGGGGGTCGGAGGTTCAAATCCTCTCTCCCCGACCAATGTCCCATAGGATAGTTCCTGCTCTACCTCCGACGAACCACCTGTTATGTCGCTGCATAAATGCCAAGAAGCCAATGCTGCGGCCATGCTACTCTTCGTTCCATCTTTCTCCGGCCGCGACTGATCCGAGTCAACAATCAAATGAGCAAGTATTCTGAGGGACAAGCTTGAAAAGTTTGGCTGCTGAGGAGTTCGAGATTATGCGTCTGGCTCGCTAGTGGATTCTTGTTTCTCTCTGCGTCTTTGGGAACTATGGGCTGATACTGGCGCAAACAGCAGCTTCAGGAGCTTCCTCCAGCTACGATCCGCGGCTCACCTTCGCACCGCTTACGCTGCCTGATCCGGTGAATGTCTATCGCTCGAGCAATGGCGCCCCTGGGCCGGCGTACTGGCAGAATGACGCAGACTTCGAGTTGCACGCGGAACTCGACCCTCAGGCGAAGGTACTGCGCAATGATGAGGTCATTACCTATACCAACAACAGCCCGGATGCGTTGACCAGCCTGTGGATCCAGCTTGACCAGAACATTTACCGCAAGGATGCGCGCGCGCTCATGGTGAATGGCGGCCAGCCGCGACGCAAGCAGTCGGTGCCCGATGACGAGATGAATTCAAACGGGCGGACGAGTGAGGGGTTCGTGTTTGACACGGTTGAGGTGGAGCGCGGCAAGGAGAGGATGAAGGCCGACTATCTGATCGACGATAC
>CAXTMM010000143.1:0-6938 GCA_964245415.1 uncultured Acidobacteriaceae bacterium | reverse complement strand
CACCTACATGCTCAACGACGCGGGCTACCTGCTCGATGATTTCCTTGACAACGCGAACCCGCCCGCCCACGCCGAGTTCGCCTACGGCCCCCGCGCCGAACATTGCTGGAACGGCGACCCGAAACTGCCCAACGCCTACAGCCGCCTGCACTATGAAACCATGTACGTGCCCAAGATCATGCAGCGGATCGAGCAGACCGCCCCCGCCGGTGCCGACCTCAAGAGCTGGCGCTACTAAGCTGAACGGGGATGGCGCTACGTCCAATACGCAGAGGAACCAAGCTTTGAGCAGGATCGCCTTCTTTCGTTTACCCCCGCCATGCATCGCCCTTGCGCTGCTCGTCGTCTTCTCCGCCGGCAACGCTGTAGCCGCCGCCAAGCTAGTCGACACCGACCCTCTCAATCGCACCCCTGAGGTCCGGGACGCCTTCGATCACTTCTACAACATGGACTATGACGGCGCACTCACCCGCTTTGAGCACGTGGCCGCCGCCCACCCCAACAATCCTCTCACCACCGACTACCTGCTCAGCGCCACCCTCTTTCGCGAGCTCAACAGGCTCGACCTGCTCGACACCACCTTCTACTCGAACGACGGCTTTCTTACCGGCAAGCACACGGTCGTTGAAGACCCTACGGTTCGCGACCAGGTCAAGCAGCTCGCCGACCAGGCCATTGCGGCAGCCGACGTCCGGCTCACCCAGAACGCGGAAGATGTGAACGCGCTCTACGCCCGGGCCTGGGCTCGCGGGCTGCTCGCGACCTACCTTGCGATGGTCGAGCGCAGCTTCACCTCCGCGCTGCACCTGGCCCTCAACGCGCGCAGCGACGATACCGAGGTCCTACGCCTCGATCCGAACTATGTTGACGCGAACCTTGTCACAGGCAACTACCAGTACGTCGTCGGCGCACTCCCGTTCTCCTTTCGCCTGGTCGTCGGCATCGCCGGCATCAAGGGCAACAAGGAAAAAGGCATGGAGATGCTGCGCACTGCGGCCGCTCAGGGAGTCATCACATCCGTCGAGGCGCGCACCTGCATGATGCTCTTCCTGCGTCGCGAGGCCCGGTACGGGCAGGCGCTTGAGATCGCCCACACCCTCGCCGCCCAGTACCCGCACGACTTTCTCTTCCAGCTTGAAGAAGCCAACCTGGCCAAGGATGCCGGCACCGGCATGCACGCCATTGATCTCTACCGCCATCTGCTCGCGCAAACCCAGCAGCCCAGCTACTTCTACTCGCCGCATCCGGAACTGGCCTACTATGGCCTGGGCGAGAGCCTGCGCGGCCAGAAGATGTATGCCGACGCGGTCGTCGCCTATCGTGGCGCAGCCTACGCGCCCAAGACCAGTCCTGAGCTCAAGCGCCGCTGCCTGCTGGCCGCGGGCAAGTGCTTTGACCTCGCCGGCGATCACAAGAACGCAGTAGCCAGCTACCAGCAGGTGGTGGACGCAGGCGCCGACACGGCCCAGGCCGAGGAAGCCCGCAAGTGGATTAAGAAAGGGTATAGCGGCCAGTAGGAGGAACTCGCGACTCCTCGTCTCGGGAACTCGCGCAACCCGGCGCACGTATCTCACTCAGCCGCTGTTTCTGCCTGCCTGCGCATTTGAGGACAGCAGCAAGAATTGAGGAAAGTATGGCAAATTATTGCGCACAGTGCGGCAAGGAGTTGACCCCCGACGCACGTTTCTGTTCCGCCTGCGGCGCCCGCAATGCCGCGGCGCCCTTCGTCGCGACAGCGCCGGTTTCAACCCGGCTGATCCGCCCCCGCGCAGGCCGCGTCGTTGCCGGTGTCTGCCAGGGCCTGGCCACCAGCTACGGCTGGGACGTGGTCTGGGTTCGCGTTATCGCGGTACTCGCAACGGTCTTGTCAAGCGGCGCAGGTGGCATCGCCTACATTGTCTTCTGGATCGTCATGCCGGAAGAGCTCTACGCCCTGCCCTCTCCGACTGTCTACACCACCCCGCCACCTGCGCCATCACCCGAGACGTGGAAGTAGGCGGATGGAGTTCGCCTCCGGACTCGCCTCTCAGCAGGACACACTCTACACACAGGTGCTGGAGCCGGAAGGCGGGTTGGCCGTTGGCCCCACGCTGACGCTCGTCCTGCTGCACCCCACACCCCTCGATCATGCGTTCTGGCTACCCGTCGCAGAGCGCCTGCCCGGCTACCAGCGAGTGCTGCCCGACCTGCGCGGCCACGGCGCCTCACCCCTAGGTCTCGCGCCGTCTCAAGCCAACCCTCAGGCTCCCACGCTCACCATCGAGCAATTAGCCACCGACACCCTCGCGCTCCTCAACAGCCTGCATGTTGAACGAGCCATCTTCGCCGGCTGCTCCATCGGCGGCTACATCCTTTATGAGCTCTGGCGCACCGCCCCCGAGCGTGTGGCCGGCCTCGTCTTCTGCGCCAGCAAGCCGGAACCCGACACCGGCGCCGAGCGCGCGAAACGCGCCGACTGGATCGTCAAGATGGAACCGGCGCGGCTAGAGGGTTGCAATCGCCCCATCCCCGAATTCGTCGACGCCATGCTCACCGCGCTGCTCAGCCAATCCACCCGCCGTGACCACCCGGCTCGAGTCGCCGAGGTTCGCGCCATGATGGAGCAGGTGCGCCCCGAAGCCATTCACGCCATCCAGCGCGGTCTCGGCCAGAGACCCGACGCCCGCGAGACTGCCCGCACCATTCACATCCCCACCTGCGTCATCGCGGGTGGAGAGGATACCAGCAGCACCCCCGCCGACCTCGCCGCCCTCCACACCACGCTAGTCAAAGCCGGTTCCCGCAGCACCTACCGCCTGCTCTCCAACGCCGGCCACTACGCCCCCATCGAGCAGTCCGCCATCGTCGCCGCCATCCTCGACACCTTCTGCCAATCGCTCGCCAAATAACCGGACCAATTATCAAGCACCGAGCTAAGCTCGTCTCAGTTCATTGCGTACTGTCTCCCATGGCGAGATTGTTGGATACGAGACTTTGCAGGTAACACGAGGTAGTGCATTGGGACCACCCTTGGACTGCTTTTGATAGTGCATTGCCGCAACCAGCCTTGAGCAGGTCACCCCGTTAAGGTTCCTCCGCAAAGAAGTGCTCCCCTGCCATGTCTTCGCCTTTTGCCCACAGCGCTTTGGCGCGCTCTGAATCGAGAGCGTAGGAGCGAACGCCAGTCTGTGACGAAGGATCGTCAACGACTTCAGCGACATGGCAGTCTTCGCAGTACCTTGCACCGGTTTTATCCGCCGACGCGACGAATCCCGCCCACACTGAGGTTGCCGCTCCTTGAGGAACGGTCTTCCAGTCAAAGGAGGCAATGGCTGCATCCTTGCCGGTACCCAGCGCCTCGATAATCTTCTGAACTGTCCTGGTCTGAATCGCTCCCGGATGGATCGCCGTAGCTCGAATACCCCTGGACCTATAGCGCCGATCGAACTCGACGGCAAACAGGATGGTCGCTGTTTTCGAGCGTCCGTATGCAAGGTACTCGTTATAGGTAGACTTCTCGAAATTCGGGTCTTCTAAATCAACATCGGCGCGCCGGTGACCCGCAGATGCGACCATCACCACGCGGCTGCCGGGATTTAGTAGAGCCGCGATGCGGTTAATTAGGAGGAAATGGCCGAGATAGTTAGTCCCGAACTGGGCTTCGAACCCGTCAGCCGTTGCGGCCTTGGGACCTATCATGCGCCCGGCGTTGGCTAGGATTCCGCTGAGAGGCCTACCAGCGGAAAGCATCGAATCGGCGCAGGAGCGAACACTAGCAAGCGAAGCCAGATCGAGCTCAATCAACTCCAGTCCTGCTCCGGGAGCAGCCTGAGCGCGGATATGTTCAGCGGCAGCTTGCGCTTTTTCCAGATTGCGTACAGTACCAATAACCATTGCGCCGTGTGCGACAAGGGCGCGCGCGGTCTCGACTCCGATGCCGGCCGAGACCCCGGTTACCAGGACGCGCCGGCCAGCCAAATCCACACCGGCTAGCACCTCTTCTGCCGTGGACATCGCGCCAAATTCCGCAGCCACAGGGAACTCCTGATGTTTGTGATTTGCTTGCAAGCGACATTCGTTGGCAACAGATTAAAACGACTATGCTTAGTCTCCCATCTTTCCAGGTTTGCTGTGCTGCCCTTTTGTACATTCGCCTCACTCCCGCTACGCTCAAAGAAGCACCCGCACCAGCCGCAAACAACTCCAAGTAAACTCCGTGAGGCTCCTTGCACCCTGTTCGCCCCTTTCACCCCCTCAAGCCTGGCGCCCCACTCGCCTGTGGCACCGTGCGTCTCGACAAGCTGGCGCGGGAGCATGGCACCCCGCTCTACGTCTACTCCGCCGACCATATCGCGGAGCGCTTTGGCTTCTTTGCTCAGGCTTTTGCAGCGGTTGATCACCTGGTCTGCTACTCGGTTAAGGCCAACTCCGCCCTCGCCATACTCAAGCTGCTCGACGAGCTTGGCTCAGGCTTTGATATTGTCTCGGGCGGTGAGCTCGAGCGGGTGCTCACCGTGCGCAAACGCGCCGCCCGGCGGGTCGTCTTCTCAGGCGTCGGCAAGACGGCGGCCGAGATCGACCTCGCGCTCGACGCCGGCATCCTGATCTTCAACGTCGAGAGCGAGGGCGAGCTTGACCTGCTGGCCGCTCGGGCCTCCAAGGCCGGCAAGCGCGCCCGCTTCGCCCTCCGCGTCAACCCTGATGTGTTCGCCGAGACCCACCCCTACATCTCGACCGGCCTGCGCGAGCACAAATTCGGCATCGATATCGCGGAGGCGCGCGCCATCTACGCCCGCGCCGCGCAGAGCCGCCATCTCGACGCACGCGGTGTCAGCGTGCACATTGGCTCGCAGATCCGCCAGAGCGAGCCCTTCGGCGCAGCCGCCGCGCGCGTCGTGACGCTAGTTCAGGAACTGCTTCAAGACGGCCACACCATCACTTCGGTCGACCTAGGCGGCGGCCTCGGCATCGAGTACGACGCCTCCATCGCCTTCGACCCGGAAGCTCGAGTTGCCACCTACGCCCACGCGCTTCAGCAAGCGATGGCGCCTTTGACTCAATCAGACTCAAAGCTGAAGCTGCTGCTCGAGCCGGGCCGCTTCCTGGTCGCGCAGGCCGGGGCGCTCGTCACCGAGGTGCTCTACACCAAGCAGAATGGCGCGAAAAAGTTTGTCGTCACTGATGCCGGTATGAACGACCTGATCCGCCCATCCCTCTATGGCGCGTACCACGAGATCGTGCTGCTGGGGTCGGCGCCGAAGGCCGTCACTGAAACGGTCGACATCGTCGGCCCGGTCTGCGAGACAGGCGACTTTTTCGCGCGCGATCGCGCCCTTCCGCCAGTCGCTCCCGGCGACTTCCTAGCGATCCTCGACGCAGGCGCCTACGGCCTCTCTCTCAGCTCCAATTACAACACCCGGCCTCGCCCAGCCGAGGTGCTGGTCGAAGGCAAGCACGCCCGCCTGATCCGCCGCCGCGAAACCGTGAAGGAGCTGTTAGAGCAGGAGCGCCACCTACGCTGGAGCTAAGCGCATAAGAAAAAGCCGCCCTCGGGGCGGCTTTTCTCACTCGAGCCAAGACGTACTTAGTTCATGATTGAGTGCGCTGTAGCCAGCGTATTCGCCTCATTGCTCGACGGCACAGTGGTCGCAAGCGACGAACCGGCATCCCCCGGCAGGCTATTCGGCCCCAGTCCTAGTTTGATCAGCGCGCGCGAGTCCGGCATCAACTTCGTCTGCCACCCATTATCCGCCTGAAACTTGGTCATCGCGGTCTCAGTATCAACATCCCACTCACCCGACGGCGTTCCAGTCAAGTAATTCCGCTCAATCAGCGCTGACTGGATCTCCCGAGTACGGCCGGAGTCAATGGTCCGCTGCCCCTGAATGATATGCGCCAAAGCAACCACATGTTTCAAGTGGTGTGACGCTTTACCGTGGCCTGCGGTCGCCGCACGATGAGAGCGGGTTGCGAAAGAGGGCAGAGCTACGAGCGCCACGCCAAGAGCTAGATACTTCCAGGTGCGAATCCTCATCTAGGCAAACCTCAAGGGAAAACTGTTTGGCTTACGAAAGACTAATTTCTGTACGGCCAGAAAGCAACCAAATCTGACCGGGCCTGCCATAAATCGGGAAGCCCGGTACCCAAATGGTCTACATCGATTACGGCAGAGTACCGCCCAGCAGCGTCCCTCCGCTCTTCGGATCGCGCGGATCGACCAGCTCAAAAACCAGGTCGGATCCTGACTTGAGCCTACCGACAATCGCGTTGTACTCCTGCTTGTTATGGATTGGCTGTTTGTTGATCGCGACGATCACCGAACCCTGCGCACCGCGCAGACCTGCCTCATCGGCGAACGAGCCCGGCTTGATCTCCCGGATAATGACCCCGTGCACCCCAGCCGGCGCATTCTGCGGCAGGTCAGCCACCGTCAGCCCGACCTTGCTCTCAGACGCATCGCTGTCGCTCCCGTTGTCCGTGTCTCCACCCGGCCCGGTTCCGCTTGCAATCGCTGCCGTCGTCTTGCTCCGGTCCCCGATCGTGACCGTAGCCGAGGAGGTTTTGCCCTCACGCATGTACCCGATGGTGACCGAAGTTCCCGGCTTGCGCGCCGAAATATCGTTCACCAGGTCGTCGCCATCCTTAAGCGAGCGGCCATTGATCGTTGTAATCACGTCTCCTGCCTTCAGGCCCGCCTTGTCCGCCGGCTGCCCGGGGGTTACAGCGCGAATGATAATGCCGTTCTTCGCTCCGTACACCCGCTCCACAGCACTCGAAACCGTAGGCTGGAAGAGAATGCCGATCGAGCCGCGGGTGACCTTGTGGTCAGGTCCGATCAGGTCGTTGTAGGTGTTGATCACTGTGTTCGACGGCATGGCAAACCCAATCCCCTGATTGCCATTTGACTGGGTATAGATCGCGGTATTCACCCCGATCACCTCGCCAGCCATATTCAGCAG
>CAXTMM010000142.1:0-6987 GCA_964245415.1 uncultured Acidobacteriaceae bacterium | reverse complement strand
TGCGTCAGCAGCAGATCATCCAGGACACCTACACGCATAAGTACGAGGTCTACGGCGGCGGCGGCTATCTTCGCTTCCGGCCCGGTCCATCCGTGCAGCACTTGAATGAAGAGGCCTGGAACGTCGGCATCACCGAGTGGCTGCGGCCCAAGCTCGGGGTGACCGGCGACTTTCGCGGCTACTACGGCGTCGCCAACACGCTTGATAACCCCTTCGTCGTCTTTCGCCCCAGCATCTCGCAGTACACCTTCATGGCGGGTCCGCAGTATCGCGCGTATCAGAGTCAGCACCTGGGCGTGAGCGCGCAGGTGCTCGCCGGCGTTGGGCACGGCAACTTCAGCACCGGCACCGGCGGCTTTACCGCGCAAGAGGTCGGGCTCTATCCCGATGGCAACGTCTTTAACGTGAGCGTAGGCGCGGCACTGGATTACAACCTGAGTCCGACGCTGGCCGTACGGCTGATGCCGAACTACCTGCTCACCGATTACGGCAGCACATTGCAGCAGAACCTCGGCTTTACCACGGGGCTGGTTTACCGCTGGGGCCGCCAGTAGCGGATTGGGGCCTGCTGCTTGGCATTCTCGCAAGCATGCAGGCGCCTAGCTCAGCACCCGCGACACGCCATACGCAACCGCGATCAGCCCGATCGCGATGAGCACAGCCCGTTTGCCCACGCCGGTTCCAGCATCGGTGCCATCGCCGGACAAGGCGGCGCTTGCCGCGCGGCGGGCCGCATGCGAGATCAGCCCAACCACGATCAGAAACAATCCCATGAAGATACAAACCCAGTGCGAGATGTTTGTGGAAAGACGCATGGCGTTTGGTACCCCGGCTTTGCGCAGAAGAGAGGCAACTCTGCGGATTCCACTTTACACCCGCTGATCACGAACTTTCGAGGCTTCGAGCGGGTATTGCGGTTCGGTCATCCGTTTTGGGTCGAGGATTTCGGCGATCTCCTCTTCGCTGAGTAGTTTTCTGGCTCGGGCAATGGCGATGATCGATGCGCCGGTCGCGACCGATTCCTTGACGATCTCAGCCGCGCGCGCATAGCCGATGTAGGGGTTGAGCGCGGTCGCGAGCGAGACGGTGGACTGGGCGTAGCCCTCGCAGCGGGCCTGGTTGGCGGTGATGCCGGCGATGCAGCGGGTGTCGAACTGGTGCAGCGTGTTGGCCAGGATGGTGATCGACTGCAGCGTGTTGTAGGCCATCGTCGGCATCATCACGTTCAGCTCCAGCTGCCCGGCCTGCACGGCCATGGCGGTTGCGGCATCGTTGCCGACGACCTGGAAGCCGACCATCGCGGCCAGCTCCGGCAGGACGGGGTTTATTTTTCCCGGCATGATCGAGGAGCCCGGCTGCAGGCTGGGCAGGTGGATCTCGGCAAAGCCCGTGTTCGGTCCAGAGGACAGCAGGCGAATGTCATTCGAGATACGGATCAGCTCCAGCGCCAAACCCCGCAGCGCGGCTGAAACCTCGCCCATGCAGGCGTTGGACTGCATGGCCCAGCGCATATCGATAGACGGGGTAAGCTCCTGGCCTGAAAGCTTGGCGAGGTTCGCGATGGCCTTGGCGCGGTAGTCGGGATGGGTATTGATGCCGGTGCCGACGGCCGAGCCGCCCAGTCCAAGCTCGCGCAGCGAGTCGGCGGCGAGCGCAAGAAAGCGACGTCCCTTGGTAAAGGCGAGCCCGTAGGCGGCAAACTCCTGCCCAAGCCGGATCGGCACCGCATCCTGCATGTGCGTGCGGCCGGACTTCATCACGCCGTCGAACTCCTGCGCCTTGGCTGCAAATGTCGCCGCGATGGCTTCAAGCGCTGGGTAGAGGGTCTCAAGGGCCAGTAGCGTGCCCAGGCGCATGCCGGTCGGGAAGACGTCGTTGGTCGACTGACCGTAGTTCACGTGGTCGTTCGGGTGCACGTGCGCGTACTCGCCGAGAGCGCCGCCGAGCAGCTCGTTGGCCCGGTTCGCGACCACCTCATTGGTGTTCATGTGGAAGCTTACGCCGGCCCCGGCCTGGAAGACGTCGACCGGGAACTCGGCATGCCACTTGCCTGCAGCGACTTCCGAAGCAGCGGTAATGATCGCGTCTGCCCTCTGCGGCTCGACGAGCCCCAGATCCCTATTCGCGAGCGCCGCAGCCTGTTTGACCAGGCCAAACGCGCGAATCAGCAGAGGATGCGCCCGCATGCCGGAGATGGGGTAGTTCTCGATCGCGCGGGCAGGCTGTGCGCCGTAGTAGGCGCCTGCAGGTACTTCGACGTAGCCGAGCGAGTCTTTTTCCTTGCGTAATGCTTCAGACATGCGGAGGGTGCTCCTGACTTGCATCCATCTGAGCTAAGCCGTGACTACCAGCATAATTGCTGGTCGCGACCGGCGATTCTTCTCGATTGACATGGATGGCTATACGGTGTATCTACATGCAAGGATACATAAGGAGCGCGACGTGCGAGCACAGCTAGTGAAATGGGGAAACAGTGTTGCTGTCCGGCTGCCCAAGTCGATGCTTGAGGCGGCGCAGCTGGAAGTAGGCGACGGCGTTGAGCTTGAGACGCCTGAAGCAGGCAGCATACTGGTCCGGTCAGCGCAGCGATACCCATCGATTGAGGAGTTGGTCTCACGGATTACACCAGAGAACCTTCATCCTGAAACAGACTGGGGCGACCCGGTCGGTAAAGAGGTTTGGTGAGTCCCGAGTATGTGCCTGCGCCGGGAGATCTTATCTGGATTGACTTCAGCCCACAGGCAGGGCGTGAGCAGGCAGGTCGCAGACCGGCCCTGGTGCTCTCGCCATTCGACTACAACCGAACGACAGGTTTGGTCGTGTGTTGTGCGATGACCCGTCAGCAAAAGGGTTATGCGTTTGAAGTGCCGGTGTCATCTGCATCAAATGCAAACATTACGGGTGTTGTGCTTGCAGATCACATCAAGAGCTTGGATTGGAGAAAGCGGCATGCTGAGCGTGCCGGCATTGCTCCGCCAGAGGTGCTAGGGCAGGTAAGAAGAATGATGCCTGCACTGCTTGGACTGCCGAGATATGGCCTGACCTTTGAGTCCCCTCAAAGATAGTTAAGAGGAGCCCTCGCTGGCAAAGCCTTCGTCTAATCTAGAGGTTGAGGAGCCTGCCCGTGAATTTACCTGCTGATCCGGTTTTAGAATCCACCACGGAAGTCGACGTCCTCGTCATCGGCGCCGGCCCTACCGGCATGGCTTGCGCCATCGAAGCCCTCCGCCGCGGCCTGCGCGCCGTGCTCGTCGACAAGGGCTGCCTATGCAATTCGATCTACAACTACCCGGCGCACATGACCTTCTTTACTACACCGGAGTTGCTCGAGATCGGCGACATTCCTTTTCCTTCGCAAAATCAAAAACCCAACCGCAACGAGGCGCTTGAGTACTACCGTAAGGTCGCCGAAAAGTACTCGCTTGCGATACACCAGTATCAGAACGTGGACTCGATCTCCGGCGCGGACGGCGCCTTCCGCGTCCACACTACCGACCGCTTTGGTCGGCTCGAGGTTATCGCCACCGCCAAAATCGTGGTCGCGACCGGCTATTACGACCTGCCGAACTACCTCGGAATCCCGGGCGAAGACTCGTCCAAGGTGATGCACTATTACGACGACCCGCACCCCTACTACGGGATGGATGTGCTCGTGATCGGAGGCAAGAACTCGGCCGCCATCGCAGCGCTCGACCTGTGGCGCCACGGCGTGCGCACCACGCTCGTGCATCGCGGCCCGGCGATGCACCGGCACGTCAAGTACTGGATTTTGCCGGATTTGGAAAACCGTGTGAAGAATGGCGAAATCACCGCCTACTTCGACTCGACAGTCACCCGCATTGATCGGGACAGCGCCACCCTTCAAACGCCGGAAGGCGAGGTCACCGTTCCTAACCACTTCGTCTTCGCGCTCACCGGCTACCATCCCGATTTCAGCTTCCTTGAATCACTGGGCGTGCGGCTTGAAGGCCCGGACCGCCTGCCAGAGTGCGATCCGGAGACGCTCGAGAGCAATGTGCCGGGTATCTACCTGGCTGGGGTGATCGTGGCCGGCATGCGCACCAACGAGATCTTCATCGAGAATGGACGCTTTCACGGGCAGCAGATTGCTGACGACCTGGCGCAGAAACTGGACAGAGAGCAGGGTGCGGTAGTTGTCTGAGCGCAGGCGCCCTGGCAATCGCCAAGCGCTCGTTTAAGACAGGTCAACAAAACGAAGCACAGATTCAGCGAGAAAGCCGCGCGTTCCGGGGTGCCGGGCAGGTCGCAGTAGCTGTGAGATTTCCTTCAGGGAGCGGCATGGCCTTCAAGGCATTACGCACAATCCGGGGACAGCTGATCGCGAGCCTGGTGCTCTTTGAGTTCGTCGCGCTCGTTTTCTTTTCAGCCGTGCTGCTTAAAGAGCGCAGCGAGGAAGCCAAGCAGCGTATGCTACGCCGCCTGGAATATCAGGTTAGCGAACTCCAGGTTGTAAGCCGGCTCGCCTTGCGTGACCACGATATGGAGATGCTGCAGACTGTCGTGACCTCGATGCTGCAGTTTCCGAGCATCGCTTCGGTTAAGGTTACCGACTCCAGCGGCGTAGCCATCGCCGCGTCGGACGCGAAGCTGAATGGCCTTCCGGTGCTTACCCCCTTTGAGCGGAATTTGATTCGAGACGTACATGCGCTGAGGATTGTCACTCGTCCCGACGGGGAGCGTGTTGCCGCGACACCGGTCGAGCCGGGCGGCGACCCCGTGGCTTACATCTGGATTTATCCGAAGGAGAGTGCAGCCCGCACGGACTTCAAGGAAGCGCTGCGTACTTCCGTGCTGGGTGCAATCACGGTCATTCTGGCCTGCACGATGCTTGCTGCGCTTATTGCCGCCTCGCTTACCCGCCCGCTTACCCGTCTGCTCACGGCCACTCGCTCCATCATCCAAAATCCTGAAGACACCTCCGCGTTCCCGCTGCAGGTCGTCAGCCGCAACGAGGCTGCCGACCTGACCATCGCTTTCAACCTGATGGTCGCCTCGATCGAAGAGCAGCGCAGCGGCTTGAGCGACACGCTTGCCCTGCTTGACTCCATGCTGGCCAATGCGCCCATCGGGATTGCGTTTTTTGACCGGCAGAGCCGCTTTGTCCGGGTCAACCACTTCCTTGCCGAGAGCCATGCGCTTGGCCTGGCACGTTACCTAGGCAGGCGGGTGGATGAGGTCTTTACTCCCGAAGCTGCTGCGGCGCTCTCGCTTGCGATCGAGCGGATATTTGAGGAGGGAGAGCCAGTGCAGGGGCTAGAGATCTCCGGCTCCGATGTCGCAGACGAAGATCTCGCTACAGACGGTCATAGGAGTCACGGTGAGGCGCGCACCTGGCTCGTGAATGTGTACCCGGTCCGCACGGGCGGCCAGCAGGTACGCTGGGCGGGTGTCGTGCTGATCGACATCACCCAGCGCCTGCGCACTGAGCAGGCCCTGCGCGAGACAGAGAAGCTGGCCGTGACCGGCAGGCTCTCCGCCTCAATCTCGCACGAGATTAACAATCCGCTCGAGGCCGTCACTAACCTGCTCTACCTGCTGCGGCACCACGGTAATCTGAGTTCTGAAGCAGCGCAGTGGGCAGACGCAGCGCAGCATGAAGTAGCTCGGGTCTCCGACATCACCCAGCAGACGCTCCGCTTCTACCGCCAGAGCAGCCGTCCTAGAACGGCCAACCTGACCGAGTTGCTCGATTCGGTGCTGACACTTCACCGGGGACGTGTAGCGACGCTGCAGGTCGAGCTCGACCGTCGCTATCGCGATCCGGGCGAGCTGCTCTGTTTCACCGGCGAGCTGCGCCAGCTCTTCGCCAACCTAATCGGCAACGCGCTTGACGCGATGCAGCCCTCCGGCGGTCGGCTTACGGTCTCGGTGCGAGAGTCTCGGTCATGGAGCGCTTTTGGGAACGATCCTGTGACTGCCGGCGTCCGCGTAACGATAGCCGACACCGGCTGCGGTATGAGTCGGGCAGTACGCCGGCGCATCTTTGAGCCCTTCTACACAACCAAAGAGGCAACCGGCACCGGGCTGGGGCTGTGGGTCAGCTCCGAGATCATGACCAAGCACAAGGTGATCCTGCACATTCGCAGCCGTGAGCGAGCCGCCTGTGTCAGGCCGGCTGAGGATGGCCACGCCCGTGGGGGCGGCACTGTCTTTATGCTCTTCTTCCCTGCTGTCCTTGAGGCGATTACGGCCAGCGCAGAGATGGCCGAGATAATGACTGTTCAGTAAGGCTCGTCTGCATTCATGGCAACATCCTCAGCGCGGGACAAACTGCTTCACCGACCACGGCTGCTCTCCCACTGTGGCTCAGGATGAGCAAGCGACCGCAACGCACAGCTCGACGCCGCCCCGCGCGCCACGTACTTGGACTGCGTAACCCGCAACCGATGCATGCTCAGGTATCGCACCCGAAAACCGCCGAGCGTGGCCGGCAATTCGGCGATAACAGCGTCGCTCGATCCGGCCAGCTTCGAAAGCATGCGCCCTGTCTCCAGCCGTGATGCATCGCTATCGACCAGCACCAGCAGCGCCGCCTCCTCCGGGCTGTCCAGGCTTTGCGTCACCCCCACGCCAAACACCGCGGACGCCTGCATGATCTGCGGCCCCAGCCATTCCGCTGTCAAGCGTGCAGATGCGAGAGCGCCCGAGTTCAGCCGAATCCCAGACGTGATCGTCCCTCCGGGCCACGCCGCCGGTCCGCGTGCGATCGTCTCCAGATCGGACGGCACAATCACGGTACGCACGCCGGCGACCGTGCTGGGCACGAAGACAGAAGGCTGCGCCCGATCCACATATACGAGCACCGCACCGCGCCCGGGTTCATCCTCGCTTACCCCTTCCCCTATCGCCAGCACCCGTGCCGAGCGCAGGTTTGCCGCTGCTTCGACCGCCTGGGCCACATGGGCTCGTTCATCCGGCGCCAGCGTGCTCAGCGCCGCCCCGGCCGCCACCTGCTGCAGCCGCTCG
>CAXTMM010000141.1:372-7132 GCA_964245415.1 uncultured Acidobacteriaceae bacterium | reverse complement strand
GTTCTGCACGATGCCGGCATTGACGCCTCGGAAGGTTCCGCCCGCCTTGGTGCGCTCGATGTCGGCTTCCGCAATCGGCAGGTTGTAGCGCGCGATGGCGATATCGAGATTGTTCTCGAGCGCGAGCAGGATGGCGTCTTCAAGCGAGAGGTAGAGCTTGCCGTCGCGGACCAGATCCTGGATGCGCGCTGAATTGGTGAGGCTCGCCTGGGGCACGAGGGTTGAGCGATAGGTGTTGAGCGGGTTCGAGGAGTGTGGCAGGTCGAGGCGTAATGCCGGCGCGGACGAAGCTGCCTGGGCAAGGGTAAGGGGCGCCCATAGCAGCAGCAGAAGAAGAGCAGAGATACGGCGCAGCAGAGCACTCACGATGGGCGCGCTCCCGGGATGTTTTTTGGTTCAAGCGCTGGTACGGGAGCGCTCGCGGCGGTGTCGCGAAAGAGCCATCCATCGCGCAGCTCGATGGTGCGGGTGCCGTAAGCGGCATTCACGTCGGAGTGCGTGACCTGGACTACCGTAGTTCCCTGTTGGTTGAGCTCGCGGAACAGCTTCATGATCTCCTCGGCTTGTGAGGAGTGCAGGTTGCCGGTCGGCTCATCGGCGAGCAGGAGCGGCGGCTGGTGGACGACGGCGCGGGCGATGCCGACGAGTTGTTGCTGGCCGCCGGAGAGCTGGTTGGGGTAGAGGTCTTTCTTGCCGACGATCTGGAAGCGATCAAGGGTATCGGCGACCATGGATTGCCGCTGCCCGCGCGGGATGTCTTTGTAGGAGAGCGGTAAGTCGATGTTCTCGGCGACGGTGAGATCGTCGAGTAAGTGGTAACTCTGGAAGACCATGCCGATCTGCTTGCGAGCGAGATCGGCGCGCTGCTTGCGGCCGAGCGCATGGACTGCTTCGCCGGCCAAGAAATACTCTCCGCGCCACTGGTCATCGAGCATGGCGAGCACGTTGAGGAGCGATGACTTACCCGCACCCGAAGGGCCCATGATGGTAAGGAACTCGCCTTGGCGGATGGTGAGTTTGAGATTGCGCAGGACCCATGTTTCGGATGGTCCGGCCTTGTAACTGCGTTCTACGTTCTTTAGTTCGAGCATAGGGGTGATCCTTTCCAACGATGAGTTACAACCGGCGCAGCGTCTCGTTCGGGTTGAGGCGAGACGCACGCCAGGCAGGCAGCAGACTGGAGATGGTGGAATCGGCAAGCAGCAGTAGCGTCATTCGGGTAAAGGTGAGCAGGTCGAGAGCCGCGACATGAAAGAGCAGCGCCGCAAGATAGCGGGTGAGTACGGCCGAGGCAGCGAGGCCGGCGACCAGCCCCGCGACTGAGAGCAGCATGCCGCGCTTGAGCACGAGCGCGAGTACATCGCCGCGCTGGGCGCCGAGGGCGAGGCGCAGGCCTAGCTCCGGGGTGCGCTGCGCGACCAGGCAGCTTATGACCGCGTACAGGCCTACTGCCGAGAGCAGCAGTGCGAGTACGGCGAAGCCTGAGAGGAGCTGGGTCTGGAACTTCTGCTGGCCGGTGGAGAGGGTGAGCAGGTTGGTGTGCACGCGGTAGACGGGCAGCGAAACATCCTCATGCGCGACCAGCGAGCGGACGGTTTCGATGTAGTTGGCCGGGTCGCCGGTGACACGCAGCGCAAAGTTGGGCTGGATGAGCGGCACCTGCGCGAAGGGAACGTAGTACTCGGGCGTCGCCGAGTCGGTCAGGTATGGGTGAGTCACGTTTTGGACGATGCCGACGATCTGGCGCGACTCGGGTTTGTCAGTCGAGGAGAGATCGGCGGTGATGTGTTTGCCGAGTGCGTCTTCACCGGGAAAGTAGCGGTCGGCGAAGGCCTGGTTGACGATCATCACCGGCGGGCTGTTCGGCTGGTCCTCGGCGGTCGAGAAGAAGCGTCCCCGGCGCAGAGGCATCTGCAGAGCGTGGAAAAAGTTTGCCGCAACGACGCTGGCATGCGCGCTCGGCTGGTCGCCCGGCGCGGTGGGATGCCCATCGACAGTAAAGGAGAGGCTCAGGTCATTGCCGCTGAGCGGAATGGGATAGGCGAAGGTGGCCTGGGTGACGCCGGGGATGGCGGCAAAGCGAGCCTGAAGCAGCTGCGAGAACTGCAGGCATCGATGCTCGTCGTAGCGTGTCTTAGGCATCCAGACTTTGAAAGTGAGCAGGTGCTGCGGGTTGAAGCCCGGGTCGACCGAGAGCATGCGATCGAAGCTGCGGATGAGCAGGCCCGCGCCAACGAGCAGGACGAGCCCGAGCGCGGTTTCGCCGATGACGAGGATGCTGTGGAGGCGGTTCCGCGAGCGGCCTGCAGTGCTGGCGCGGCTGTGGTCGCGCAGGGCTGTGGCGGGGTCGAGCCGGGAGCTGCGCCAGGCTGGGGCGACGCCGAAGAGCAGGCCGGTGAGGAGCGAGGCGGCGAGCGCGAAGACAAAGACGCGGGGGTTGAGGGCGAGTTCGTGGAGCCGGGGCAGGTCGGATGGGAGCAGCCCGGGCGCGATACGCAGCGCGCCGGCCGCGAGCGCGAGGCCGAACGCTCCGCCCAATGCCGAGAGGGTGAGAGATTCGATGAGCAGCTGTTGAGTGATCTGCAAGCGGCTGGCGCCGAGGGCCGAGCGCAGGGCGAGCTCGGACCGGCGGGCGGCAGATCGGGTGAGCAGGAGGCCGGCAACGTTCGCGCAGGCGATCAGGAGGAGAAGGCAGACGGCGCCGAAGAGAATATGCAGCGGCCGCTCGACGCCGCCGGTCACATCTTCCATTTCGGAGACTATGCTGACACCGGTGAGCTTCTTGTCGTCTGTGTATTGCGCGGCCAGCGAGAGTTGGATGGTTTGCATTTCGGCGCGAGCCTGTTCAAGCGTGACACCGGGGGCGAGGCGGCCGATGACACTGACCTGGTTCCACCCGCGCTGCTGCGCTGAGGGATTGCTGCCCTCCTGCGCGGTCGAAGGGGTGACGAAGACATCGGCATCAGGAGTGTCCGGAAAGGTGAAGCTTATGGGCATGACACCGACGACGGAGTAGGCTTCGTCGTTAATGTGGATCGTCTGGCCCGAGAGCAAAGGGCTCTGGTCGAAGAGGGATTGCCAGAGTCGATGGCTCACGATAACAGAGCGGTTGCCGGCTGATTCTTCGGCGCGCGTAAAGCTGCGTCCGAGCGCGGGGGGCACGCCGAGCACGCGGAAGAAGTCGGAGGACACGGTCAGGCCATCCACCCGGCGAGCGGGCGTGTTCGCTGCGCCGATCGTGAACGATCCACCGGCCAGGGACGCGAGCGAGTCGAAGCTGCGGGCGCGGGTGCGCCAGTCGAGGAAGTTCGGGTAGGACGTATCGGAAGGCACCGTCGCAGGGCCTGTGGTTCCCTGCGCCCGCGCGAGGGTATTGAGGGCGACGATGCGGTCAGGCTCGGGGAACGGGAGGGGGTGGAGCAGGACTGTGTCGACGAGTGAGAAGACGGCTGTTGCTGCGCCGATGCCGAGTGCGAGGGTGAGGGTCGCCATGAGGGTAAAGCCGGGCGACTTGCGCAGTTGGCGGAGTGCGTAGTGGAGGTCCTGGTAGAGATTTGTCATGATGGTGGTTACCTTTCTTATTCTTCGCGCAGCAGTTTGGCTGGATCGATCGAAAGGGCGCGGCGCGCGGGCAGCCACGAGGCGAAGAGCGCGATGAACGTCATGGCCGCGACTACGCCGAGTAGCACGATAGGGTCCTGCGACGTGGCCTGATACACGATGTGCGCGAGCAGGCGGCTGGCCGCCGCACCGAGGGCGAGGCCTACCGCTGAGCCGAAGAGCAGCAGCCGGGCCGGGCGGCCCAGCGCTGCCTTGAGGATTTGGCTGCGGCCGGCGCCGAGCGCTACGCGCAGTCCTAGCTCGCGCAGGCGTTTGCTCACCGAGTACGACGCCATGCCGAAGATGCCGGTGATGGCCAGCATCGCGGCCAGGCCGCCCATGACGCCGAGCGAAGCAGTGGCAGCGATGGATGGAAAGAGCACCATGCCGAGCGCCTGAGGCCAGTTGGTGATCAACAAGGGCAAGCTCGGCTCGAGCGCGAGCAGCGCCTTGGAGACAGCGGTGGCGGTGGTCGCCTGGCTGTTGCTCGAACGCACCAGCAGCACCGTGTCCGTATCCGGCCCCTGCGCGGCGGGGTAGAAGATCGCCGGTTGCGGGTCTTCGGTCAGCGACTGGTACTTGCCGTCTTCAGCAATGCCGATGACCTGCCAGCGCTTCATGCCGGCGAAAAAGGACCGGCCTATCGCGGTGCGCTCCGCTCCCTGGCGCAAGCCGAAGACCTTGCGAGCGAGAGTCTGATTCACGATGATGACACGCGGGGCGTTCGTATCATCGTGCCAAGTAAAGTCGCGGCCGGCGAGCAGGCGGGTCTGCGTCGTAGCAAAGTAGCCAGGAGAGACGTCGAAGAACGTAGAATCAGCGATCGCGTTCGGAGGTCGTAAATCGGTTGTGCCGTCGCGATAGACGGGAGTATCTGAGTTACTCAGGCTCAGCGGTGTCGTATTGGCAAAAGCGACTCCAGACACCCCTGGCAGCGCAGAGACAACAGCGATAGCCTGGTGTTGAAACTGGAGCGACTGTTGCCCGTTGCGGCCCACCATGTTGAGGTCGAAGTCAGCCATCAGCACGCCCTCGGGCTGGAAGCCATAGGAAGTGTGGAGACTGCGCGCGAGCCCCCGCACGGCCACCAGCGCGGAGGTCAGCAGCACCGAGCAGAAGACGATCTGCACCACCAGCAGCAGGTCGCGCAGCGTGAACCGGCTCCAGCGGCTGGTCTCGCCGTTGCCCGACCCGCCCTTGATCACCAGGAAGGCATTGCCTCGCCACACCTCTCGCATCGGCACCAAGCCAAAGAACAGACCGCTCGCCAGCGCGAGGACGAGCGCCATCGCGCCTACCCGCGCATTTGCCGTCACGGTCATTTGGATGGGAAAGTCAGGCGAGGGCCGCCACAGCGAAAGGGCACGCAACACGCCGGTGGTTGCCGCCAGGCCCACTGCTCCACCCAGGAGCGAGACCAGCACCGCCTCGGTCAACATCTGGCGCGCCAGCACCGCACGCGAGGCGCCGAGCGCCAGCCGAACCGCAAACTCCCGCGACCGGTCCGATGCTCGCGCGGCAAACAGGCTGCCCAGGTTGGCGCAGGCGGCCAGCAGCACCAGCATCGCCAGCCCGGTGACGCCGTAGAGAAAGGCGCGCACCGGCCTGCCGAGAAAGTCGCCGATCAGCCCTGGCTTCGAAAGCCGGAAGGCCAGGCCCTCGTCCTCCTTGTGCTGGGCACCCATGGCGTGGGCCAGCAGGTTCAGCTCGGCTTCCGCCTGGGTCCAGGTGAGAGCCGGCTTGAGCCGCCCGAGGATCCAGGTGTTATGGTTCCCGCGGTCTTCCAAGTCGCTGTAGGCGTCCAGCTCCCCCTGGTCGATCAACGGCGCCCACAGATCGGGAGAAAAGAAAAGGTCGGTACCGCGGAAGCTTTCGGGCGCGACGCCGAGCACCGTCATCGGGTGCTTGTTCAGCTCGATCGGCTTGCCGACGATCGTAGGGTCAGCGTGGAAGTGCGAGCGCCAGTAAGCGTAGCTGAGGACGATGTACGGGACAGAGTTAGGGCCATGATCGTCGGAAGCGTGAAAGAAGCGGCCGAGCGCAGGGCGAACGCCGAGCACGTCAAAGTAGTTGGCAGATGCCTCAATATCCCAGCCCTGGCGAACGGCACCCGCCAAGTCGACCCCGGTGCGCTCAAAGCGGTAGGCAGCCAGACCGGAGAAGGAGTGGTTTGCGTTGCGCAGTTCGCGGTAGTCAGGGAAAGACTGCGCCGGGGACGAGCTAGAGTTGCCGGTGGTTGCGCCAACCCGGTTGAAGAAGACCAGCTGCTGCGCGTCAGGCAGCGCGAGCGGCCGCAGGATCAGGGCGTTGAGCACGCTGAAGACGACCGAGTTTGCGCCCACGCCGAGAGCAAGCGTGAGCACGACCGTGAGCGTAAAGCCAGGCGACTTGCGCAGCTGGCGCAGGGCGTAGCGAAGGTTCTGGATCAGCGATGGCATGGATTCTCCCTCGTATTACTTGGTGCGCAGAGCAGTCATGGGGTTGATGGTGGCGGCGCGGCGTGCCGGGATGAGGCCGGCGAGGGAAGCAGCTGCAGCAAGGGTGAGGACGGCACCCAGCAGGACAAACAAGTCTGCGCCCTGGACGCCGTAGAGCTGCGACTTGAGCAGCCGGGAGCCGAGCAGGGCGATCGGGATGCCGATGACGAGTCCCAGGCCGGCCTGCAGCAGCGCGCCGCGCAGCACCATGGCGACGACTGAGCCTCGACCGGCTCCGAGCGCCATGCGGATGCCGATCTCGGAGGTGCGGCGGGCGACCGTGTACGCGGTGACGCCGTAGAGCCCGACCGAGGCCAGCACGAGCGCGAGTGCGCCGAAGAGCATGGTCAGGCGGGCGATGAGGCGATCCTGGGTGAACTGGCCGGCGATCTGGTCATCAAAGGCGCGGAAGTTGATGCCGGGAAGATTGGGGTTGATGGAGGCAAGCACCTGCCGCGAGCGCGCTTCGAGGCCGTCGACGGGTCCGCGGGTCTCAATCATGATGGCGCGGGCGAAGAGCGAACGGGCGTCGCTCTCGGGAGCGGTCACGGAGGATTGAAGGAGCGGCCGGAAGTACATGGGGCGGGCAGGCTCGCGTGGGGCGGTGTACTTGACATCGTTGAGAACGCCGACGATCTGAAAGTCGTGCGAGCTCTTTACGCCGTTTGTGCCAAAGCGGATGC
>CAXTMM010000141.1:0-362 GCA_964245415.1 uncultured Acidobacteriaceae bacterium | reverse complement strand
GTGGAAGAACTTCCTGACGAAGGCCTGGTTAACGACGGCGATGCCGGGCGAGGTGGCGGTGTCCTGCGTGTTGATGCCGCGTCCGCGCAAGACGTGCTGGCCGATGAGATCAAAGAACTCCGGGCTGGCGCGCACCCACGACGCGGTCGTGTTGTCATTGGGCCCACGCTCGGGGCGTCCCTCGATTGCAACGCCTTCGCTCCAGTTGTCGCCCTCGATCGGGCTGTACATCGAGAGGGAAACGTGCTTGACCCCGGGCACCGCGTGAAAGCTATCGGTGATTTGGGTGTAAAGCGCTTGCAGCTGAGCGGGCTGGTAGCCTGCGTTCTCAGGGTCGATGTGGATGACGTAGCGGTTGGCCG
>CAXTMM010000140.1:0-7236 GCA_964245415.1 uncultured Acidobacteriaceae bacterium | reverse complement strand
GTCATAGCCCGACTCGACCGCCTCCTTCAGGTAATGCCCCGCAATCTGGGCGGTCAGCTGATCGGTGATCACGTGCCCGGTTCGCTTCTTCTGCTCCACCCAGGCCGTGCACGGCAGCGCGATCCACATGGGCCGCCCATTGATGTCAAAGCGCACATCCACAGCATCGGCATGGCGTGTGGCTATGGCTACGATGTTGGCTTTCCAGCGGCAGTGCAGGTCTTCGCCGGTCCAGCGATCGATTACGTGAAAGTCGTCATACATGACATCCAGACTACCGGCAGATCACGGGCGGAGCAAGCGTGTCGACGGACGGGCCGGCCACTCTAAGCGCGTCTTCGGGTCATCAAGCGCAAGGCGGATAACAGATGCTTGCCGCTTAACCAGTGCACGCTTCGGCACGCACACGCAAGAGCGCTTCCATCCAACTCAAAAAGCTTTTATTGCCGAACAAATGTTTCCGCAGTTCATGCGTCCAACCTGTGACTACCAGCAGACTAGGTTTCGCTATCACGTTTCGCTTACCTGCTGGCGCGAAGTCTACATCTGAGATTGAGACCCAGGAGTTCTGCCGTGACCTACTCTCCCAAGATTGTTGAGCGCTCTCCGGACGCGTTGAAGGAAAAACTTCTCCAGCAGCAGGCTTTACTCGAGCGCTCTATGTTGACCGCTGTCAAAGAGGGTCGCGAAAGCTCTACCGACGATCTGCAGGACGCTGCTGACCACGCCGTGCAGTCCTACCAGAAGGAGCTTCTCTTTCTACAAGGTACCCAGGGTCACCTGCAGCTGTCTCAGGTTCGATCTGCGCTTGATCGCCTGGAAGATGGCAGCTTTGGCGCGTGCCTGCACTGCGGTAACGTAATAGGAGAAAAACGGCTAGAAGCCCTGCCCTGGACGCCGTATTGCATCGATTGTCAGGAGAAGATCGAGACCGGCCAGATGGGTGATCCGGCGTGCGCAGCTTGAGCGTCTGCATTAGTCGATCCGTGCAGGTGGTTGCCTTTAAAGAGGATCAACGGCGTGCCTTCGATGCAGCGATGGCAGCGGATGTTCGTACTTCAGCGAGATCCTGCCACAAGCAAAGCTGTCTCCACGCGGTTCCGGCCGTCCTGCTTAGCTTTGTACAGGGCCGCATCTGCGGCCTTTAGCAGCCCTGAAGGGTTTGTCGGCCGATCCCCTCCAAGACCTAGAACAGCTGTAGCCGCGCCCACGCTAACCGTTACTACCGAATCATGCTCTCGGTTGAGACTATGGGGCAGGTTGAGCGCCTTAATTGAGATTCTTAAGTGCTCGGCGACAATGGCAGCCCCTTCTGCGTCGGTCGCTGGTAGGATCAGAGCAAATTCTTCTCCCCCATAGCGAGCGGCTAGATCTCCGGACCGGCGCCCGACCGCTCGAATAGTTTCAGCAATGGCGCAAAGGCATTCATCACCAATGTCATGTCCGTAGGTGTCGTTAATTCCTTTAAAATTATCAGCATCAAGCATCAGCAGCGAGATTTCGCTTCCCTCTCTCCGGGCCCGACGCCATTCGTGCTCCAGTGCCCAGGTGAACGCTCTTCGGTTTCCCAGGCCGGTTAGGGGGTCGGAGAGAGCAAGCGCTTCCAACTGCTGCTCCACAAGGCGCCGCTTACTCACGTCGCGCATATTCAGCAGCAGCTGCCAGGGAGCTTTTGTCCCTTCATCCCGCATTAAAGAAAAACTTACTTCGAGCCAGGTGTAACTCCCGTCCCTCTTTCGCACCCGCATGGTATTTGGCAGGTCGTCTCGGCCCTCATCGCTCAGCGTACGCTCGTGGGCCAGCTTGGCTCCCCGCGCATCCTTGGGATGGATAAGGTCGTTGGGAAAGTAAAGAAGCATCTCCTCGGGTCTCCAACCCAGAACCCGCAATGAAGAAGGCGAGCAGTAAATGCAATGCCCGCTAGGCGTGACCCGGCAGAGTACATCCACGCTGTTCTCCGCCATCCTCCTGAAGGAATCGTCCTGAGTAAGAGCTTCCAACATCGTTGCACCTACGGCAGAGTCTGAGCTGTCGAACGCTGAAATTTCAGCCGAAACATAGGTTCTGTAACTTGCATGACATACATCTCGAGGATGTACGCCGTAGTTTTAACCCAACTAGTAGGTAATACCTGGCCAGCGATTGCAGTGTATCTCCTACACAAAGAAGCATCTCTGGCAACGAAGTCGGGAGCTGTAGAGTCTAGACTTCCCTACCTGATGCTTTGTCGAGATGATACGCTAAGCTGGCGTGCTGATGACTAATCTTTATCTTCCCCTGCCATTAATCGCGTATTGCCGCGATTGCCCTTCAAAATATGCGCTGCTACACTTGGGGGAAAGCCCTGTTATTTTCCTGACAGGCTTACTTTCCGTATAAGGACGCTCGTGGACACTCAGATGCAGCAAGCAGTCAAGTCCTCCAGCTTTGTAAAAGCAGGAGGTTCGACTTCGACACCGGCGCTTGGACCGGCTGTCTCCTGGTTTGAGGCTAACCGACACCTCATGCTGCGTCTTTCGGTCGCCGTCGTTGCCGTCGTCCTCATCGCCGTCGCGGCCAGTGTGTTCGTCTCAACCCAGTCGGCCAAGGCCGAGAGCGCCTTTTCCGGCGCAATGGATGTGTATGAAACTCCGCTGCTCCAGCCCGGACAGCCCGTTGATCCGAATACTCCGAGCTACTCGACCGCCGCTGACCGCGCCAGAGCCGCGTATCCACTTTTTTCGCATGTCGTCGATCAATATGGCTTCTTTGAGGCCGGGGCGAACGCCCGCTACTTTGCCGGACTCACCTGTGAAGACATGGGCCAGACAGCACAAGCGGAGACATACTTAAGAAAAGCGGCGGATTCTCGTGGACCTCTAGGCTCGCTGGCGAAGATGGCTCTAGCCAGCCTCTATCGCAAGACCAACAGGCAGCAGCAAGCGGTCTTACTGTATCAGCAGTTAATCACCAAGCCCACACTGACGGTGCCTGTGAGTACAGCCCGATTGGCGCTCGCAGAAACCTACGAGGCGACCAAGCCGGATGAGGCTCGCCGCCTATACGCGCTTATCAAGGATGAAGACAAGACCTCAGCGGCGGCGCAGATCGCGGCGCAGAAGCTGAGTGGCAAGAAGTAGCTGGCATCCTCCATCGGAAAGGGCAGGCCGTGTGCCTGCCCTTTTTCCTGCTCGCGTGGCCATAGAAAACTTCAGTAAACGACTGTCTTAGATTCGAGCGGAAATCACGATCCTTTCGTCTGTACATCTGAGACGTATGAGTTCACTGGAAGGACAAGTGGCTGGCTGGCTGTACCCACAAGCTTTCGAGCCGCCTGAGGCAATCCCGGCCGCCGAACCGGCTTGTCTACGTGTACAAACCGCGTCTTCAGATCAGGCGATTGCCTGCCTAGTGCGGCAGTACGCGCAGCAGCTTTACCGAGTCGCGTTCTCCGTAATGCGCAACACGGCCGAAGCCGAAGATGCCGTGCAGGAAACCTTCTTACGTGTGCTGAAGAACAAGAACAAACTTCCCGAGGTGCGTGATGCCCGCGTGTGGCTGGTGCGGATCACCTGGAATGTGGTGTTGGACCGGAAACGCCGCAGCAAGGTTCGCCCGGAGACCGACGACATAGCGGACCTGGTACGCACGCTTCCCTGCATCGGTCCTGGAGGCGAGGCAGCTACGATCGCAACTGCAGAGTATCGGCGCATTCTTGGCTTGATCGACACGCTACCCTCCAAGGAGCGCCAGGTTCTGCTGCTCTCCGCAGTCGAAGAGCTGACCACGACGGAGATCGCCTCGATTCTTGCGACGAGCCAATCTTCTGTACGCTCCAGGCTTTTTCGTGCACGCCTGCTCCTGGGTAAGCTGCTCGATCCGGGCAAAAAACAGACACGTTCTACACTGCCCGCTCCAGCTTGCCCCAAAGGAGAAGCACGTTGAAGCTTTCATGGGTTCGGAAGGAGGTAGGATCGAGCGTGGATGTTGCGCAGATTCATAGCGACGCCAAAGCAGAAGCAGAAGTCGAGCGCGCTCTAACCGTCATGCGTTCCGTCCACGCTGAACTGGATCACCAAACGTCAGACGGTCTCGAAGTGCGTGTACTCGCAGCACTGCAAGCGCATGCCAGGCGCCAAGGGTCTGCTGCCAGGTGGCAAGACATTATGCGTGTTTTTTCCCGCGGCTGGACGGCCGCAGCTATGACCGCCGCGCTGATCTGCGTGTTCACCGGCGGGATCTTGGTGGCGCGTGAGACTTCTCTCCGGTCTCCGACACAGCAGGATGCGCTCACTGCTGGTTCACCAACGCGGCTCGGCGCTGAGGCCGCATCAGGTGCACTCCCGATGCGTGTTGCAGGCGCCGGAACAAGCGCTACTACAGAGACCAAGAATGTGGCGACTGCTTCGGCACGCCGTAAGCCAGCGACGCCGATCCTTGCAGGGCGGATGCGAGGGCGCGCTGCTGCACTGGGTGTCCAAAATCGGCGGTGACCTGGATGGTGCTGCCAGCTTGAGCTAGAGGCGTACGTCTGAAAAAAACTTCTCCTTGCCCAGCTCAAACAACACCATCGAGCAACCCATGACAGTAGCAACAATCACAGGACCCTTGTGGCCGGTGACGTAGTACGTGTCTCCGAATCCGCTGGTAGCTTCAATCAACATGTAATTGATTCCCCAGCTCATCAGGAACAGCACAACTGGGTGAATTCTGAAGTTCATGACGCGAATCGCCTTGAGAAATGCCGCGTCTAGAAAGGCGATCAAGAAGGCAATTGAGAAGGTCTCCTGTGTGTAGCTGCTGTGAAATGCCGGGGTGACCAGGGTCATGCCGTAAAAGACAAAGGCATAAAAGGCCCAGCTTATGCCGAAAGTGAACAAGGTTATGATCATATGAAGTGTCGAAAAGATCATAGCGCAAGGCTTGCGATTTTGCGACGATGGAATAAGGAATCAGACCGTGCGCCGAAAGCATTTTCCGATTCGACCAACTTTCAGCCGCCGGCAGTCCTGGGCTTGGCTGCTGCTTGCCTCAATCGGCGCAGTAGCAAATGCCGATCAGGGAAAACCGATTCCGGACATCGTTTCGCTCATGCGACAGGTACAGGCGCACCAGCGAGAGCTCGACAAGACCCGTGAGAGCTACACCTACCGCGAGCATCAGACGATCAACGAACTAGATCGACTCGGCAATACGAAGAAGGTCGAACGTAGAGAGTCACAAGTCTTCTTTGTGAACTCGCATCAGGTTGAACGCTTGGTGAGCAAAGACGGGTTGCCGCTAGACGCAGCTGAGGTGGCGAAGGAAAATGAACGCGTCAAAAAAGAAATCGCAAAGGCTCAGAAGACACCGCCTGGCGACATGGTTGACGAAAATGGACAGATCAGCGTAGGCCGACTGCTCTCGATCGAGACGTTCAGCAATCCTCGACGTCTCGAGCTCGACCGTAGAAGCGTTCTAGCCTTTGATTTTGCCGGCAACCCCGCTGCAGTTACCCACGGCCTAGCCGAAACCGCGTCGAAGAATCTGGTTGGCACGATCTGGATCGACGAACAGGACCGGCAAGTCCGTAAAGTACAGGCGACGCTACACGACAGCTTTCGAGCGGGTTTCGGGCTTTTCTCTCTGACGAAAGGGAGCAGCTTCTCGTTTGACCAGAAGCTGGTCAACAATGAGCTATGGCTACCCACAAGCGCTTCTGTTCACATCGAAGCGCATGCGGTTGCCTTCATCGGCTATCGTGCCAATGTGCAAATTGTTTATGATGACTACCAGCGCTTCCGCACAGAAGCAAAGTAGGCAGGTCGCTTCCATCACGACAGATGTTGCCAGCCCCTCTATGTTGCTCCATGTTGCCAATCGACCCTTCAGAGCCTATTGACAGACGCATCAATGGGGCGAAACGCGGTTTCTAAAAGGCTGCACTCGGTAGATTTTTCTCTTACGACTGAGGCTGGCCTCCGCCCATGTTGCCGCTGCTGTGCTGCTCCATGTGCTCGTCGCGGCGTTCCTGCATCTTCTCAAACTTGGTCTTCTGTGTGTCATTCAGTACCGCCGAGATCTTGGCATGGGTGTCGTCGTCCAATGCCTTGAACTTTGTCATCCTGTCTTCCCGCGTCAGGCTCTTGTCCTCATGCATCTGCATCATTTGCTGACGGCGTGCATCGAGAAGCGGCTTGATCTGTGTTTGCTGATCTGATGTCAGGTTGAGCGCCTTGGTCATATGTCCAAGCTGCTGCTCGGTCGTCATTGGTCCGCGACCGTGGTGCATCTCCTGCCCAGCGGGAGGAATATTCTGCGGTGTGCTGGATGCGTCCTGGGCGAATGTGGCGCCCATACCGAGACCCATACAAAAAGCTGTTCCTAGTGCAAACGCGCGAATCGTGATGCGCATGGTTGATTCTCCTTCGAATCATGAGAACCCGGATGCGGTGGACGAGTTGCGTACTATTCGAGCGGCGGCATGATAATCGGCCCGCTGCGTAGTCCGCATGGGAGTAGACCTTTTTCCATTGATCCCGTGTTGGGGCGGTAGGCGTACGCGAGTACTGCACGGTAGCGTTCATCCTTAGGATTCTTACAGCGCTCACAATCGGGCCGGTAGCGGAGGATCGGGCTGGCTTGCATCGACTCGGCAAGCTCCAGGTGCTGATGTGCCTGAACCGTCAGATTCTCGGTCCCCGACGCTGCCGCGGGCGCAGCATAAACCAGCAATGGACCATGCTCCTCAAGAGCGTTGACCAAGGCTCCACCGGATCCACTTGAAGCTCTCCATAGCCAAGGACCTGTTCCTGTCTGCGCATACCAGTGTGCGCTGCTCGGGAAGGGCTTGGCGAGTTTGATCGCCTGATTTGTGTTGTTCGTGATGATCAACAGAAAGCCAGGCCCTTCCGATGGGCTGACTTGTGCTAGGTAAGAGGCGTTGAAAGTCACGCCAGCGCATTGCGGTACAGCACTTGGACTCAAGCGTGTCGCCGCCGTGTTGAGGCTGGTTGACAGCACAAATAGAATCCAAGCAGCTGTCCTGAGTAAGCCACACGGAACAATCACATCTCTTACCTTCAGAACTGACCTGGGGTTAAAAGTGCTGAGTGGGTTTCTCGGCGGAAACATGCCGCGAATACAAACAGCTCACTCCTGACCTCAAGAGTGAGCTGTTCTATGTTATTACCGGCGATCACCTAATCTCCCACACACTTACGCGTGCAGTACCATCGGCCCAGCGAGACTTAACTTCCGTGTTCGGGATGGGAACGG
>CAXTMM010000139.1:0-7273 GCA_964245415.1 uncultured Acidobacteriaceae bacterium | reverse complement strand
AGCCCATGCAGCACATCTTCCGGACGCCCCCGCGCCGTCAGCATCAGCACCGGCACATACACCCCGGCCGCCCGCAGCGCGCTCACCACCTCAAACCCGCTCTTGCCCGGCAGCATCACGTCCAGCAGCACCGCGTCATACTGCGGCAGAGAGCCGTCCGCACCGAGTCTTGTCTCTCCATCCTGCCCAGGATCGAGAGCAAGCCCACTGCCGTTATCTCGATCCCCTCCAAATTCATCGGTGCCGAAAATGCCGGTCCCAGTCTCGCCCGATGGCCCCGAACTCAGCTTACCCAGCGATGCGACAGGCAGCAGCCGAGCCAGCGCACTCTCTCCATCCCCTGCCAGCTCCACCTCATACCCCTCAGCCTGCAGGTTAAACAGCAGCCCCTCGGCCAGATGCGCCTCATCCTCGACCACCAGGATTCGCGCAACCGCACTTTCAGCCCTGCTCACAACACCACCCATCCACAAGCTCACTCCCCAGCCATCCGCAGGCCCCGCGGCAACTCGAGCGTAATCGTCGTGCCCAAGCCCTCGCCCGCACTCTCGGCCCGCGCATCTCCTCCATGCTGCCGCGCGATACTCCGCACCAGGAAGAGTCCCAGCCCGGTCCCCTTGGTTCGCAGCACCATCCGGTTCGGCACCCGGTAAAAGCGCTTGAACACACCCTTTAAATGCGCCCGCGGTATCCCAATCCCATGGTCAGCCACCTCGAGCACAACCCGGTCCGCACGGCTCACAATCGATACGCTCGCCCTTACCCCCTCAGGCGAATACCTGACCGCATTGCCCAGGATGTTCAAGACTGCCGTCTCCAAGTCTTCGGCGTTGCCGCTGATCATGATCCTCTCCTCGGGAACCCTCTCCTTCGCTCCGCCTCGTGATGACTCGTCCACCGATTGATACACGATTGCTCCGGCCGCGAGATTGTGCCTGGATGCGGTCGCAGCAATGGCAGCACGTGTCAACGCCACCAGGTCCAGCTCCTCGCGCCGATGCTTACCAGTCCGCTGCGTCACCTCGCCGGCCTTCAACACCTGCTCCACCGTCGTGAGCAGCCGCTCGCTGTCTGCCAGCATAATCGCGTAAAACTCCCGCCGCTTCTCCTCCGCCACGTTATGCCGCTGCAGCGTCTCCAGGTAGAGCCGAATCGACGCTAGCGGCGTCTTCAGCTCATGCGTCACCGCATTCAGGAAATTGTTCTGCCTCTCGTTGCGGCGGACTTCCCTGACCAGGAAGACCGTATTCACGACCACCCCTGCGATCAGCAGCAGAAAGATAGGTAGCCCCAGCACCAAAGGCAGCACCCGGCGCCAGTTCAGAATGATCCATCCGACATTGAGCGCGACCGTCAGTCCGACCAGGCATATTCCCAGCAGGACAAAGATGACAATCGCCGGTCGTCGGGTCACGCGCATACATACAAAATACAAGATCCCCGGCGCGGGAGGCGCCCACTTCGTGGGGAGTCTACCCGCCTGCGGCGCAAAAGCTTAGGCTCCCCGGAAGTACCAGGGAGCCTAAGCTTTTAAAGCGCGGAGCGCGTCAGCCTGCATAACAGTTGCTCCCGCGCAGGGGTCTTGCCTTTGCCCTACGCGGTTCCCGCTGGGCGCGGGTTGGCGGGGTCATACTGCGCAATCTTCACATCCCGCGCCAGACCCAGCATCTTCAGCAGCCAGATGCCATAGTAATTTGGATCAAACTCATACCACCGAAGTCCATGCCGAGCCGATACCGGGTGGGCATGATGATTGTTATGCCAGCCTTCGCCGCCGGTCAGCAGCGCTACCCACCAGCTATTGCGCGAGTCATCGCGGGTCTCAAACCGCCGCGAGCCCCAGATATGCGTGGCCGAGTTGACCAGCCAGGTCGCATGCAGTCCCACCGTCACCCGCAGAAAGATTCCCCACAGCACCACCGGCCAGCCGCCCCACGCCAGAAGCAGCAGCCCAACGGTGGTCAGCGGCACCCAGTGATACTTGCTCAGCAGAACGTGAAACTTGTCCCGGCTCAGGTCCGGCGCATACCGCGACAGCACGGCGGTCTCGGCGTGCAGGCTCTGCCCGGTCACAATCCAGCCCATATGCGACCACCAGGTCCCCTCGTTCGGGGAGTGGGGATCGCCCTCGCGGTCCGAATGCTGGTGATGCACCCGGTGGGTCGCCACCCAGAAGATCGGCCCACCCTCGAGCGAGAGCGTCGCACAGGTAGCAATCACGTACTCCAGCCAGCGCGGGACTTTATAACCTCGATGGGTGAGCAGCCGATGGTAGCCCATCCCGATGCCTACATTGATGGCCAGCACATACAAAACAGCGAACGCAATCAGCCCCTTCCAGGTGAAGAAGAACAGCGCAACCACCGCTAGCACATGGAAGATCACCATAAAGATGCTGGTCAGCCAGTTGATGCCGCGCGCCTTCTTGACCTCTGCCTTCCCCATTGTTGGCACCGGCGCTACATACCTGGTCCCGGTCAGCTCGTCATCACTCAGGCGAGCACTGACCTCTGGCCCGAGACGGGGGTCCGCATTTCCCAGCGGACGTTCTTCAATCGCTTCAAGTATTGCCATGTACAGACACCCGTTCGCCTTCAAAGATTACTGATGTGCACTCAGGCTAGCAGCGGGCATCGCCATCCGGGTGTAACACTTATGTAATCGTGCACTTAAGGTTTTTAAAAGCGGCACCCCGCGAAGCGGCCTTATCCTGATAGTTAGTCAGTCAGAAACGGGATGGCTACGCCTGCCAGCAGCCATTCGAAAATCTTTGACAGCAGATCCCAGAACGGGACAAATTTTTGGCGTACTTTCCCAAATTGCGCCAATTTGCAATGACAACCGTATTTGTTCAGGCCTATATTGCTGTGAGTGTTACTTCGGGAAGGTTAACTCCGGCTTCCGTGCTTTGTGCCCTTCCTAACATCAGTGCGAATTCTGAGCGCGATCCATACTGGTGCTGTTCCTCCGTCGAGCTGATCGTTGCATCTGCAAAAGCTCACGGAAAGACAGTCCGTCTGATCCACGCCATTCTTTTTTCCCTAAAAGGAGAATGAGCCATGATTACGACCACACATGCCAAACCCATGACCTCCGCCCTCGCAGCCTCCGGGCTGCTCAACGCGAGGGTCGCTTTTTGCGGTCGCTGTTCCCGACTCCTGGGGATGCCGATCACCGAACCAGAGCGTCTTGCTCTCGAGCGGAAACACAACTGCGCCCGCTCTCACAAGGCCCACCAACCCTCGATCGCCGTGCCCTTTAGCTAGAGCCCTCTAGCGCCCAAAGGCACTCCGTGTGTGTCGGCAGGGTGGAGACGCGCCTCATCAGGAGGCGCGTCTCTCTGTCTGTATCCTCTCCAGCTCGCACTCTTCCCATTGATGGCTGGCAATCCACATTAGTCTCGTCATCCCCAAGCGAACTGAAGGAGTTGTCTTCCCCTCAAGAAGCCGCTACGCTGCCCGCACCAATTTTACCGCTCTGCCAACGCCGCCTCCACTCTCTGCGCCAAACACCCTTGCTTGCCCTGATCGAGCTTCGCCCCATGCCCGGTCAGGTAAAACACATCGATCGCCATCTCGCCTTCAGTGTCTACGAGCGCCACCTCGATATCGCACCCGCATCCCGCAATCTCCACTGCAATCTCCCGCAGCAATCCTGGAAAATCCTGAGCCACCACCTGCATCAGCGTGCTGTGCTCCGATGACAGGTCGTCAAACTGCAACCGCGTCCCGGCCTCCGATCGGAACACTCCCCGCCGCCGTGCCTGCTGCCGCGCATCGAGCATCTTGTCGAGCGGCGCACGCCCGGCCAGCGCCTCCCGCAGGCTGGTCAAAAACCGGTCTGTTTCTCCGGGATTGAGCTCGAGGGTCCGAAATGGATCTGCAAACTGGAAGCTGTCCAGAATCACCCCGGCCGCGTTTGAAAACGCATCCGCCTTGACGATATTCATGCCCCAGGCCGAAAGCGCCCCTGCCATATCCGCAAACAGCAGCGGCCGGTCCCGCGCCACCAGCGTCACCTCCGAGTACTGTCGCAGCGGCCGCACCGCCAGCTGGATCGGGTCTGCCCCCGCCTCGAGCGCCAGCGCCAGCTCGAAGTGCTGCCGAATCTGCTCCGGCAATCTCGTCTGCAGGTAGCGCTGCGGTAGTCCCTCAAGAAAGCTGCGCAGCTCCTCCTGCCGCTCCGGCACCAGCGCCAGAATCCGGCTCAACAGCCCCGAGTCAGCCTCAACGCGATACCGCGTCTCGTCCACCGACCGGTCCAGAAAGCCCGACGTCGCCATATACAGCTGCCACAGATTCTCCGCCTTCCAGGGCGTCAGCGCGTCCGGGTTCACCGCCTTCACATCCGCATAGGTCAGCACCGTCAGCATCTTCAGCTGCTGCTGCGACGGCGTATGCTCGGCAAACAGCCGGATACTCCCCGGATCGAAAATATCCCGCCGCATCGCGAGCGACATCTCCAGGTGATTGCGAATCAGCCGCCGGATCAGGTCCCGCTCCTCCGGATCAAACTCCAGCCGTGCAAACACCCGCTCGGCCAGCTCGACACTTTGCGCCGCATGATCGCCCGACCGCCGGCCTTTGCCCGTGTCATGCAGCAGCAGCGCCAGCAGAAACAGATCCATCCGCTCGATCTCCGGCAGCAGCGTGCCAAACCGCTTCTCCCACTCATGCCGCGGCTGCCGCAGTAGGTGCACATTCTCAATCACCAAAAACGTGTGCTCATCGACCGTGTACCGGTGGTACGCGTCCCGAATCACGAGGGAATCAATGCCGTGAAACTCCGGCAGAATCTGCTCCAGCAGCCCCAGCGCATGCATCGTCCTGAGCGCATGCGCCGCAAAGGGTGCCAGCAGCACATCCCGCAGGCAGTTCCAAAGGTATGGCCCCTCGGGCATCTGCATCGCCAGTGCCGGCAGTGCTTCTGAGATGCGTGCCTCCGCATCCTGCGAGAAGCGGTGCCCATGATGCGCCGCATGCACAAACACCTTCAAGATCGCGTCGGCGTCGGTCAGCAGCACGCTTTCACCCAGCAGCAGCCGCCCTTCTGCGACAAAAAACCCCGTATTCCCCACTGGCGAGCGCCGCTGCCGCAGCGACTTCAGCAGCATCCTGCGCTCGTGAGGCAGGCTGTCCATCAGCAAACAAGCCCGCCGGTAGACCGTCCGCGCATGCCGATAGTAGGTGCGCATCCAGTACGCCGGGTCAGCCGACCCCGCCGTCTCAAGCCCTACTGAAGCCGCCGCAGCCTCATCCTGCGCGTGCCAGTCGAGCGTATTGCTATCCCGCCCACTGCGATAGTGGAGGAAACATCGCGCCGCCGCCAGGAAGTCGAACGCCGCCTCGTAATCATCCTGCGCCATGGGCGCCGGCGCCGCCGCAGGCCACGCACGAGTCGCCTGCAACTGCGCCAGCAGCAGCAGCCACTCGGTCAGGTTATGGTCTCGCAGCCCGCCTGGGCACTCCTTCAGATTCGGTTCCAGGTGAAAGATTGTGTGCCCATACTTGGCATGGCGCGCATTGGCCATGTCGCACAGGTTTTCGAGCAGCAGCCCTGACTCGCGCAAAATCGCCGCCGGCAGCAGCTCCCCCTCAAACCGCGCATAAAGGGCCTGGTCGCCGGCCAAAAACCGCCGCTCCAGCAGCGAGACGGTGAACTCAAGATTCTCCGGATCGATGCGGTCGCACTCCTTCAGCGTGCGTGTCGCGGGCGAAGCCCGCAACCCAACGTCCCACATCGCCTGAGTCATCGCCCGGATCGTGTCATGGAAGTCCCGCTCAACCGAATCCTGCGCACACAAGAACAGCACGTCCACATCGGAGTAGGGAAACAGCTCCCGTCGCCCAAACCCACCCGTAGCCACAATCGCGATCGATGGCGCCGCACCTCCACCGCCAAACTCCTGCCAAAGCTGCCGTATCAGCGACTCAGTCTGCAGCGTACGCAACCGCACCGCCGCCAGCCCATCCCCATTGCGCAGAAATGCCGCGCGCAGGTCCGAGCCTTGCTGGCTATGCTGCTGGCGAAGCCGCTGCAGATGGTTGGTATCCAGTTTCATGCTCTCTCTGCTTCGGCTTGCACTCCTGGGTTCAATCGAGCTGGCTCTTTCGCGACAGAGGATGCACGGCCTGCCACGTTAGGTCAGCCAAAACAACAGAGGTCTCGATCTGCCGTTGTTGCACCTTCCAGTACTTGCCGAGTAACCGGTCTTTCTCCTCCGGCGTGACCACGAGGAAGCCGTACTTCTTATAGAACTTGATGGCCCAGACCGCGTCTGCCCAGGTGCCAATCAGAACCGGACCCCTTGCGAGCTGCAGCAAATAGGTTAGCAACTGGCCACCCATGCCGCGCTTCTGGCTTGCTGATCGAACATAGGCGTGGCGAATCAGCGTCACGTCCTGCACAGGTTGTATGCCCATCACGGCTGCCAGGCTCCCGGCTTCTTCAATGCCCCAGAATCGAACGCCCTCTTCTATTTCCCGCTGCAGCCTTTCCTGTGACATATAAGGATCTTCCAGCCGATCCGCAGGGATCATGCCCTGGTACGCGCGCGCGCCATCATTGATCACTGCCCATATCCGGCCGAAATCGCCCTCGTCGCATGCACGGATCATGCGCGTGTTGCCGGCATGGAGTACCTAAAGCGCAGTTGAGCCCCGCTCATCATTCCGAATCCGAATGGCCTCATCGATCTTCGAGATAAAAATCTTCCCATCCCCGATCTTGCCCGTTCGAGCCGAAGCCACAATCGCCGCTACCGCCTTCTCCAGCAGTTCATCCGGCACCACCACCTCCAGCTTGATCTTCGGCAGCAAATCGACCGTATACTCGCGGCCCCGATAAAACTCCGTGTGACCTTTCTGCCGCCCATGCCCGCGCGCCTCGAGAATCGTCATACCCTCGACGCCCACTTCCAGAAGCGCATCCTTAACCGCATCCAGCTTCGATGGCTGGATCACTGCTTCTATCTTCTGCATCGCTCTCACTATCCCATGTACGCCGCTGGTCAAGGGGCTTTTAGACTAACATCTAAGCCGCGTAATCGTAGCCTTCTTCGCCATGCTGCGTTATGTCTAAACCCTCACGCTCTTCCTCAACCGTGACGCGCAACCCGATCACCACATCCACCACCTTCAGCAAAACCAGCGTCCCCACGATCGAGATCACCCAGGCGATCGCGACCCCGGCGAGTTGATGCAGGAGCTGGATCGGGTTGCCTTCCAGCATTCCCGATGGCAGGACCTTGCCTTGTGCGTCGTGCAGAATAGGA